>JAJDZH010000478.1 GCA_022824725.1 Thermoanaerobaculia bacterium | reverse complement strand
TGTCGGTGCGCCATGTCGCCACCGTGAGGTCGGACATGACGCTCGAATCGGTGCTGGGGCAGATTCGGGCCGACCGGAGCATGGAACCGACGCAGACCCGTTGCGGCGATTGCGTCTTTACTTTGACGATGGCGGCGTCGTGTTTCACCTCGAGGGCGGCATAGGCCCCGAAGTCGACAACACGCTCGAGAGCTTCCAGTGGAGGGAACGCCTGTCGTGGCTCCGGGGCGATCACTCCCTGCGTGCCGGTGTCGGCGTGGAGCGCTTCGGTCAGCGTACCGAGCAGCCGGCGTGGCAAAACTGGGGCTATGGGTTTGTCGACAGTTTCTCTGTCCCTCCGGCCGGTGGCGTCTACCAGTTCCCGACCGACATCGACGTCTCGGTCTCGAACACGCATCTCTTCATCCAGGACGACTGGTTCGTGAACGACCGCTGGACGTTCAATCTGGGCGGGCGCTACGACCGGAACAACCTGGTTGACGACCAGACCGTCGAGGCGCGGCTGGGCGCTGCCGTCGATGTCGGGGGGAACGGCCGTTCCGTCCTCCGCTTCGGCGCCGGGCTGTATCACGATCGGACGAACCTGATCGGCCATACGGGGGCCGACCGGCCGCCGCTCCTCTTCAACGTGCCGATCGATCCCGTGACTCTACAGATGGACCCGACGAGGCCGGGCTCGCAACCTCGCGTGCTGGTCGTCGACCCGGACCTCCACCTGCCCGAGATCGTCAAGTGGAACGTGGGCTACGAGCGCCAGCTCGGTGAGCGCAATACGATGAGCATCCACGTCATCGGCTCCGACAGCGACGGTCTCTTCTTTACGGACTTCCAGAACAGGGAGTCCTTCGAACTCGACGGAGCGCGGCCCGATCCCACCAGGGGACAGGTCCGTTTCTACACCAACACGGGCCACAGCGAGGTCCTCGATGTCGAGGTCGAGTTCAAGCGCCGCTTTGCCAATGGCTCCCTGGTGCATGTGAGCTACACGAATCAGGACGCCTTCGGCAGTTCGTACTTCGACTTGATCTCAGGCAACTCCACCCTCAATCGGGCAGCTCGTCTGGAGTCGGACGCCCCGCCCGATCAGTTTGTAGGGCCGCTCAACACCGAGGTGGAGCACAGCTACAAGCTCTCGGCGGTAGGGAACCTGCCCTGGGGACTCCAACTGTCCGGTTTCCTGGACTACCGGTCCGGCACCCCCTACACGGTTCGGGACTCAACGTTCATGCGATCGCCTGGGGGCTTCAGAGTCTGGCCCTCGGTCCTCTTCGAGGGCTTCAACAGCAGGAACGCGCCGGACTACTTCTCGGCCGACGTGCGTCTGGCCAGGAACTTCACGATCGGGGACCGGCACGGCCTTCTCGTTTTCCTCGATGTCTTCAACGCCACCGACAGGACGAACGCGATCGAGATGGACGGTCTGCGCAGCTACAACAACAGCGGCCCTCTCGGCGGCCCCGGCACCATAACTCGCGACGACTTTCCCCGGATCCGGAGGCGCGGACCGCAGCGCTCGGCTCAGTTCGGGATCCGGTGGTCGATGTAGGGGACGGTGAGGTGAACGCGGGGTCGTCCGCGGGCCGGCTCGGTCCGCTGCTGGATTACCTGGGGTCGCTTGACGGCCCCGCCGACCTGGCGGTGCTCAGCGGCCTGCTGGGCGACATCGCGGTGACCCGGGCCGACCTCGGCTCCGCCTGCCGCTTCGGCGAGAACACGTACCAGCGGAACCGGATCGCCGAGTCGGACTGGTACGAACTCGTCTGCCTGTGCTGGTCCAGCGGCCAGCGGACCCCGATTCACGACCACCGGGGCTCGAGTTGTGCGTTCCGCGTCGTCGAGGGCGTGGCGACCGAGACCGAGTTCGAGCCGACGGCGTCCGGGCTTATCTGCCCGTGCGGTACGCGGGTCCACCGCGCCGGCCGCGTCTGCGCCTCGGAGGAGGACGATTGCCACCAGGTCGCGAACACTCAAGCCTCGGGCGAGGACCTGATCACGCTCCACATCTACTCGCCGCCGCTGCGGCAGTTCAACGTGTATTCGCTGGACACCCCGACCGCTTCGGATCAAAGACGCCCCGGCTGTTGCCAGGAGCGTGCGTCGCGGAGACTGGGTGCGCCGGCGTCCCCGCCGGCATCCGGCGCGTAGCGCCGGTTCTGGATCGCCACACCGTCTACACTGCCCTTCATCCAAACTCGATGAGGATCTACCCATGAGACGACGCACCTGGCTGAGCCTGGCGACAACCGCAGTCCTGCTCACATCGGCGTGCAGCACCGAGCCGGCGCCGCAACTCCGCGTCGTCTACGCCGGCGACGCCGGCACGCCCCACGCGAAGGGCTACCACGCACTGCTCGCCGAGCACTTCGACGTGCGGAGCATCCCGCGCAACGACCTGGCGAAGGCCGACCTCAGCGACGCGGACGTCCTGATCGTCGACGGCCAGACGATCGACCGGTCGGAGGAGCGGATCAGGACGATCCCGGGCGTCGAGGGAGTCGATCTGGAGACGCTGTCGATGCCCACGGTCCTGATCGGCGGCCAGGGCGCGCGCATCTCGGACGACCTGAACCTGCTGCTGGGCTGGCGATACGGGTGACTGTGTCTGTTCTCCAGGGCTGTCGTGCCACAGTCCACGTCCGATCCGAACCTTGGTCATCCAATCTTCCACGGACCTCTGCCGATCGAGCTGGAGCTCGAGGAGGTGCCGACCCCGCCCAAGTACAAGTACTACGAACTCGTTGACGACGTCCCGGAGACGATGACCACGGTCAAGGTCCTCAAGAAGGAATGGGACACCCTGAACCTGCCGGTCGGCGAGCGGCCGGACAAGAGCGAAGCGGGCGTGGTGACGACCGGCGACGGTTTCCTCGATTCGCCGGACACCGAGTGGATCGCCGGCGGCATGCACCTGAAGGGGCCGGACTACTTCGCCATCGGCCGCCAGGGACGGCTGCTGCAGTGGGGCTTCTACGGCACCGTGGACGAGATGACCGAGACCGGCCAGCGACTGCTGGTCAACGCCGTCCACTACATCCACGGCTTCAGGGATCATCCGATCCTGACGACTCGTGAGGCTCGCCCCCGCGAGGGGTTGGCCACCTCCCTTGCTCTCCTCGATCTCTACGCCACCGAGGACATGAAGGAGTACTACGACACGCCGGAGAAGGTGAAGGAAGCCCAGGAGCGGGTCCTCGAACGCAGCTTCGGCAAGGACGTCCCGGCGGCAGCGCGCGGCGCCAGGGAAGAGCGCCGGGCCTGGTACGAGGAGAACGAGCCGTATCTCTACTGGGACGGCGGCCGGGTCGGCAGCGAGTACGCCGGCAAGGCTTACTTCCGGCTTGAGGGGAAGCACCGGATCGACGAAGACGCCAGGGCGCTGGGGATCGCGAACAACGACCCGGCCCTGCTGGAGCGCGCGGTCGCCGACCTGCGCGAAGGCGTGGAGCCCGAGCGCGCACAGCGGTTGCTGGCCCGGTACGGCGGGGCGGACCATGACTCCGCTGACGAATGGCAGGGTTGGCTCGACGGGAACGAGGGTTCGCTCTTCGCCTCCGACTGGGGCGGTTACCGGTTCCAGGCGGCTGGCGGGCCCGGAGAAGCGGACGTGCGGGGCTCCTCCCGGTTCGCGGTCGACGGAGACGAACTGGAGAATCTCTCCGTCACCGTGAGTCCCGCGGTCGAGGTCACGATGTCGACGACGGCCGACGGCGATGGCGCGCGCGCGGTCCTCGACTTCCGGCTCGAACCCGGCTTCTGGATCTACGCCCCCGACTCGGACGCCGAGTTCGAGTTCGGCGTCCGCGCGCCATCCGGCTTCGCTTGGCAGGTCGCGGGCGACCCCGTCCTGCCCAGGGTGGACCCGGAGGGCCGGATCCACGGCGACTTCCGGATCGAGGTGCCGCTCGAAGGCGCGGGCGACGTGGCGACGCTGCTGATCGACTACCAGGCATGCGACGAAACCCTCTGCCACTTCCCGGTGACCGACGCGCGGCTGATGAGCAGGGTCGAGACCTGACTCTAGTCAGGGCGTTCGGTCCGACCACGGGTCGACAACCGTCACGCCGGTGTTGCGGAACTCTCTCGTGTTCCTCGTCACGACGGTCAGGCCGCGAGTGGCGGCAGCGGCGGCCAGAAACGCGTCCGGGATGTGGTCGTCGAGCGGTTCGCCCCTTCGCCGCTTCTCCTCCATGATCCGCGCGCACGCCCTGGCGTCGTCGACGGTCCAACTGAGAATCCGTTGGTCGAAGCACTCGTCCAGGACATTCTGGAACTCGGCG
>JAJDZH010000028.1 GCA_022824725.1 Thermoanaerobaculia bacterium | reverse complement strand
CCGCCAGAGCGTGCTCGTCATGCCCAGCGGCTCGAAGATGCGCTCGGTCGTGAACTCGTTGAAGGACTGCCCGGAAACACGCTCGGCGAGCACCACGCTCAGGATGTAGGGAGCGTTGCTGTAGAGGTACTCCTCGCCGGGCGGAAAGTTGAGATCCCGCTGCCGGGCCATGAGGGCCAGGACTTCGGCGTTGGTGTGCACGGCGAAGCCGTCGGGCCGTCCCCGCAGCGCGACCAGCGGCCGAAACGTCCTGAGCCCGCTGGTGTGGGTCAGAAGATGGCGGATCGTGATCGGCGCGCCGAAGTCCGGCAGTTCGGGAAGGTACTTGCGCACCGGGTCGTCGAGCGAGAGCTCGCCGTCGAGCGCGAGGAGCACGATCGCCGCGGCGGTGAACTGCTTGGAGACCGAGCCGGCCTCGAAGATCGTCTCGGGCGTGATGGCCGCCGGCTGCTCCAGGTGCGCCATGCCGAAGCCACGGGCGTAGACGGTTTCGCCGGCCTTGGCGACGGAGACGGCGCAGCCGGCCGCGGTTTCCCGGTCCCAGAGCTTGAAGACCGCGTCGACCTGCGCCGCTGTTTCCGGTGTCAGCCCGGCGTCCTGAGCCGGCGCGTTCGCGGCCAGCATCAGGCCCAGGAGCGCATGACCGATCGCGGTGCGGTGGAGATGGGCTCTCATCATTCCGGGTCTCCTCCTGTTGCCGGACGGAATCCCGCGCCGCGCACGACCCGGCCGGGCGTAGCTCCGGTGTGCTCGCCGTCGCGCAGGACCGGGACGCCGTTGACCAGGACATGCTGCACGCCGGTCGCGTACTGGTGCGGCTGCTGGAAGGTGGCGTGGTCGGTGATGGTCTCCGGATCGAACACGACGACATCGGCGAAGAATCCCTCCTCCAGGGATCCCCGCCGGTCGAGGCGGAGGTTCTCCGCCGGCATCGATGTCATCTTCCGTACCGCCTCCGCCAGCGACAGCGCCTTCTGCTCGCGCACGAGCGTGCCGAGGACCCGAGCGAAGTTGCCGTATGCCCGCGGGTGGGGCTGGGACTCCAGGGCCTGGCCGCCTCTTCGTGCAGTTGCTGTCGGACTGCGGGGTCCTGCATCCGCTCGATCCAGGCTTCGAGGCCGCCTTCCTCCACTCGGCGGGAACTACATGGCCCAGGGCCGCGGCGTCCCCGTCGAGTTGCGCCTGTTCGTCGAGGCCCTGGCGTGGGCGCCCGCGGCCGCCCGCCGCGGCCTTCTGGCGGAAGTTGACTTGACGGTCCGCGACCTGGTGCACGCTATCTGGCCGAACGGCTGGCGGCGCAACGAGGATCTCCCGAAGCTCTTCCGCAGCATCGACCGTATCAGCGCTTTCAGTGTCTTGAGCGGCGGCCGCTTCCGCTGGCGGCCGCTCTGGTTCCAGTTGTCCCCTGACATGGGCGCCGGCCTGAACGACCCGGTGAGGCTCTACGGGCGGAACACGCGGGACAGTTCGAAGCCGACAGCGCGACGCCGAACGAGCCTTCGAGACACTCCAAGTCGACGGCGTAATCGACCTCCAGATCGATCACCACCTCACCCCTTCCGTCGTGGGACGTAACATGGGCACCTGCCGAGCGTCCAGATTCGCCCAACAGTCAAATCCAAGCCGCCCTGGAGGCTGCACGGAACGCAGCGCGGGACGCGGTGAGAAGGGTACTACGGACGGCTGCGGATAATGCAGGCCATACCCCGGGACGGGTCTGTAGCTGGTATGACGAAAACTACAGGTCTAAGGGCGCATCGGCAGTCCGAATCGGCATCGCGCTGGCCGCTCTGGTATACATGTATTGGGACTTGCGCGACCAAGACGGCGAGCTTTCACTCCGAGAAATGGAACTCAAGAAGCAGTTGGGCGGCGTGATGGCGCTTATCGCCGCCGGTGGGGTGGGAGACGCAATCATTCGAGACGCCTGTAACCTCATGGGTCACCCCATCTAATGCGCTCCTTCCTGAAGCCCCCCCAAGGTGGTTGGCGCTTGGTGCTGTTTTGCGGCTGCATCGGTTTCAGCGTATCGACCCTCCTGTGGGCGGTGGGCGGTGGCCCTTGGTGGCTGCCCGGTGTACCGCTAGCTGGCATAGTTGCTTGCTGCGACCGCCGAAAAGCTAGCCGCCGCACCACTTAGGGCTGCGGCGGCGGTCCGCGCCGCCTGAGCTTGAGACGGCAAACGGCGCGCCGGTTTTCGACCCCTGATCGGTCCGTGACCCCCTGCCGGGGGAAGCGGGCCGATTAGGGGGTTTGCAGCAGCAGCCGCAGCAGGGCGATCACGCCGGTCGGGACCAGCAGCGCGCGGTACAAACGTCCGGGTCAGCCGCGTCTCCATCTCTGCCAAGTCGGCGCGGGTCGCCAGGTCGCCGCGCCCCACGAAGCGACCCGGACGATCCGCGCGTCTGGCGGCTCCGTGGCGTCGATCCTGTCGGCCGAACCGGCGCCTTCGAGGTCGCCGATCGCGGTGATCGTGTCGCCGCGGATTCTTCGGTTCACGGCGAGCAGGGCTGTTCAGCGAGATACGATGATCGGCCGAACCCTATCCCCGGACGACAGCGAGGAGATTCGATGACACGCGCCCTGACGCTGCACGCCCGCGGCCCGCGCCGGCCTGTTCTCCCAGCAGCGGCCCTTGTCCCTGCTCTTGTCCTTGCCGTGGCCGCGGCGCCGAGCCTTGCCGAGCAAAAGCGGCCGATCACGATCGTCGAGCTGATCGACGTGCCCGGGATCGGCAGTCCGCGCATCTCCCCGGACGGCGAGCAGCTCCTGTACACCCGCAGCGACACGGACTGGAAGAAGAACGGCCGCACGACCCACATCCGACGGATCGGGATGGACGGCACGGGAGACGTCCGATTGACCTACGGCGAGAAGGGGGAGCGTAGCCCGCGCTGGTCCCCGGACGGGAACTACGTGGCGTTTCTCGCGACTCGCGGCGAGGAGGACACGGCGCAGATCTACCTCCTGCCGAACGGAGGTGGGGAAGCCGCGCCGTTGACCAGTCACGAGAGTTCCGTTCAGAGCTACGAGTTCTCCCTGGACGGCGAGTACATCTTCTTCGTTGCCGCCGACCCGGAGACTCCCGAGGAGAAGAAGAAGGACGAACTGAAGGACGACGTCTTCGCTTTCGACGAGGACTACAAGCAGCGCCACCTCTTCCGGGTCGCCTGGACCGGCGACGACCGGGGCGGCGTCGAGCGGATCACCGAGGGCGACTTCTCGGTCGTCGGTTTCCGGATCTCTGGTGACGGCGCCCGGATCGCCCACCACCGCGCGCCCTCGCCGCTCTTCGACAACCGGGACGAGGGCGAGGTCTGGGTCATGGACGCCGACGGCGGCAACGCCCTTCAGCTCACCGACAACACGGTGACCGAGTCCGGCGCCGAGCTGTCGCCGGACGGGCGGCACGTCATGTTCCTGTCCAACTCCAGTGCCGACCTGGACACCTACTACAACACGAACATCTTCGTGGTGCCGGCCGCCGGCGGAGCGCACCGTCTGCTGTACGGGGACATGCCCCACGAGGTCAACGGCGCCCGCTGGGCCGCCGACGGCACGATCTACTTCACCGCGAACACAGGAGTGCGAAGTCAGCTCTTCCACGCCGCGGTCGACGATTCAACGCCTATGGCGCTGACCGACGGGGACCACGCGCTGGGCTCGTGGCACTACTCCCGGGACGCGGGCCTGCATGCCTTCGGCATCAACCGCCGCGAGAACGCCGGCGACATCCACGTGATGCCGGCGGGAGGAGGGACTTCCACCAAGGTGACCTCGGTCTACGACTACCTGGACGAGACCTTCCTGCTGCCCCGGCAGGAAGCGATCCGCTGGCCGGGCGACGACGGCGTTGAGGTGGAGGGCCTCCTCTACTACCCCCTCGACTACGAGGAGGGCAACCGGTACCCCCTGGTCGTCCAGACCCACGGCGGACCCGCGGCCTCCGACAAGTTCGGCTTCGGCCGCTGGTCCAACTACGTTCAGGTGCTGGCCGCTCGCGGCTACTTCGTCTTCAAGCCGAACTACCGGGGCAGCACCGGCTACGGCGATCCGTTCCTGCGCGACATGGTCGGCCACTACTTCCACCAGGCGCACCTCGACGTGATGACCGGTGTCGACCACCTGATCGAGCTAGGGCTGGTGGACGGCGACCGGATGGCCAAGATGGGCTGGAGCGGCGGCGGTCACATGACGAACAAGATCATCACCCACACCGACCGCTTCAAGGCGGCGTCCTCAGGCGCGGGTGCGGTGAACTGGATCTCGATGTACGGCCAGAGCGACGTGCGGACCTACCGCACCCCCTGGTTCGGGGGTACGCCCTGGCAGGAGGACGCCCCGATCGGGGTCTACTGGGAGAACTCGCCGCTCAAGGACGTCTACAAGGTGACGACGCCGACGCTCGTCCTGGTCGGCGAGAACGATGTCCGGGTGCCGCCGCCGCAGTCGGTCGAGCTCTACCGGGCGCTGAAGGCGAACGGAGTGGACACCCACCTCTACATCGCGCCGCGGGAGCCCCACGGCTGGCGGGAGCTACGCCACGAACTGTTCAAGGTGAACGTGGAGATCGACTGGTTCGAGCGCCACGTCCGGGGCATCGAGTACGAGTGGGAGACGGCTCCGGGGTCTGAAGACGACGAGGCAGTCGAGGAGACCGGCGAGAGCACCGGCTAGCGCGGCAGGATGGTCGCCGCTTTGCGGCGCGTTGTCTTCAGAAGCCGGCGAGGGCGCCGGCGCACCCAGTGGGGACGCCGGGGCACTCAGTGGGGACGCCGGGGCAGTCAGTGGGGACGCCGGGGCAGTCAGTGGGGACGCCGGGGCACCCGGTGGGGACGCCGAGGCACCCAGTGGGCGGAATCAGCGGCTGCCGGTGGTTTCGGCTGCTGCTGCCGCTTCTCTCTGCTGGCGCCGGAACTCGCGCAGCATCTCCATCTGCTGCCTCAACTGCTCGGGCACGATGAAGGTGGGCATGTCCGTCTGCTGCGTCTTGTCGCTGAAGGTGTAGTGGATGAAGCCGACCATCATCTCGTCGGTGGTCGCTTCGCCCCAGGTCACGTTCGACGTCGGATCGGGGTTCGCGAGGTTGTCGGCCGAGTTGTCGAACTTCGCGTCGACCCGGATCGTCGTACCGGCCGGGATCACCCTGGGCGCCGTCGGCGTGTAGGTGAGCTGCCAGTTGAAGTCGTAGTTCGGCACGTCGAGCAGGACTTCCTTGCGGCCGTCCGGGTACTCGGCCGAGAACGTCATCGACTTGCCCCGCAGGTGCATGTGGGGCGTGAAGTCGAAGAGGACGGCTTCGTGCTCGGTGGTGAACGCCGACCAGGAGTGGTAGTCGCTCTCGCCCGCGGGAATGTTGAGGGTCGGGTCGACCAGCCAGAGCGTTTCCACCACGTTCTCGGGCTTCTCGTCGTGGAAGTAGAGACCCATCGTCGTCTGGTCCGTGCCGCCGGTGCCCGGGCCTGGAGTCTTGTGGTAGTGCATCTGGAAGAACAGCGTGCTGTTCGGCGGCAGGCGCATTCCGTGTCCTTCGGCGAACTGAAGCGGCGCGACGCCCGGCCCCCAGCCGCCGACGAAGGTGAGGTCCAGGGTTCCGGTCCGGCTCTGCACGCCCGCGAGGGTGGCGTCGGGCGGCGCCAGGTAGGTCAACTGGTGGTGCACGGCCTCGACGAAGCCGGGGTGGATCTCGATCGCCCGAATCCAGCGCTCTTCGTCGACCGGGTTGTCCACCTGGAGCCACTCGTAGTGGTCCTCGATGTCATCGGAGACGTGGAACGCCGGCGCCGTGTAGACCATGTCCGGCTGTCCGAGCTTCCATTCCGAACTGAAGCTGGGGGCCTCCGGCGCCCGGGAGAGGTCGCCGGCCGGCGCGCC
>JAJDZH010000324.1 GCA_022824725.1 Thermoanaerobaculia bacterium | reverse complement strand
GATCGGCAGTTGGTCCTCGGCGGCCATGACCGACTGGTGCTCGGCCGAGGGCAGGTTCGGACGCTTCGCCTCGTCGTGGCGGAAGGACTCGACGCGCTTGGGCGACTTGGGTTTGCGCTTTCTCGGCACCGTCAGCGCTCGGGTTCTGACGGCGCCGAACCGCCCACCGCCGCCGCCAGAGTGGCGTCGTCTGCACGCTCGGAGGGTCCCTTCGCCGTCTCCTGTCCAGCCCCTCTGGCCGTTCCGTGCACAGGATTGTTCGACGCCTGCTCGTACAGGTACTCCGGCGCCAGGTCGGCGCCCGTCGGCCACGTGATCGTGTTCCACTCGTGATCGAGATGAAATGAACGGAAAAGGTCCTGATCCCTCAGGGGTCGGAACACCTCGCCGGACAGGTGGTTCCCCATGTCCAGGACGCCCACGCAGCCGTCGTCGAACTCCAGGCGAATCCTGTACTTCTCAAGCCAGGTCGCCGACACGAGTCTCGGCGTCACTCGGTCAAGCCAGCCCATCGATCCGATCCAGGGGCTTTCCTCGCGCGTCCTCGTCCAGTTCATCTCCGCCGTACCTCGCGTGAAAGTGAGGAGGCGCATGGTCGTTGAAGTACATCCCGATCACGATACCGAAGAACCTACTGACCTCGGGCATAGCGCTACGCAGCCGGCTGGGCGTCGGCCGCCAGCCCCTGCACGATGCGGTCGAAGTCGGCCGCCATGTCGAACGCGTCCGTGAGCTCCGCGAACGCCCAGCGGCCGTGGGAGCGGAGGTTGTTCACGCCCGGAACCCAGCATGTCTCGGCGGCCTCCCGTTTGGCCTTGGCGTCCTCGCCGCGCAGGCCCTTGATCTCGACGAGCAGGTGCAGCGGGTTCCCGCGGCCGCGGCCGTCGTCCACCAGGACGATGAAGTCTGGGCGGTAGCGGCGGGCCGCGGCGCCGTAGAGGTACGGCACCTCGAAACCCAGCCGGTCGTTCTTGACGTAAGCGAAGACCCGGTCGTGCGCTTCGGCAATGCGGCAGAACTCGCCCTCCCACCGGCTGTCGAGAACGGCGTGGTCAACGTGGCAGCGCCGGGGGTCGGTCGGCCAGCACTCCTTCGAGGTCGTGAAGTGAACGTCCGCCGTGCTGCCCGTGGGCTGGAACGGATCGAGCACGGCAAGCACCGGGCGCTCATCCGCGTGGCCGCGCAGGATGGCGGCGTCGATCTTCTCGCACGCCATGTCCGCGAGCTCCCGGTACATGAGCTGCGCGGGCATCGTGCCGCCCTTGCACACGAGGTGCGCGTCGAGCCACTGGCGCACCACGCGCTTCAGCTTGCCGAACAGCGCGCCCCGAAGCTGGCCGTCGTCGTCGGTGTACTTCGTCGTCAGCAGCCGCGCCGTCAGGTGGAAGATGAGCGACGAGTGGCGGTAATCCTCGAGGTGGTCGAGGTCGATGTCGACACCCTCGCCGATGATTCCCTCGCTGCGCGTGGTCGTTGCGCCGACGAGCTTCTGGTTGAGTTCCAGCGTCGAGTCGGCGGTGAACCTGACCTTCAAGCGATCTTCGGGAAGCTCGATCCGGTAGCCCTCCACGCGAGGGAACCGGATCTCGGCATGGTCGCGGTCCGGGCTGATCGCCCGAACGGCGATCGTCGGCTTGACGACCGGGCGCGGCGCGGGCACCGGCTCGGCCGTGAAGTCGAAGGGGACGCCGAACACGTCGGCGTACTCGACATCGAACAGGCCGTCCTCGTTCAGTTCGTATGACTGGCGACGCAGCGCCCGGCCGATCACCTGCTCGCAGAGGAGCTGGGTGCCGAATGCGCGTACCCCCAGGATGTGGGTCACCGTGTTTGCGTCCCAGCCTTCGGTCAGCATGGAGACCGAGACCACGCAGCGGATGGCGCCGCCCAGGCGGCCGGGCTTCCCCACCGTGTTCATCACTTCGCGCAGGAGATCCTCGTCGGTCAGGCTGTCGGCGCGCACAAGATCGCCGGTGCGGTCCATCTCCTCGCGGCGGAAGCGCTCGATCTCGTCCGCGGCGACCGTGCGGAAGGCCTTGTCCAGGCCCTCGCCGGACTCGATCTGGGCGCTGTCGATCAGAAGGGTGCGGGGACGCGGCCTCGGGTTGCCGTACTCGTCGAAGTTGCCGAAGAGCTCGAACCGGCCCGGCACGAAGGCGGTGGACCCGTCCTCGTCCTGCTGCTCGTAGCCGGCGATGTAGTCGTGGATCAGCTTCGACGTCGAGGTGTTGTTGCAGACGACGATGAAGCACGGCTCGTTCGGGAGCTTCGCCTCCCGCCAGGCCTCGAAGACCCTCTCGTAGTTGCCGTAGAGGGCGTCGAGGGCGTTCTGCAGAGGCACCGGCAGGTTCTGGGGATCGAGGCCCTGCGTCGCGGCACTGCGCCGGCCCTTAGGCATCTTGCTGCCGATGTGCCGCCAGAGTTCGCGGTACATCGGTACGTCGGCGCTGGGCAGGTCGTCCGCCACCGGTACCCGCGGCAACTTGACGATGCCGCTCTCGATCGCGTCCATCAGCGAAAAATCGCTCATGGTCCACGGAAACAGCGTGCCTTCCGCGTAGCCGGAGCCGCGCAGGAAGAAGGGCGTTGCGGAAAGGTCGAACACGCGGTTCGCGCGCAGACGCCTGTGGACGGCTTCGAGGCCCGAGATCCAGACCCGCGCCGCCTCCTGGTTGGCTTTCGCCTCCTGGAGATCGTCGTGCTTCGGCTTCGCCTCCTCCGGGGCTCCAGGCCGCTCCCGATAGCAGTGGTGGGCCTCGTCGTTGAAGACGACGATGTTCTTCGTCGCCATCAGGTCCGGCAGGACCCGCTGGAGCATCTGCCCTTCCGTCTCCAGCGTCTCGACATTCTCGCCGCCGCGACCGCGCAGAAGCGAGCGGGCGCCCTTCGACAGCGACATGCGTTCGCGCCGCTGGAAGGCGTGGAAGTTCGTGATGACGATCCTCGCCCGGTCGATATCGCCGACCATGTCCGAAGGCACCAGGCCGCGCCGGCGGTAGTAGTTGTCCGGGTCGTTCGGCTGGAGCACGCGCAGCCGGTCGCGGATCGTGATTCCCGGCGTCACGACCAGGAAGCCGCGGGTGAAGTACGGGCTGTTCGGCCGCCGCACGGCGTTGATCGTCTGCCAGGCGATCAGCATCGCCATGACCATCGTCTTGCCGGCGCCGGTGGCGAGTTTGAGCGCGAGACGCGGCAGGTCGCCGTGCTCCGCGTTGACTTCCTCCAGACGCCTCAGGAAGCGGCGGCCGCGGGCGTCCCGCCTCTTCGGCGCGACCTCGGTCAGCCAGATCGCGGTCTCCACCGCTTCCACCTGGCAGAAGAACGGCCGGATGTCCGTCCAGCCTTCCTCGCGGCGCCAATGCTGCAGCAGGCGAGCAGTCTCCGGCGTCACCTGCCACTGGCGCGGGTTGGGAAGCTGACGCCAACGGGTGACTTCTGCACGCAAGTCCTGGATCACGCGCGCCAGATCGAACTTGGCCGCCTCGCCTTCGTCCAGTGTGGGCGCGAGTTCCAACTGCGACGCGCCCCGCCGCTTCTTCGGCCCAGGGATCGGCGACATGAACCGCACCTGCCGGCGTGTTTCCACGATCCGATGCGTCGGCTGGCCGTTGTCGTCGAGCTCCCAGTGGCGCGACGGCGCCTCGTATGGCGAGTTGAGGATCGGCTGTTCGAAGAACTTGGGGTTCATTCGCCCTCTACGGCGCCAGCTCCCGGATCGTCTGCCGCAGGTCGTCCCCCGGATGCATGATCTGAATCGCCGGGGTGTGCACCCCCGCCTCGATGTACTCCTGGATGCGCTCCCGGCACTTCCCCGGCGAGCCGATGATCAGGATGTCGCGAAGGGCCTCCTCGGGGATGACCTCCAGCGCCTTCTTCCTGTCGCCGGCGGCCCAGGCATCCCACATCGGACCGAGGACGTCGCGGCGGCCGAGCCAGTCGTGGAAGGCGGCGTAGACCGGCACGTTCAGGTAGGCGGCCATCGAGCGTTTGCCGACGACGTCGATCACATCCCGGTCTTCGGTGGCGATGACGAAGATACGGGCCGCGATCTCCTTGCCGGGGCCGGCCTCGTGGACGTAGGGGACGACCGTCTTCACGTCGCCGGGCGAGAGCCAGTTGAGGATCGCGCCGTCGCCTTCGCGGCCGGCCATCCGCAGCATCCCCTGGCGCAGCGCCGCGATGAGGATCGGTGGACATTCCTTCAACGGCCGACCCATACGGAAGCCGCGAACCTTGAAGGTGCCAAAGTCCTCGTCGATCCGGTCGCCCGTCAGCGCCTTCTTGAGGAAGCGCACCATGTCCCGGGTCTTGTAGTACGGCCGCTCGAAGGGAATGTCGTTCCACTGCTCGACGATCACGTTGGACGAGGTGCCGATGCCCATGACGAAGCGCCCCGGCGCCGCCTCGGACATGGCGCCGACGGTCTGGGCCATCAGCGCCGGACCGCGCGTGTAGGCGGGGATGATCGCGATCCCCAGCCGGGCGGTCGGCGCCCAGATGGAAGCCTGCACGAGCGGCGTGAAGCCGTCTGAGCCGTTCGACTCGGAGGACCAGAAGTCCGTGTAGCCGAGGTCCACCATCTCCTTGATCAGGTCTTCCTGCTCCGCCAGGGGCAGGCCGAATGGGATCGTCATTCCGTATCGCTGCATGGTTTCGGGCTCTCTCCTGGCGCGACCCCGGGGGTCGCGGTCCGGCTGAATCTGCGGTTGCGAAGGCGAACGGGATTGTACGGCAGACGTCTCCTATACTGACCGGCCTCGATTCCGCAGCAACGTTCCTCCTGGAGACACGGATCATGGGACCACTCGACGGCTACCGCATTCTCGAGATCGCCGGCATCGGACCGGGGCCGTTCTGCGCGATGGTGCTGTCCGACCTGGGCGCCGAGGTTGTCCGCATCGACCGCAGGGCCTATGCGGGACGCGGCTCGAAGTTCGATGTGCTGAATCGTGGCCGCCGCTCCCTGGGGATGGACCTCAAGCGTCCGGAAGCAGTCGAAGCGGTGCTCGACATGGTCGAGAAGGCCGACGGCCTGATCGAGGGGTTCAGACCGGGCGTCATGGAACGGCTCGGCCTCGGCCCCGACGTCTGCCTGGAACGGAATCCGAAGCTCGTCTTCGGTCGCATGACCGGCTGGGGACAGAACGGCACGATCGCCCACGCCGCCGGTCACGACATCAACTACATCGCCCTCTCCGGCGTGCTCCACTCGATCGGCAACAACGGCGGCAGGCCGGTGCCGCCGCTCAACCTGGTGGGCGACTTCGGCGGCGGCGGCATGCTCCTCGCCCTGGGCGTCGTGGCCGGTCTGCTGGAGGCGCAGAAGTCGGGCAAGGGCCAGGTCGTCGACGCCGCGATGACCGACGGTTCGGCGCTCCTGCTGGCGGCCGTGGTCGGCATGCACAGCGCCGGCGTGTGGAAGGACGACCGCGGCTCGAACATGCTCGACAGCGGCTCCCACTTCTACGACACCTACGAGTGCTCCGACGGCGAGTACGTCTCCATCGGCTCGATCGAGCCGCAGTTCTACGCCCTGCTGCTCGAAAAGACCGGCCTCGACGGCGCCGAGTGGGAAGGCCACCTCCAGAACCGGGACCGCTGGCCGGAGCTCAAGGCGAAGCTGGCGGAGGTGTTCCGCACGAAGACGCGCGACGAGTGGTGCGGAATCATGGAGGGCAGCGACATCTGCTTCGCCCCGGTGCTTCGCATCGGCGAGGCGATCGAGCATCCGCACAACCGGTCGCGGCAGACCTTCGTCGAGGTCGACGGAGTGGCGCAGCCGGCGCCCGCGCCGCGCTTCAGCCGCACGCCCGTCTCGGTCCAGGGTCCGCCGCCGAGAGCCGGCGAGCACAGCGAGGCCGTGCTGGCGGACTGGGGCTTCAGCGGCGAACAGATCGACGCAATGCGGGAAGCGGAAGCGATTTGACCATCCGGCCTCCACGCGCCGCGGCGTCGGCTGGCCGACATCGATTCAGAAGAGGAAGGGAACCATGAGAACCATGCGCGACTTGTTCACTCTGATCGCCATCGGGTTGCTGCTCGTCGGCTGCGCCGCGGGCGGCGACTCAACGGCTGTGGTTCCCGCGGCCGACGCCGGCCCCGTCTCGAATGACGTCCTCGCGGACTACGTCCACACCCCCGACCCGGCCTACGGCTGGAGCCTGGTGAACAGCGAGCCCGGCGACGGCTACACCCTCCACGCGATCCAGATGACGAGCCAGACCTGGCTCACCAAGGCCGAGGTCGACCGGCCGCTCTGGACCCACTGGCTGATGGTGGTCGAGCCCGACGAAGTCCGAAGCGACCACGGGTTCCTCTACATCTCGGGCGGCCGGAACGGCGGCGACCCGCCGGAACAGGCCAACCCGCTGGCCCTCCAGCCGGCGCTCGCCACGGGCTCCTTTACCGCCGAACTGAGAATGGTTCCCAACCAGTCGCTGACGTTCGTCGGCGACGATTACGGACCGCGAGTCGAGGACGAACTGATCGCCTACGGTTGGGACAAGTTCCTGCGGGGCGAGGATCCCATCTGGCTGGCGCGGTTGCCGATGACCAAGGCCGCGGTACGGGCGATGGACACGATGACCGCGTTCGCCGCGTCGGAGGACGGCGGCGGGAACGAAGTGAACCGCTTCGTCGTCGCGGGCGGCTCGAAGCGCGGCTGGACCACCTGGACCACCGGGATGGTCGACGACCGGGTCGTCGCGATCGCGCCGATCGTGATCGACCTCCTGAACGTCGAACTCTCCTTCGAGCACCACTGGCATGTCTACGGCTTCTGGGCCCCGGCGGTCGGCGACTACGAGCGGGAGGGGATCATGAACTGGTTCGGGGACCCGCGCTACCTGGAACTCCAGCAGATCGTCGAGCCCTACAACCACCTCGAGAAGCTCACGATGCCGAAGTACATGATCAACGCGACCGGCGATCAGTTCTTCCTGCCGGACTCGGCCCAGTTCTACTTCGACGACCTGCTGGGCGAGAAGCACCTGCGCTACGTACCGAACACCGAGCATTCGCTCGGCGGCAGCGACGCCGCGGTCGGCTTCCTCGCCTTCTACCAGGCCATTCTCGACGGCGTGGAGCGCCCCGACGTCGACTGGTCGATCGAGACCGATGACGCGGGCGGCGCCGCGATCACCGCCTGGGTCGCGAACGGCATGGAGCCGAGCCAGGTCCTGCTCTGGCAGGCCTCGAACGAGGAGACTCGGGACTTCCGGGTCGACACGATCGGCCGGACCTGGACCAGCACCGCGGTCGAGCCCGGCGAGGACGGCAGGTGGGTCGGCGCCGTCGACGCGCCGGAGCGCGGCTGGGCCGCCTTCTACCTCGAGTTCGCCTTCCCCGGCCCCGGCGAGGCCCCGTTCCAGTTCTCCACCGAGGTCAAGGTGGTGCCGGAGGACCTGCCGTTCGACTGGCCGCCGGAGACGGCGAGCGAGTAGTCCGATGAGCCGGGCGACTCAGCCCGCGGCCTTGCCCCTCTCCAACGCTCTCGCCAGCCGATCGACCGCCTCCGCGACCGCGGCGTCCTTTCCTCGAGGCGCGCCGTCCCGCAGCGAGGCCATCCACTCGAGATCCTCCGCATACTCGCCGAGCCGGCACCCCTGGCCGGCGCCGGGAACCTCGGCGCTCCGTTTCAGCAGGAAGTCAGCGGCCTGAAGCCAGAGCCTCGCGTACGCCGGCGAGCGGGCCAGTTCCTCGTCCTCGCGCATGCCGTCGAGCGCCGCGGGGAGTATCCGTCCGGGCGTCACGATGAGCGGGTGATCGCCGATGGCCTCGGCGGCCGTCAGCGTTTCGTCGGTGCAACCGAGCGGACGCGCCAACAGCAAGAGATCGCGCACCGTCTCGTGGCCGATCCAACCGGGCGCCTTCTGATCGTGGAACCGGCCGAACCAGCGGCGGTCGCGAGCTTCGCGGTCGGCTCGCTCCTTCGCCGCAAGTTCCAGCGCCGGCCGAAGATCCGTCAAGACGAAGGACACGGCCTCCCGTAGCGCCTCGCGCCAGGCCGCTTGTTCAGCGTCGTCCGCGGCCGCTTCGGCCGCTCCATGGCCAAGCGCGAGGGCCTCGACGACGGGGGCCGGCTGCCTCGCGAACTGCGTCTCGGCCAGACCGAGCAGGAAGTCGCCCGTTTCCTCCGCCCCGATCAGGGGCATGATGGCCGCCAGCCCGTCGTTCTCGCTGCCGTCGTACTTCGCCGTTACGACACGGCGCAGGAAGCCGGCGGCATGCTCGTCAAAGCCGGCATTGGCCATCAGGCGCAGCATCGCGCCGCGGTCCTGCTCCCGGCGGTCGAGTGCGCTCACCGGCCAGCGTTCCATCAGCTGCTCCACGATCTCCATCTCGCGCTCCACGTCGCGGTCAGTCGCCTGCCCGCCGCTGTCGCCCGCGATCTGGGTCGCCGCCCACGCAACGGCGCCGCCGATGCTGCCGCGGGCCAGCACGTCCACGGTGTGCTCGCGCGGCCACACGACGAGCGCCGCTCGCCGATAGACGTACTCCAGCGTGGGTCCTTCGTTCCCGGTGGAACCCTGGAGCCGCCGCTCGTCGGGCTCGGCATCGTCCAGGGCGCCCTGAGGAAGCAACTCCGAGGGGTTCAGGGGAACCTCGCCCAGGAGCGGTTTGCCGCCGTCAGGCGCCGCCCAGCCGTCCAGCGTGGCCCAACGGTCATTCACGCCGGCCATGGCGAACTCCGAAGTCCCCAGGTCCACGTCCTGGGCGCCCCAGCCGGCCCAGTCGTCGAAACAGAAGTCCGGCGCGCCCTGCTCCGCGACCCGCAGCACCGCGGCGAACAGCTCGCAGTCGGCCCGATCGGCCGCCTCCCTGAGCACGTCCGCCACGGCCGCGTCCGTGTTCTTGAGCGTTGCGAAAGACAAACCCGCTTCGCTGTACTCGTGCTCCAGCAGCCAGACGATCTTGTCTGCGTCCTCGTCCTCTTCCTCGCGCTCGTCCCCGGCGATCTCGTGGCGCCACTCGGCCAGGTACTTCGCCACCGGCAGCGCGAGGTCGGAGTAGTCCGGCGCGCCCAGCCGATGCCCGGCCGGCTCGAGGAGGAGGTTGAACACGAGCGAAACCCGGTGCCCCTCGGTCACCGGCAACACTTCATGGGGGCAGTCCGCGTAGAAAGCGGCGAACGCCAGTTCCGACGGCTCGGTCGCCGTCATGTCGTACCTCGTCTCGTCGTCGCCGTGACGGACGACGATCTCTCCGCCAGCACCCGCCGCCGGCAGCGACAAGGAGAGAGTCCCCACCATTCCGGTGGCCTTCTCCGTGTCCCGGTGTTCGGCGAAGAAGCCGCCGCGACGGTAGACGAGCAGCTTGTACAGCTCCGCGCCGAGCCGCTCAACGGGCAGACCGAGACCCTTCGCCACGATCGCGAGGATCTTCGCCAGCGAGTCGGGCCAGGCCAGGCCCGAGAGGCTCACGCGGCCGGAGTCGATCTGCCGACAATCGCGGACCGAGGGATCCACCAGCGTCCGCGTGCCCTTGCCGAAAGGCGCCGGCTCGGCGGTCTCTGCCAGAGCCTCGACCTGGCCGGGAGGAACGGGGAACGACAGTTCGCCGACGCCGTCCACCACCACGCGCGGCATGGGCAGGAACTCCCGCCCGCCGACGCAGTAGACGCCGGGACGATCGACCGACCGGAGCAGTTTCTCCAGTTGGCCGTGCCCTCGTCCGTACCTGATGCCCTCTACGCCCACTCGCGTTCATCCTCCGCCGCAAGGTCGCGGTCGAATGAGTGGAAGCCGACCGGAACGGGTCAGCAAGTCCGTCCTGTTTCGGGGTGCTCGGAGCTTTGTTCCGTGGGGCGGGACGGATCGACGCCGAATGCGACCGCCGAACGAACAAGCATAGTGCGTTCGTACACGAAGCGACACCCCGGTACGCGCCAGGAACCTGATGTTCCAGCGCCGCCTGGTCGGCGCCGTCAGCGTTCCGGCAGGTCGAGCCGGATCGCTTCCAGCAGCCGGGGAACGTAGTTCCTGAACCGGCGGTCGAGGCCGTCGAGTCCGTCCGGAAGTGCGGCGAGACGTTCTCGCCACGCCTTGGCCTGCGACCCCGCTTCGCCAAGCACCTGCGGATCGAGATAGTCCAGCGCGTTGAGCGCCAGCAGCGCATCGAAGAAGTCGTTCTCCTCGATCGAAGCGGAGGCGAGCAGGAGTTCGACAGCGGGCTCCCGGTCCGATTCCTCCCCGAACCGCCCCAGCGCCTCCGCGGCGTGGACGCGGACGGGGGCCGAGGCATCCCGCAGTGCGGCGCGAAGTTCGGGGAGGGATGCCTGCACCGCCGCCTCGCCCCGGGCCCGGAGCCCGATGGCGGCCCAGGCGCGAACCGCGGAGTCGGGGTCCGCCAGGAACCGCTTGAGCCGGTCGGTGGCGATGTCGTCCCACGCCGAACGATCGGAAGCCAGCTCCGCCGCGGCGAGTACCCTCTCGACCTGGTAGCCGCCCCGGCCGTAGGCCCA
>JAJDZH010000423.1 GCA_022824725.1 Thermoanaerobaculia bacterium | reverse complement strand
GATCTCGCCCAGGTCCATCGCCACGCGGCCGAGCCCGAACCGCGCCGCGGCGCTCTCGGGGTGTACGGCGAGAGCCCGTCCGTAGGCTGCCGCGGCCGCCTACGCGCGGGCTCTCGCGGTTCGGCCCGAGAGCGCCGCGGCGCGGTTCGGGCTCGGCCGCGTGGCGATGGACCGGGGCGAGATCGGGCAGGCAATCGCCGCCTTCAAGGAGGTGCTGGTCTCGCAACCGGAGGGAAGCGTCGTCCACCACCACCTCGGAATGGCCCTGCGGGCGGACGGCGACACGGCCCGGGCCCGTGCCGAGCTGGCGCGCAACCGCCAGGTCCCGATCGCGATCGTCGATCCCCTCCGGGACCGGCTCCAGATCTACGGCCTGAAGACCGAGGCCCGGTTCGACCGGGCGGTGCGCGCCGCCCGTTCCGGCCGGAACGACGAGGCGATCGCCCTGTACCGGGAGCTCCTGGCCGAAGACGACGGCGATCCGGAACTCCACTTCAACCTCGCCCGCGCCCTGATCGAGACCGGCGACCAGGCCACGGCCGAGGAGCACCTCCGCCGGGCGGTCGAAATGAACCCCTCCCACGGAGCGGCGCACTTCAATCTCGCCCTCCTGCTGGGCCGAACCGGACGCACCGGGGAGGGCGCCCGGCACCTGGAGCGGGCCGCCGACATCGATCCGGAGAACCTCCCGTGGCGGCTCATGCGGGCGCGGGCCCGGGCCGACGCCGGCAATGCCCAGGGCGCCCGCGCCGAACTCGAGGAGATCGTCCGGCTCGACCCCGGAGCGATCGAAGCCCACCGGCTGCTCGCAGCCATGCTGCTCGAAGCAGGCGAACCCGCCCGAGCCGCCGACCACCTGGAAGCCCTGACCGCTCTGACCCCGGACGACCTGCGGGCCCACTTCAACCTCGGCCTGACCCGGTTCGGGACCGGTCAGTTCGCCGCGGCCCGCGAGGCGCTGGAGACCGCGCTCGAGCGCTTCCCCGGCGACCTCGCGGTGAGACACCTGCTTGCCCGCCTTCTCGCCACCAGCCCGGACGCCGCCGCGCGCGACGGCCAACGGGCGGTGGAACTCGCCCGCTCCGTCGTCGACGAGCAGCCGGCGATCGACCACCTGGAGACCCTGGCGATGGCAATGGCCGAGGCCGGCCGCTTCGAAGACGCCGTCTCCTGGCAGCAGCGAGCCCTGGACCGCGAACGGGAAAGCGCCGGCAGCAACTCGCCTCAGCGCCTCGACCGTCTCCGCCTCTACCAGGCACGGCAACCGCTCCGTGCCCCCGGAGGCGGTCGCTAGGCGTGTACGTCCAGAAACGCGGCCCCACACTGGGTGCGCCGGCGCCCTCGCCGGCTGCCGCCGCAGGCGGCCAGGGAAACGCGCCGGCCGCCGGGCCGGCTCCACTCTGGCAGTGGCTCCTCGCCATGTACCTGCTTGTTCCAACCACAGCCGCCCAGCAACCCACCGCCCCGACCGAGGCCGTCGACGCGAGCCACCAACGCATGCTCGACGCCCTGGAGACGATCCGCACGGAAGGCCTGGACGCCAACCCCTGGCTCGGCGAAGCGCCGGCCCGGACCGCCCGCGAGGCCCTGGCCGCCGCAACCGACGCTCCCGCCGCCACCCGGTTCCAGCTGCTGGTCGACCTGGCCGAAGAAGAACTCCGGCTCGGCGACGAGCCGGCTGCGCTGGAACGCTTCGACGAAGCGTACGAACTCATGTCCGAGTCGCCGGCAGCGCTCGGCAACCAGACCGAAGTTCTGTTCCGAATCGCCGTCGCCTGGCTTCGCTACGGCGAGAGCCGCAACTGCGCTGGAGTGCATACGGCTGCGGCATGCATCCTGCCGATCCGTGGCGAAGCGATCCACCGCGAGCGCGAGGGCTCCGAGCAAGCGGCCCGCTTCCTCCGTGAGTACCTCGCGGCCGTGCCTCCGAACTCCGTCCAGCAGGTCAAGGCGAGGTGGCTCCTGAACCTGGCCCACATGACCCTGGGCGACCATCCGGCCGCCGTCGAGCCCGAGCACCGGCTGCCGCTCGCCGCCTTCGGTTCCGCCGCCGACTTTCCGCGCTTCGTCAACGTGGCGCCCGAACTCGGCATCGACAGCTTCAACCTCTCGGGCGGCGCCGTGGTCGACGACTTCGAGGGCGACCTCGACCTCGACATCTTCACGACGACTTTCGATCCGGCGGGCTCGGCCCGGCTCTTCCTGAACAACGGGCGGGGCGAGTTCACCGACGCCTCCGCCGCAGCGGGGATCGCCGGTCTCTACGGCGGACTGAACGTCGTCCACGGCGACGTCGACAACGACGGCGACGTCGACCTTTTCGTGCTTCGCGGCGCCTGGTTCGGTCCCCACGGCCGCCATCCGAACTCGCTGCTGCTGAACGAGTCAGCCGGCGACGGCGAGTCCGTCCCGCCAGGATCCCGGAATGTGACCTTCCGGGACGTCACCTTCCTCTCCGGCCTGGGCGACACCCACTACCCCACCCAGACGGCCGCATGGGCCGACTTCGACAACGATGGCGACCTCGATCTCTTCGTCGGCAACGAGCACAGCCCGGCGGTCGATGCGCCGTCCCAGCTCTTCCGCAACGAGGGCCCGGGCGCGGACGGCGTCGTCCGCTTCCGGGATGTCGCGGCGAAAGCCGGCCTGGCCCTCCGCGCCTTCGTCAAGGCGGCGGTGTGGGGCGACTACGACCACGACCGCTTCCCCGATCTCTACGTCTCCGTGCTGGGCGGGCCCAACCGCCTGTACCGGAACCGCGGCGACGGCAGCTTCGAGGATGTGGCGCCCCGGCTCGGCGTCACCGGGCCCCGGCAGAGCTTCCCGGCCTGGTTCTGGGACTTCGACAACGACGGCAACCTGGACCTCTTCGTCTCCAGCTACACCGGAGACCGCGGCGGTCTCGGCTTCGTCGCCGCCAGCTACCAGGGCTATCCCGGTCCGTGGGAACAGGCCCGGCTCTACCGGGGCGACGGCGAGGGCGGTTTCGAGGACGTGGCTGCGAGGAGCGGGCTCACCCGCCTGCAGCTTCCGATGGGCTCGAACTTCGGCGACCTCGACCACGACGGCTACCTCGACTTCTACCTCGGGACCGGGTATCCCGACTACGAGGCGGTCATGCCGAACGTCCTCTACCGAAACCTGGCGGGCAGCCGCTTCGTCGACGTCAGCCTCGCCGCCGGATTCGGCCACCTGCAGAAGGGCCACGCCGTCGCCTTCGCCGATCTCGACGGCGACGGCGACCTGGACGTCTTCGAGCAGATGGGGGGCGCATACCCGGGCGATCGCTTCGGCGACGCCCTGTTCCGCAATCCGGGCTTCGGCAACCGCTGGCTGGCGCTGAAGCTGGTGGGAACGGAGAGCAACCGCTCGGCGATCGGCGCCCGCATCCGGGTCGACCTCGTTGACCCGGACGGTGCGCCACGGAGCATCTACCGCCGCGTGAACGGCGGCGGCAGCTTCGGCGGCAACCCGCTCCGCCAGACGATCGGCCTGGGCAGGCCGGAAGCCCTGGAAGGGGTCACCGTCTACTGGCCGACAACAGATCGCTCGCAGCGCTTCGCTGGCCCCGAAGCCGACCGGCTCTACCGGATCGTCGAGGGAAGTGACGATCTCGAACTCCTCGGTCCGCGCCCATGACTCCCATCGCAACGCTCTGAAGGAACGGTGCTCTTGTCGGTGGACGTCCGCGTGTCGGTGCGCAGGCCTTCTGGCCGGCTCGAGGCGAAGGCCCGGGGAAGGACCCGTCCCGAGCCTCCAAGACACTGAACGCCGAACCAACATCTTGAATCCAGGCACCCTGTTCGGCCCCTTCGCGGACTCGATTTGACATTGCGCATGGACTCAGTGAGGATGCCCCGCTTTCTTTATCCGCACCTCATCGAACCGACCAAGGAGGATGATCTCGATGAAGCGATTTTTCGCGGCCGCGTTGCTGCTGGTTCTGCCCGTCGGCGCCATTGCCGACGCGCCGGAGACGGCGACGATCAGCGGCCAGATAGTGGATCCCGGCGGCTCCGCGCTGCCCGGCGTGAGCGTCACGCTGAGCGGCGAGCGCGGGGACAAGTTCGGCATCACCGACGAGAACGGCGCCTACCGCTTCGTCGGCGTGACGCCCGGCGACTACACCCTGACCGCCACTCTGGAAGGCCTCGGCGAAGCCGCGGCTCAGGTGCGCGCCGTCGCTGGCGAGCGCAAGTCGCTCGACATCACCCTGCAGGCGGCAATCGAGGGCGAGGTCACCGTCACGGGCGAGACGCCCATGGTCGACAAGTTCAACGTCTCGGCCGGCGCCACGGTCTCCGGCGAGATCGGCGAACAGATCGGCGGCGTCACCCGCACCTACTACGGCATCATCAACGCCCTGCCGGGCGTCACCGCCGACGCGGAGAACGACGACATCCAGCAGACCCGTCCCTCGGTCAATGGCGCGCACTTCGCCGACCAGGGCGTGTTCATCGACGGCGTCGACACGACGTTCGCCAAGTTCGGCGGCAGCCGCGTGCGCGTGCCGACGACGGCGCTGACCGAGGTCTCGATGGAGGCCGGCGGTTCCTCGGCCGAGTACGGCCGCTATGTCGGCTCCGCCACGAACGTGATCGTCAAGTCCGGCACGAACCGGTTCCACGCCGACACGCTCTGGAACCACCAGCGGATCGACTGGGGAGCGGACTACAAGGACCAGCCTTCCCTCACTGAGCGGACGAACAAGCCGTACCCGGCCGACTGGTTCAAGCGCTGCCACGGCGACGAGCGCGACCAGGGCCGCGGCCTGATTCCCGGCGGCACCGACGGTTCGAGGGAGCTCGAGCCCTGCCGTCCCGGCGGCTCCGAGTGGGCCGGCGCGAGCGACGGCTTCGAGGTTTCCCTCGGCGGTCCGATCAAGCGGGACAAGTTCTGGTTCTACGCCGGCTACAGCGAGTTCGACGACGCGTACTCGGAGCGGCTGGTCGGCGGCGACCCGTACGACATCAGCCTGTTCAACGATGCCCGCATCTTCAAGCTGAACCTGCAGCCGAGCGCGAACCA
>JAJDZH010000070.1 GCA_022824725.1 Thermoanaerobaculia bacterium | reverse complement strand
CTCGGCAGCCGCCTCGGCAAGGGCCGCGCCGAGCCGCTCGCGCTGCTCGTTCACGGCGGCGCGCAGTTCGCCGGCCAGCCGGCCAGCCAGCGGCGCCAGCCGGTCCGTCTCGTCCAGGAGAGACCGCTGTTCCTCGATGGCGCGAAGCTCCCGGTCGATGGACTCGAACGCCGAGAGCTCGCGGGCGTGCCGGTGCAGAGCCAGCGCCTGCTCCCAGGCCGAGAGCCTCGCCTGCCCACGCTCCGCCAGCGCCCCCCACTCCGCCAGCGACTCGCTGATGCGCGCGCGCACCGAGAATCGCCGCCAACTGCTCGGTTCCGGCAAGGCCCGAAAGGTCGTCCAGGAACGCCGTGTCCGGCACGGGGGGCAGCGGAGCGTCGCCGCCGGCGTCCCCGGCCAACGTGCGCATGGCGTCCAGGAACGCCGCCGCATGGAGCGACTCCTGGCCGCTCGCAGCCTGCACGCCCGCCTCCTGGAACAGACCACGCAGGGCGATTCGCTCGCTGGCCGTCAGCACGACCTTCTCGGTGCGGAACTCGGCGCTCTTGATGCCGGCCTGGTCGAGCGCTCCGGGCGCCACCGGGGCGCCGCCGCGCATGGCGCGGACGTGGCCGCTCCGGTGCAGGGCGATGAGCACGGCGTCCACCGCGTCCTGCGGCCAGCCGAACGGCGCGACCCGCAGCTTGCGGTGGATCTCGGTGCCGCGGGCGCCGGCCCCGAGCATCGACAGCACCTGGCGGGCCACGGCGTGCTCCGCCGTCGGCCGGTCCCAGCCGACGATCTGGAGCGGGGCGTCGGACCCGTCCCGAGCCCGCCGCAGGGCGACTTCCCATGCCCGGTGGTCCGCCTTGGGGAACTCCGGGAACAACCGCGCCATCGATGCGCGGGCCGCCTTGTCGAGCTTGTCGCGCAGGCTCTCACCGAAGACTTCGGTTCCGCCGCCCTGATGGACGACGGCCGCCCGCAGGGTCTCCTGGACGAGTTCGCGCAAGCGGCGGCTGGCCTCCTCGCGGCGACTCTCCATGCCGGACCTGGCATCGCGACCCTCGGCCGTGGCGGGGCTTCCCTTCAGATCGAGAATTCGCTGCGCCGCCTCCGAGGAGAGGATCCCGTCGCGCAGGGCCTCGGCGTGGCGGCGCGGCAGATGGACGAACACGGTCGCGCTCTCCACTCCCGCGCTCCGCGCCGCGTCCGCCACCGCCTTCGGTCGGCACGACCAGCCGTCGCGCAACCAGACGATCACGGCGGCATCGTCCGCCGGCGGCGCTTCGTCGGAGGCGTGCAGCCGCACCGCTCGCCGCTCCTTCGAGTCGCCCTGGGTCAGCCGGAGCGATCGGACGGCCTCGTCCGCCCCGTCGCGGAAGAGCTGATTGCGGATCCGGGCGATCTCGACCTCGCTCTGCCGCAATGCCCCGACCCGCTGGCGGTACTCTCGCTCCCACTCGGCGCCCTCCGTGGTCTGAAGGCGGTGTTCCTCCCCCACTTTCAGCAGCACGCTCTGCTCGACGAGATTCTCCAGTTCCTCCGCCACCTTGCGGCGGAAGCCGGAGGCGTCGCCCCGAATGTCGGTCACCAGCAGATCCGCGAGGGTCGAGGCGTCGGCGCGCACGCCGAGATCGAGGGCGCCCTCGCGCGGCAGCTTGCCCACGAGGAAGGCCAGGCCGCAGAGATCCCGGCGCAGGCGGCCGTCGTCCGTACCGTCGTCGAGCCGCGCGATCGCCGTGTGCAGTTCGCCCAGGAGCACGCCGGCGCTCACCATGTCGGGCGCCAGCGCGCTGAACAGGTCGGACGCGGGTATCGCGGCACCCAGGTCTTCCGAAGCGATGCCTTCGAGCGAGTCGTGCAGGATGCGCAACTGGGAACGGAGCTGGCTGCGCCCGCCCCCCTCGTCCACGGCCCGGAAGCAGGCTTCCCAGAACCGGCGCCGCGCCGGCAGCAGCGGATAGTCGTCAACCCGGTGGTCCTCGTCCTCCCGCCGCGCGGCGATGCGCGTGTTGCGGAGCTGGCGCGCCACTTCGCCGGCGTGGCCCTCGAACATCTCCTCGATGGCCGGCAACGCGCTCGGCTTCTTGCGCAGGAGGATCTGCCGGGTGACCGCCTCCACGTCGGCGTCGGTCAGTTGCACATGGACGACGAAGCGGTCCCGCAGCTTGGCGAAGTGCGGCGTGTCGGCCGAGAGCGCGGACTGCCCGGAACCGACGAGCATCAACCGGCCGTCGAAACGGGTCTGGACCGCCTCCGCCAGCTCGGTAATCGCCGAGGACCGCTCGCCGTCGTCGCCGATGTACTGCTGCACCTCGTCCAGCACGAGCACCGTGTGCGGGAGTTCGTCACTGCCCGATAGCGCCTTGCGGGCGGCGTCGACGAACTGCTCGGTCGTGATGTCGGTCCGGCTCAGCGGGAACTGGGCCTGCAAAGCCCGCGCGGCCGTTCCCGCGTCGTGCGCGAAGCCGGGCACGAGGTCGACCAGGGCTTGAGCGAGCACGGGGCTCACGTAGAGGTTGTTCAGTTCCCGCAGCCAGTCCCGGCCCGCACCCTCGACGGCGACCCGCACGGCGTCGAGGCAGCCCTCGTCCCGCAGCCAGAAGCAGAACTGCGCCTGGGCGTACTGGCCCGGCCAGCCCCGGGCGCTGAGGACGATCTCCAACACCGAGCGGCGCACCCATTCGTTGCCGCCGAGAAGCGTCCCCGCGGCCGCAACCGGGGGCTGGCCGGCCCTGCGCGCGTGGGTGTCGAGTTCGCGGAGCGCCGCCTCCAGGTCGCCCGGCATGCGTCCCGCCACCAGACTGCGAGCCGTCGCTCCGCCCTCGAAGGTCGTGTTCCGCCACAGGTGGGCCGCCATCTTGAGCAGGTGCGACTTGCCGCTGCCGAAGAATCCGCTCACCCAGGCCGCGTCCTGGCGCGCCGAGCCCAGGTTGGTCAGGTAACGGTCGACGATACGCACCAGCCCGTCGCCGAAGCGGCCGTCGCAAACGAAGGTCTCGAGCTCCTCGCGCAACACCGCCGCCGCGCGCGCGTCAGAGCCGGCCGGATCCGCGTCGATGCGAGCCTGCCCGTTGTTCGCCAGACGCGCGCCGCGCGGATCGCGGTCGAGAACTTCGTGGATCTTCATGGCAGGAACGCCCCCTCGTCGTGCGGCGTGATCGCCTGCGCGAGATAGTTCCAGCCGTCGCGCGCGTCGAGCAGCCGGAAGTTGTTCTCGCTCTTGCTGCCAGGAAAGAACACGACCAAGCGGCCCCTGATGGCCGGCTCGGCAGACCGCACGAGATCCGAGACCCGCAGGAAGCCGTAGAGCGAGGCCACGCCCAGGAGCGCCGTCACGTCGTTCTCGCCGGCGCCCTCCAGTGCCGCGCAGAGCTTCTGCGCGCAAATGTCGCGGAACTCGGTCTCCAGCTTGAGTTCCAGGAGCGACGGATCCTCGAAGTAGGCGTCGCGGTACTCGTCGCGCGCCATCCAATCCGCGAACCAGGGCGTGCAGTCCACCAGCGACCAGCCATGGCCGGTTCGCAGCGTCGCCTGCTCGAACTCGCCGACGCGAGCCCGAACCGTCCGTTCCAGTTCCTTCTCGTAGACCACGAAAACAACCCGCTGGGCGCCGGCGAGGGTGCGCTGCCACGGCGCGCCGATGTGACGCTCGTAGGCCCGCGCCAGCTTCTGGATGCGGCTCATGCTCATCTCGGCGTCCCCGTCGCCGCCGGGTCGAGGATCTCTGGAGCGACCTCGAGGATGCCCGCCGCGGCGCGGGCGCGGATCAGGCCGAGCTGGTCCGCACGGAGCGCGAACGGCAGGAGTTCCGCGGCATCGCCGTCCCCGGAAACCCGTGCCCAGGGCGAGTCAAGC
>JAJDZH010000354.1 GCA_022824725.1 Thermoanaerobaculia bacterium | reverse complement strand
CGAGTACCGGAGGCTCACGCTGACCGTCTCGGCGTCGCCCGACCAGAAGCTGCCGAACGTGACTCCGACGTTCCCCTGAAACCGTCGCTTCTGCGCCGAACTGAAGAAGATCCGAAGCGGCGTGAAGTCGTACTCGCCCGGCGGCAGGACGACGCCGGGCGAGATCTCGAACGGCTCGAACAGCCGCTCGTAGGTCGGGTTCACGTCGAACAGGCTGTGCAGCGAGTCCCCCGACTGGAAGTGCCAGTCGACGATCGTGAAATAGAACTCCCGGCTCTCGACCAGGCCGTTGTCGAGCCTCTTGAACTCCGTGTAGAAGATGTCGTGGTACATCTGCTGGATGCCCAGCCACTGGTTCCTGGGCCGCGGGTTGAAGCTGGCGCCGAGCCGCAGCATGCGCACGTTGCTGCGCTGAACGAATCCGAGCGCCGGATCGAAGTTCTCCTGGATCTCGCGCCACTGCACCTGGGCGTCGTACCGGTCGTTCGGAAACGCGGCCGCGAAGCCGAACGAGGCATCGTCGTCGGCAGTGCCTTCGCCGGAGAGGCCCTCGTTGTCGCTCTCGAGTCCCCAGGCGTTGAAGACGAAATTCCGGCCGCTGCCCAGGATGTCGGAGGTGGCCAGACGGAGATCCACACCCATCGTCGTGGCATCCGTCGCGACGGCCTGGTTGCCGCTGGTGACGAGCGCGCCGACGTAGGACTGCTGCCAGAAGTTCTGCCGGACCCGGCCGACGAACAGGCTCTGGTCGTCGACGACCGAGCTGTCGCGCGAGCCGACGTTGAGCACGCCGACTTCGGTCCGTCCCACCCTGCCGGTCAGCTTCACGCCGTAGTCGAGCGGCACCTCCTGTCCTCGCAGCAGTCCGATCCGGCGGCTGAAGAAGGGAAAGATCTCCGCTCCCGTACTGGGGATACCCCCCGGCTGACTGACCCCGGTCGTGGCGAAGTTGAAGACGCCGGCATCCTGCAGGAAGAAGGACCGCTTCTCGGGAAAGAAGATCGAGAAACGGGTCAGGTTGATCTGGCGCGCGTCGACTTCGGTCTCGCCGAAGTCCGTGTTGAAGGTGGCCGTCAGCTTCAGGTTTGGCGTCACGTTGTAGAACAGGTCGAGTCCGGGCTTGCCGCGCAGACTGTCGTCGCCGCTGCCGGCGCTGTAGTCCCAGCGCCCGGCAACGAACGGCCGGATGTCCAGGCTGAGGCCCTGCTCCAGGCCCCCGAGGCCGGTGATCTCGCCCGCCTCGGAGACCTGGAAGAACTGCGCGTCGAAGCGGGCGCCCGCCCAGCGCGCCTCCTCGAACTTCCGCCGGATGCTCCGGCTGATGTTGAATCCCCAAACCGTGCCGTCCGGGGGGAAGTTGAGGCTCTTGAAGGGGATGGCGAACTCCGCGCTCCAGCCCTGGTCCGAGCGCGCCGTCTCCACCGTCCAGATGGCATCCCAGTCTTCGTTCGTCTCGCCGTTCGCGAACACGAGGCCGTCGACCAGCGCGCCGTTCGGGTTCGTCGCGAAGTAGAAGGCGTTGCTCTGATCGCGGAACGTATCGAGCAAGAGTTCTACGTAGTCGTCGGACCTGAGGGCGGCATCGCGGGCCATCTGCGACGCGAGGATTCCGTCCGGCTCGGAGTCATGGCACATCACGCCGATGTAGAGGTTGTCCGCGTCGCGCAACAGGGTGACCTCCGTGCGCTCGCTCGGCGCGACGCCTGCCGTCGGGATGCGCTGAATCAGGCTGCCGATCTGCGGCGACGTTTCCCACGCCGGTTCGTTGAGGACGCCGTCCACGAGGATCGGTTCCGACACGACCGTGACGGCGGCCGTCCGGGTCGGCCTGCCCGGATCGTCCTGGCGGACAGCGGCGCCTGACGGCGCCGCGGCTACGAGAGCCGACGAGGCGCAGAGCGGCAGCACCGACAGAAGAGCCCGAAGCCTGCCCGAGTCACTCGCTGTCGGATACAACCTGTTGACCGTTCTGATTAACGAGCCGTCCTACTGCGACGGCAGGAGCGCTTCCCGGTCCACCCACTCGCCGCGCAGCATGACGCGGTTGATCTGCAGCGTGTTCCGCATGTCGGCGAGCGGATCGGCGTTCAGCACGATCAGGTCGGCGCTCATCCCGGCGGTCAGCGTTCCGAAGTCCGCCTCGCCCACCGGCGGCACGCGGCCGGCGCCGGTGGCCGTCGCGGCGACGAGCGTTTCCATCGGCGTCAGTCCGGCCTCGACGTAGAGCTCTAGTTCATGGTGAGTGCCCCAGCCCATCGGCACGTTCGGGGTGCCGCTGTCGGTGCCCAACGCCACCTTGATGCCGTGATCGTGGAGCGTCTTGACGAAGTCCTGCACCTGCCGGAAGGAGATCTTGCGGCCCTCGAAGCCGTCCGCCGCGAGAACGGCGGCGCGGGTCTCCTCGTCGCTCCACCGCTCGAGCACCCCCGGGTTCATCACCGCCCGCAGCTCCGGGTCCTCCAGCAACTCCGGATGCTCGGCGAAGTGCCAGTTGTTCTGGATGATCGACAGGGTTGGCGCGAAGGCGCAGTCCTTCTCCAGGCACAGGTCGAGGAACGCCCGGCTGGGCACCGGATCCTCCATCGGCACCCCGCCGCCGGGCCCGAACGTCCGCACCGTACTGTGCATGAACTCGTTCAGGCCAACCTCGAGGAGTTGGACGCCGTCCGCCTCCTCGTTGATGTGGGCGATGGGAACGAGCCCGTTCCTGTACGACTCCTCGACGATCGCGCTCCGGATCTCGGGCGGTATCTTGCGGTTCGGCTCCGCGACCTCGTTGATCCACATCTTCGTGTAGTGCACGCCGAGCGCCGCCTGCTCGCGCACCATCTCCCGCGCCTCTTCCTCCGTCGTCGGCGTGTTCGTAAAACCCGAGTTGAAGCCCCCCGGATAGGAGAAGCCGAGCCCCGCCGTGTACGCCCGCGGCAGGTCGGGGCGGCCGGCGTTCGCCTCCAGCAACAGAGCGACCTTCTCGGGATCGTCCGCGCCGACACTGCGAGTGGTCGTCACCCCGTAGTAGAGCTGCGACTTCAGCGCCTGCTCGGTCGCCTCCAGGGGGCCGCCGTAGTGGGCATGCAGATCAACGAAGCCGGGGATGACCGTCTTGCCGGTGGCGTCGACGACCTCCGTGCCTTCCGGCACCTCGACGGCGTCGCTCGGGCCGGCCGCTCGGACGCGTCCGTCGTCGATCAGGACGACCGAGTCAGCGAGGGGGTCGCCGCCAGTGCCGTCGACTAGCTGGGCGCCGACGATCGCCAGGTCGGCGGGCTCGGCTCGAGGTGTCGCCCCACCGCCGCAGGCTGCAAGCAAGGCGATCGCCGGCAGGGCGAGAACCTGAACTGCGCCACGCCTTCTCATGGTGCGGTCAGGCTACCAGCCCGGGGTCCCCGGAGGAACGCTACCGGGCCAGTCGAGACAACTACGCCTTGGTCGGCGGGTCTGTGCTCTAGCGATCCACCACCACGATCCGATCCTTCGCAACAAGGAGCAGGGATCCTAACTGGCCCCGGGGCAGCGCACCATCGTCGTGCCCGAGGTCGTCCCGCATGGCGCTACGCGCAGCGCGTCGTTTCTGTACGGACCGAGCCAGCTCGGGCTGGCTCGGCTCCAACCGTCCTCTCGACCTGCCCAAGAGGAGCCGCGTCGTCAATAGGGAAATGCGGGCCAGCCGCTGGACACGCAGTATAGATCCTGAAGTTCCTCCCACATTTCGCATCGCGATCTGATTGCTCCGCACTGGTCTGCCCAAGCGTCAGGGTTGTTCTGAACACAGTCGTTGTACTCCAACCAGCAATCGTTTCCTATCGACGCCCAAGTCTCACACATCGCTTCGGTTGCCGCGCTAACAACCGAAGCTAGACCATCTTCCGAAGTCAGCGTCTGTAAGGGCAGCGGTTCGGGTGACGCTGACCGGCATTGACTCAGGCGGTGTACGTTCGCAACCAAGCGTTCAACGGATGCTCTCTGTATCGCGTTCACCATTTCATTCCGGTACTCACGATCCACGAAGTCACGGAAAGCTGGATCCTTCATCGCAGCCACAAAGCCACTAGGATCTCTCTCCCGCTGCCGCTCCGCTTCGGCCAGTCGCTGCAACGTGTCAGTGTCGCCGGCAGCATAGGCAGTCTCGATTCTATCGATCAGCCAGCGCCGAATCTCCTCTGGCTCTCCTTGACTCTGCGCGTAACCGACGGTCAGCAAACCGGCCAGCACGGACAAGACGGAAACGGCGAGGAGGATTTCTCTCTTCTTCATCGAACTTCCCTCTCGGTATTGGAGAATCCCGGTCCTCCGGTTAATGTGTGTGGAGCCACCTAGCCACGGGCAAAGAGGGTTGAACTCCGAATTGGTATGTTGAATGCTTCGGAAGGACCGGCGCAACCCGCAAAGACACCCATTCAAATGCAGGGCCACGCATTTCCGCTCAGGAACGCGTGGCCAAGGCCTCCCAGCTCTGGTGGGTCGGTAGTCAGTACCAAGTGCCTACTCCCGCCGCGCGGACGGGCAAGTGGGAGGTCGCAAGAACCAATCGGACCAAGTCAGCCTGCCTTGAGCAATAGGTCTTCTCAAGCGTCCGTTGCACGAGCCAACGGACTGTATTGATCGCCTTGCCCGTAGCCTCCGCGATCTGAGTCGTCGTGAGGCCTTGGGCCAAGGCCACTGCAACACGACTCTCGGCAGGCGTCAGTCGAAGGGATTTGGCAACCTGCTCCGGGCTCACCTGGGCTGGCTTCCAAGGGTCCACGACGACCACGAGGGCGGCGATTCCGGTATGATCGCTACTGACTCTGTTCGCGTACAGGGTCAGGGGCCGCTGATGGGGCCAGCGACCGACTGTTACTCGCCCGCCTTCCCAGCCCTTGGTCTCATCACCGAGCACGAACTTGAGGAGTTTCTCCAGGGGCTTCACATCCTCTGAGCGGCGAGCCCGGAGTCGCCCACTGTCATCGCGAAGACCATCTTCGCGGTCGAGAATCTCGCGCCCACGGTCGTTCAGCTCAACGATCACACCACTATCATCAAGACCGATCAAACCAACCTGATGCTCATCCAGGAGGCCGAGGACTAACTTCCTCTTCCCGTTGGGCGGCGTTGAGGTTCCTTCTGGCGTTTTCACTGCTAAGGGGCAAGAAGGTGCCGGGCTAGCGAGGGCTGGCGGTTCGTTGGCCCAAGTGCCTCCGAATCTCACTTTCCAACGCTGCGAACGCGGTAGATTCGATGGTTCGCGCGCGGCCGCTGACGGCCGCCGCGGATTCTCCCTGGATCGTGCATACCAGCACCTCGCCGACGCCGTGCCCGAAGTCCCAACCGGACAGCTCGTCGGCAGCAGATGCAGGCGCACAGTGCAACATCGCTGCGTCGCCACCAACAGCCTCTTCATCCACAGCGGGCGAACGCTCCGGACGAGTCGGGTCGGCAATCGAAACCGACACGCCCCCCACCGTAGCGGCCGCCAGGGCCGCCGCGACGATGCTTGCCCGAGGTCGCACTTGGTGAGGCCTGAGGATGGCCCGTATTCTCTTCTCCAGCTGTGACTGCTGCGCCATGGGCAGCAACAAGGCCGGCCGGCGGAGGGCACCGCCCTCCGCCAGCGAAAGAAGGTGTCCCGCATACTCGGATGGCTTGGCGCCCATGGCCAGGACCCCTTCGTCACAGGCTTCCTCTCGCCGCGATCCTGCGAGACGCAGGGCGGCCCAACTCAAGGGGTGGAACCAGTAGACGGCCAGAACAGTGTGGCAAAGCAACTGGCGAAGAACGTCACGCCTCCGCACGTGGACAAGCTCGTGCACCAGAACGGCGTGGCGCCGATCCTCCGACCAGCCAGTCGCCGAAGCCGGGAGCAGGATGACGGGACGACACACGCCCCCAGTCATGGGAGTCACCGTCTCTCTAGCCAGGACCAGCCGCACCGTCGCGCGGGTAGAGAGCCGCTTCTGTAAAGCGTCTAACTGGCTGAGCCAAGCTTCATCGTCCACGGGTTGCCCGGCCCGCACAAGTCTGGAGAACCGCCAAGCACCCACCCCGAGCGAAACGAACGCTACCGCGCTACCAGCCGCCCAGATGAGAAAGCCCAATCGAACCCAAGGTCTGGACGGGTGCGCCTTCCGCACGCCTCCACCCGGAGTGCCTTCAATCACGAGGGCCGAACGCTGTGCCGCCGCCACTCCCGAGGGCGCCTCGGCCACCCGGCTCAACTCCAGCGGCACAACAGCATCGCTCGGACGCTCGACTCCGGGCAGGAGCGGCCATTCCCAGGAAGGGCCGAACTGTCTGATCGCCGGCAGCGCAAGCAGAAGCACGAACGTCAGCGTCCACAGGTGGTGCCGCGTAGCCGCAGGCCACCCACGTACCAGCCACTGAAGAACAAGTGACACGAACAAGAGGATCGTTGCCCGGACGCCTAGATCGACCAAGCCTGCCGGCTCGGCTGTCGCAAAGAAGTCGGTCATCGGCCCTCCCGAGAGGCCCGATCGATCAAAGCCCTGAGTCGCGTTCGCTCCTCCATCGTGAGGCTCGTATCCTCCAGGTCCAGGAGTGTGGCCACCGCGCCCTCCACCGAGCCGCCGAAGAACGTCCGGACGACATGCCGCATAGCGGAACGGCGTGCCCGCGACGTAGGAACGCTAGGCGAGTACACGTAGCGGACACCGTCCTGGCGGCTGCCAAGATGCCCTTTCCTCACAAGGATCCGAAGCACCGATCTAACTGCCGCGTCGGTCGGCGGCTCAGCCATGCGGGAACGAATCTGCGCGCTCGTCGCTGTTCCCAACTCATGGATGATGTCCATGATCTCGCGCTCCCGTCGGCTGAGCTGAGGTACGTCGCTCACAGCGAGTCCTCCCGGGCAGCATCCAGCGATAGTGACCCCATGGCCGTGGCACGCTAGCCGAGCCATGTCGAAAAATCAACACTCAGCGCGCCGGCCGCGGTGGCCTGTCTGTCTTCAGCCGTCCAGATCCACCTCGGTGACTCGTCGCCGCTCGGGTACGACGGTTCGTGAGCCATCGCCCCAGCGGACCACGTAGGCACCGACCGGGAGATTGGGAATCGTCTCCCCAACAGAGAAGGTCGGCGCGCCGCCTAACCACATGCGGAGTTGTCCCAGATTCCAACCGCTCGGCGTCGAGATCGTGATGCCGGCACCCCGACTCCGGCCGATCAACACTAACGAGGCGGTCGAAGCGCTCGGGTCAAAGGTCAAACCGCGCTCCAGCGCATGGGGAAGGTTCTGCCAATCGCCGAGCACCCAACGTCCATCCGCGTTGCAAGCGGCCCGGACCAACTCGCCCAGCGGCGGGTCGAGTGATACGTCGGCAAGCCCGTCCCGCACCTGAACGAGATGGCCTGCAGCCCCACTGTCCGTCTCCACGTAGCAGAATCCCGTGCTGCCATCGCTGAGTTCGAGCCGCACGCGATCCGACGCCGGCTTCTCCACTAGCTGAAGCTGCACGGACGCACGGTCTCCCGGCCGACCGAGTTCAACCTCGACGAGGTCGGAGCGCAGATTCTGGCGGCGCGCCCGCAATTGGTAACGCCCCGGCCGCATACCAAGCATCCGGAAGTTCCCCTGGTTATCCGAAACGACCGGCGGCTGGCCGGGAAACGCCTCCACGGTCGTGCGATCGGCGGGTCTGCCCTCAGGGTCGAGAACGGCGCCTTCCACCGTGAC
>JAJDZH010000390.1 GCA_022824725.1 Thermoanaerobaculia bacterium | reverse complement strand
TCCCGCAGCTACGTCGTGCCGACCTCCCGACAAGTTGCGGCGTCCGGGGCGGGTCCGAACCGAGGAGCCCGACCCGCGGGCATCAACGGCCTCCGGATACCGGCGCCCGGCTACGCTTCAGGGCGCCAACCGGAAGCTGTCGCCGGTGGTCTAGCCGTCGCGCCCGAAGCCCCTGGGCAACTCGACAGCCTCCAGTACCGACAGGTCCAGCTCGCAGACCTCCTCGAGCAACGCCGAGGTCGCGGACCCGGCGAGGGATTCCGGCAACGCGTCCCGCCACGCCCGGTACTGGTCCTGCAGCGCCAGGAGCATCTGGACCGCGTCGTTCCACTGCTGTGGCCGCGACCTCCGATCCGCTGGCCGGTGGTACCGGAGCCGGGCCTCGCCGGCCTGCCGCCGCTCCCGGTAACGCGCCTGCCGCTCCGCGTTCGTCAACGCCACGACTACTCCACACCGTTACGTAACGGACCGGGGAAAGGAGACTCGGCACCCGGGATCGGCGAGACGGTCACGAGGTCGACCGTCGGCGGGCCCGGGGCAGCAGCGGACCGGGAGCACGGCCGCGGGGGGCAGGCGCCGGCGGTGATTTGCGGCGCGACCGGTCCGTTCGATAGCTCGGGACGTCGAACTCGATCACGACCGCGTGGTGGACCAAGCGGTCGATCGCCGCGGCCGTGGCCATCTGGTCGCGGAAGATCCGGTCCCACTGGCTGAACATCAGGTTGCTCGTCACCATCACCGAGCGGCGCTCGTAGCGCTCGGCCAGAAGCGTGAACAGCACCTCGGCCTCGTCGGGGCTCTGCTGAACGTAGCCCAGGTCATCGAGCAGAATCGCCTCAAAGAGGTCGAGCTTGCGGAGGGCGCGGGGCAGGTCGAGGTCGCGTTTCGCGCCGAGCAGCTCCTGCACCAGGGCGTAAGCTGGGGCGCACAACACGCTGTGGCCGGCCTCGACCAACGCGTGCCCGACGGCGCAGAGCGCGTGGCTCTTGCCCACGCCCGGCAGGCCAAACGCGAGCACGTTGGTCGCCGTTTCGAGGAACGACCCGGTGGCCAGCGTCTCCAGCTGCTGCGTGACCTTTGCCGGGAACCTCCCGGTGTCGAGCGTCTCGAACGTCTTGCCCGGCGGCAACCGAGACGCCCGACGCAACCGCGTGACCCGGCGCTGACGGCGCGCTTCGGCCTCCGCCTCGAATACCTCGACCAGCACCTGCATCGCCTCGGAGTGGCCCGCCTGCGTCAGCCGCGGCACGAGCTCCTCGGCCGCCGTCGTCAGCCCGAACTGCGTCAGCAGCGATGTCAACTGCGTGCTCAGCGGCGTCATCCGTGCAGACCTCCGGCGATCAGCGCGTCGTACTGCGCGAGATCCGGGCGGGGAATGTGGACCACGGGGATGGTCGGAACCGGCGGACGAACCCGGGCCTGAACGGCGGCGTAGTCGCAGGGACCGCCGGCGTCGAGACGTGCGCGCAGCGTCGCCTCGACCCGCCGCTCGCTGGTCGTCGCCGCCAAGTGCAACAGGCGCACGTACTCGACGTCGGCCCGCTCGCCATGCGTCCGGCCGAGTGCGTCATACGCCGCCCGGAACACGAGCGACGGGAACAGCTCCTCCCGGAAGCGGTACCGTGCGAACGCCCCCGGCTTCCGGACCAGGCTCCCGATGATGTGGCGGTAGTCGATGCGGTGCTCCGCCGAACCCCGCAGCCGCGGCATCGTGCACAGCACCCGGCCGCCGTAGAGGACCTCCACCGTCGACGGATGCTGGCGCGCCTCGACCGTGTGACCGATCAACCGCGACGGCACCGAGTAGACCCGGCCGCCGACCCGAATCGTGCTCCACTTCCGCACCCGGCACTGGAACGTCGTGTACTCCGGAACCCGACCCGACGGCAACGGCCGCAGATACGGACGCTCCTCGGCCAGCCGAGCCGCCGCCGGTGCATTCCGCTCCTCGTCGACCACCGCACGCACGAAGCGCAGATACGCCGCCTCGTCGACGAAGTCCCTCTCCCCCCGCAACAGCAACGCCTGCTCGATGGCCGTCGCCGTCCGGAAGTGCGCCTGCTCGGCCACCCCGTTCTCGTGCGGTTTCCCCGGCTGGATCCGCGACGAGAGCAGGTCGTAGTGGTCCAGCACCTGCCGGAACCGTGCCGTCAACTGACGACCGCCGCTGCGCCGCAACTCGTGCGTCGCCGCCGACAGGTTGTCGTGACGAAGCACCGCCGGCACCGCCCCCAGCGTCCACAGCGCGCCCTGCAGGCCCGACACCAGCGCCTCGAACGTCTCGCTCAGCGCCAGCTCCACATACGTCCACCGGCTGTAGCTCAGCACCCACTCGAACAGCAGGTGCGGGAACGCCACGCCCCGAAGCGTCACCCCCAGGTCGCTCAGGTCGGTGAAGTCGAACGCCGCCTCCCGACCCGGGACCGGAACCTGCTCGAAGTACACCTCGCGGTCGGGACCGTACTGCACCCGCCACTCCCGGATCCGCCGCTGCAGGGTCCGCAGCTGCCCCGGCTGAAAGCGGCCCGGGTACCGGCGGCACAGCGCCTTGAACACCGTCAGCACTTGCAGCCGGCCGTCGGTGTCGGCCACCAGCTGCGGCACGATCTCCGACTGCCACACGTCGGCGAACGAGTCCTCCCGTGTGCGCCACCACCGCGGCGCCTTCGCCGTCGACGGCAACGGCCCACTCTGCCACTTGCGCGCCCCCCGCTCGCTCATCCCAGCCGCCGCGGCGGCCGCTGCCAACGTCTTGCTTGCCATCCGCTTCTCGCGCAATCGCCGAACCTGCGCATCCGTGACCAACCCGTCCTCCGTGAGGAAAACGGGCAGTGTCACACGTCTCGCGGGTACCCCCGCGACGGGCCGATCGCCGCCGCGGCAACCTGCAAAAATAATTGTCGTTGATCAGCTACACCCGGCCGCCGGCCACCTTCGTAGAACAGACCACCAAGGTCCTCGACGTGGAGGAGGAGGCGCAACGCGCTGCCGACGCAGCCCGGCAGGAGGTCCTGGCACGCTCGCGCCGACAGCAGGCGTGCCCGACCGGATCTCCGGCCGCCGGCCACGTCGAAGCCCGCAGCGAGCGCAATCCGCCCGACCTCGACGACGCGCCGGACGACCTGCCCGACGTGTTGTTCCTCGGGGACCTGGCG
>JAJDZH010000197.1 GCA_022824725.1 Thermoanaerobaculia bacterium | reverse complement strand
CGACGGCCATGGAGTCGCCGTCCTGGGCGAAGGCGGGGACCGGTGGAGCGAAGAGCAGGGCAGCGGCAATTGCGGCCGCGGTCGCGACGTTGAGCGACGTTCGGGTGAGTCGAGTCACTGAGGACCTCCCTTGAGGATTCGGGGTGCGGATGGAATGGGGAGTCTACTCGGCGTGCCGGAGACCGGCGCTGCGCGCCGGATGCCGGCGGGGGCGCCGGCGCACCCAGTGGAGAGCTGACGCGGGCTCAGGCGACGGTGCCGCGGCCGCGGCAGGCGGCGATCTCGTCGGCGGATAGCCCGAGGACGTCCGTTAGGACGACATCGGTGTGCTCGCCGAGCAGGGGCGCCCGGCGGGGGCTGAGATCGCGGCCCGCGATGCGGAACGGCGGCCCGACGAGTTCCAGGTCCCCCCAGTCCGGGTGCTCGACGGTGGCGAAGGAACCCCGGGCCCGCAGGTGGGAGTCGGCGTAGAGATCCCGGGCATCGCGCGACGGAGCGGCGGCGACGCCGGTCCGCAGGAGTTCGCGGGCCAGCCAGTCGCGGTCCCGCTCCCTGGTCCAGGCGCCGACGATCGCGTCGAGTTCCGTTTCGTTCTGCTTCCTGGCCGTTGCGGTCGCGAAGCGCGGGTCCTCGGCCAGCTCTGGCCGGCCCATGGTCGCCGCGAACCGGGCGAACTCCTCGTCGCTGTGAACCTCGATGGCGAGCCAGCGGTCGATTCCCCAGCAGCGATAGACGCCGTGCGGCGCCGAGTGGCGGTGGGAGTTGCCGGCGCGTTCCGGCACTTCCCCCGTCATCTCGTACTCGAGGAGGATGTCGCCGAGGATCGAGCTCACGCCCTCGCACTGCGAGTAGTCGATGAACTGGCCTTCGCCGGTGCGGCTGCGGTGATGCAACGCGGCGACGATCGAGAAGGCGAGCGTGATCGCGTTCATCAGATCGACGTCGCCGCCGCTGTGAGTCGGGTGATCGTCCGGGTAGCCGGAAATCCAGGCCCCGCCGGCCACGCCCTGGTGGACCATCGCGTAGCCGAGGTACTCGGTTTCCGGGCCGCCGTGGCCGCGTCCCGACGAGGAGGCCACGATGATCTCCGGGTTCGCGCGACGCAGGTTCTCGTAGTCGAGGCCGAGCTTGACCATGGCGCCGGGACGCATGTTGTCGTAGATCACGTCGCACTCGCCGGCGAGGCGGAGGGCGAGTTCGCGGCCTTCCGCCTGTGACAGGTCCAGGGCCAGCGACCGCTTGTTCAGGTTCATCGTGTTGAACGCCATGCCGGCGTTCTCGTCGATCTTCTGCGGCGCCTCCTCGGCGCGGGGCCAGACGACGGAGCGACGGGTCAGGTCGAGGCGCCTGGGCCCCTCGACCTTGATCACCTCGGCGCCCAGGGTGGACAGCAGGACGCCGGCGTAGGGGCCGGCCCACACCCAGGCGAACTCGGCGACGCGTATGCCCTCGAGCGGAAGTTTGCGCGTCGCGCGCGGGGCGTTCCGGACCGCGCCGGCGGCGACCGGAGCGCCGTTGCCGGCTGCGGCGACTTCGGCGAGGACCTCGCTCGAATGTTGGCCGAGCTGTGGCGCCGGGCGCGAGACCTTCGGCCTGGAGGCGCCCATCCGGTACGGCCAGCCGGCATAGCGCTTCGCCCCGGTGCTCGGGTGGTCCACTTCGACGAAGTAGTCGCGGGCGGCGTACTGCTGGTAGTCCATCACGTCCGCGGCGTCGTGGATCGGTCCGACCGGAATGCCCAGTCTGGCGGCGCGGTGGTAGAGGTCGTCGCGCTTCTGTTCGAGGGCCCAGGCGTCGACCTGGGGAGCGATCTCCATCAGGTGATGGCTGCGGTAGGCCATGTCCTTCCACTCGTCGCCCTGGCACCAGTCCGGATTGCCCATCAGTTCGCGGAACAGCTCGAAGTGATGATCGTCGAAGGCGTTCAGGATGACGTAGCCGTCGCTCGTCTTCAGCCTGCCCATGGCCGGCGGGCGGTCCGGCACCCGCGACCAGGTCGTTTCGTGGTAGCGGGCGCTGGCCAGAAGCGGCGCCACCAGGCTGATCATCACGTCCTGCATGGAGACGTCGACCCGGGCGTCGCCGGCGTGGCCGCGTTCGTAGAGGAGGGCGGCGACCGTCAACGCGGTTACCAGGCCGGCGTGGTAGCCGGCCTGATGGCCGCCCAGGGCGACCGGTGCGCGGTCGATGTCGCGGGACCGGGCCGGCATCTGGTTGACCAGTCCGCCGCCGTGGGTGAGCGTGAGTTCGCCGGCGGGCGCTCCCGAGCGGGGTCCCGAGAGGCCGTACGGCGTGACCGCCGCGACGATCAGGTCCGGCGGCGTCTCCGCCGGCGGTTCGCGGTCGACGATCAAGGCGTCGGCGGTCCGGAGGAGGCGCTCGAGGGCGCCGCGATCGTCCTCGTCGTCCGGGTCGAGGACGACTCCCCGTTTGCTCGTGTTGCAGTAGAGGAAGAGTGGCGAGCCTTCCGGGTCGGAGCCGTTCGCCCGGCGGGCGGCGTCGCCCGCGGGCGGCTCGACCTTGATCACGTCGGCGCCGAGGTCGGCAAGCAGCTTGCCGCAGTACGGGCCGGCGACGCCCTCCGCGAGTTCGACGATCCGGAGGCCAGCGAAGGGGCCGGTTCCGTCGAGGGAACTCATGGCCGAGCCCGGTGGGTCGGGTCTGGTCATCGGAGCTTGTACGCCTCCCTCGCGGAACGCAGCCAGTCGTGCTGGTCCTTGTCGCCGAAGTAATAGAAGACGGCGCCGTTCGGCAGCATGAGCACGCCGATGCCGCCGTAGCCGAGCATCTGCCGCACCCAGATCTGCTTCGTGCCGGTCCCGTCGGTCACCTGGATCTGCCGCGACCAGATGGAGTTGTTGTACTTGTTCGGGTGGCCGTTGTGGACTGCGTCCAGGCCGCGGTCTTCCTCGTCTTCCTGCATCGCGGCGGCCACCATGCCCGGATGGAGCACCTGCCGGTCGCCGATCCGGCCGCGCTGGGCGTTCAGCAGGTTGGCGATCTTCAGGATGTCGTCCGGGGTCCAGAACATGCCGTAGCCGCCGAAGACGTAGCCGTCGGCCCGGTTGTCCGTGCGCAGTGACTGGAGCGCCCCGGCGGAGACACCCAGTGGCCGGTAGACCTCGGCGGCCAGGAACTCCAGCAGGTCCGCGGGTTCCCTGGACGAGGCGCCCGCCGCCTGCCCCAGGTACCCGCTCATGGCAACGGACAGCAGAAAGGCGTCCGTGGTGTGGTACACCCAGCGTTCTCCGGGCGGCTCCTTCGTTGGATAGGCCATGGCGCCCCGCAGCTTGCGGTTGCGGTGCTCCGGCACGAAGAAGTTCAGCTCGGTCGTCGAGTTCTTCTCGTCGTCCTGTTCGCCCGTGTCCCAGTAGTGACCGGTCGCCATGTCGAGGGCGTGCTCGAAGGTCACCCCGCGGAAGCTGCCCCGAGGCGGCTTCGGCACGTAGTCCCGCAGCTCGAGCTCGGTCACCTCGAAGCCGTCCCGCTGCGCCAGCCGCATCAGCGCGACGGCGCCGACGGCGGTCTTGGCGGTGGAGTAGGACGGCAGCCGGATCTGCCCGGGATACGGGTAGTCGCCGTAACGGGTGTGGACCGGGCCCTGGTAGTGGACTCCGCCGAAGGAGACGCCGAACGCGGTGAGGTGCTCGCGGTCGAAGCCGCCGCCGAAGGCCTGGGGGTAGACCTGGGCGCGGGGATAATCGTCCCGGATCCGTTCGATCGGCCGGACGGGTAGCCGCGAGGCGGCTTCGGCGGCGTAGGCCTCGATCACGACGTCAGCCTCCGTCGGCCCGCCGGAGGTGAAGCGCGTGGGGCCCGCGTCCCAGAGGTCGAACTTGAAGTACTTGCAGGTTTCCTGAGTGGCCTGGAAGGCCGCCGGCGAGGTGGCGCCGCCGTCGAACAGGAAGGACACGACTCCGTGGTAGGCGCAGTTCTGGTTGCGCTCGACCAGTGTGATCGGCAGCGAGGCCCGGCTCCGGCCGTCGTCGCCGTTCTCGCTCCAGATCCGTCCCGGGCCGACGATGACGTTCCAGTAGGCGTCGCCGGTGTAGCGGAGCGCGCGGTTGACGGGCACCAGGTGGGAGCCGCTCTGGACCAGGACGACGTCGAGCCGCGGGATGCGGCGGAGGGCTGAGGCGATCGGCGGCTCATCCGCCCGCAGGTAGGTGTCGTGGTGGACGGCCCAGGAGGCTCCGCCGCCGCCGAAGAGCTGCAGCGTGCCTCGCATCTCGTGGCGCGGCGGCGCGGCGTTCTCCGGCAGGGCGAAGGCCGCGTTGTCCACGGGTGTCGGGAGCTCGCTGGCCAGGAGTTGGGACGCCGGCAGCAGCGTCCTCGCGACGTCGCCCGAGCCGGCGAGGGGATCGCCGGGCAGTTGGACGGCAGCCGCCGCGGGCTGGGCGGCGGCCGTGCAGACGGTCCAGAACAGGGCGGCGAATCGGGCCATGGCGGCTGATGGTAGCTTGCCGGCGTCGCCCGGCTACGGCGCCCGCCATGTACGTCCACCTGATCGACGGCACCTACGAGCTCTTCCGCCACCACTTTGGCGCGCCGAGCTATCGCAACGAGGACGGGCTCGAGGTGGGCGCGGTGCGTGGAGTCGTCTTCTCCGTGCTCGGCATGTTCCGCGATGGAGCGACCCACGTGGCGGTGGCGACCGACCAGGTGATCGAGTCGTTCCGCAACGAGATGTGGCCCGGCTACAAGACCGGCGAGGGGATCGAGCCGGAGCTTCTGGCTCAGTTCCCGGTGCTCGAGGACGCCCTCGCCGCGCTGGGGGTCACGGTCTGGCCGATGGTCGAGCACGAGGCGGACGACGGGCTTGCCAGCGGCGCCGCGATGGCCGCCGCGGACGAGCGGGTCGTCGAGGTCCGCATCTGCACGCCGGACAAGGACCTGGCCCAGTGCGTCGACGCCGGCCGGGGCGGTCGGGTAGTGCAGGTCGACCGGCGGCGCGGCCTGCGCTGGGACGCGGACGGCATCGTCGACAAGTTCGGGGTGGAGCCGGAGTCGATCCCCGACTATCTCGCCCTGGTCGGCGACAGCGCGGACGGATTCCCGGGCTTGCGGGGTTGGGGCGCAAAGTCGGCGGCCACCGTGCTGGCGCACTATGTCCACCTGGAGGAGATTCCGGACGTGCCGTGGAAGTGGGCGGTCAAGGTGCGCAGCCGGGATCGGCTGGCGGCGACGCTCAGGGAGGAACGCGAAGCGGCGGAGCTGTTCCGCGAGCTCGCCACGCTGGTGCGCGATGCGCCGGTCAGCGGTTCCGTCGACGAGCTTCGTTGGCGAGGACCCGCCCCGGAACTGGCGGCGATGGCCGAGAGACTGAAGGCGCCGGGGCTCGTGCAGCAGGTTGAGCGGCTCGTCGGCGAGTGGGCCGAAGCGGACGACGCGGTCCCCTTCTGACTGCCCATGCGGCGGCGGCCAGCGTAGGATCCGACCCGGCGTGAAACTGATCGACAAGCTGCGCTCCGCGGCGTCCGAGAGACGGCCGTTCTACTCGTTCGAGTACTTCCCGCCGAAGACGGAGGCGGGGATCGAGAACCTCTACGCGCGCATCGAGCGCATGGGGCGGCTGGAGCCGGCGTTCGTCGACGTGACCTGGGGCGCGGGGGGCAGCACCGCCGAACTTACCTTCGAGCTCGCGAGCACGATCGAGAACGTGCTCGGCATCGAGACGATGATGCACCTGACCTGCACCAACATGCCGCGCCGGAAGATCGCGGCGGTGCTCGAGAACTGTCGCGAGCGCGGCATCGGCAACATCCTGGCCTTGCGCGGCGATCCCCCGCGGGGCGGCGGCGCCTGGTCGCCCGTCGCCGACGGCTTTTCCCACGCTTCGGACCTGGTGCGGTTCATCCGCGAAGAGCACGGGGACCACTTTGGAATCTGTGTCGGCGGCTACCCGGAAGGTCATCCGGAGGCTTCGAGCCGGGACCGCGATCTCGACCATCTGGCCGAAAAGGTGGCGACCGGAGCGGACTTCGTGATCACGCAGATGTTCTACGAGCCGGAGCTCTACTTCCGCTTCCTGGAGGACTGCCGGGAGCGCGGCGTGGACTGTCCGATCGTTCCGGGACTGGCGCCGATCAACGGCTACCTGTCCTTTCAGCGCATCACGGGCTTCGGCGCCACTGCGCCAGCGGAGATTGCGCGGGAGATCGAAGCGCGGCGCTTCCACGACGCATCGGTCCGCGAGTACGGACAGAACGTTCTGACGGATATCTGCCGACGCCTGCTGGACGGTGGCGCGCCCGGCCTGCACTTCTACACGCTGAATCTCGAGCGTTCGGTGCAGGTCATCCTCGACCGGCTCGGTGTCGTGCCTCAGCGGAGCGAACGTGTTCTACCGTGGCGCAGCGCGGCCGCGGTCCGTCGACCCAAGGAGGACGTGCGGCCGATCTTCTGGGCCAACCGACCGAAGAGCTACCTCGCCCGAACCCGGGACTGGGACGAGTTCCCGAACGGCCGCTGGGGCGACTCCGGTTCGCCCGCGTTCGGCGACCTGGCGGATCACCACCTCGCGTTTCGCCCCGTGAAGCCGGAGGTGGCGCGTGACCGCTGGGGTCGCGAACTGGAATCGATCGAACAGGTGCGGGAGGTCTTCGCGGGATTCTGCCGCGGCGAGGTCGACGGCATCCCCTGGTACGGCTGGCCGCTCGACCTGGAGAGCGAACCGCTGAAGGACGCGTTGGTACGCCTGAACCGGGCGGGACTCCTGACGATCAACTCGCAGCCGCGCGTGAACGGGGCACCGTCCGACGATCCCGCAGTCGGCTGGGGCGGCGCCGGAGGCCGCGTCTACCAGAAGGCGTACCTGGAGTTCTTCGTGGCGCCGGAGCAGGCGCCGTCCCTGCTCGCGGCGCTGGACGGGAAGGCGAGCCTGACCTACCACGCGATCGACCGCTCCGGCACGGCCCATAGCAACTGCGACACGGTCAACGCGGTGACCTGGGGCGTCTTCCCGGGCCGTGAGATCCGCCAGCCGACGATCGTCGATCCGGGGTCCTTCGTGGTCTGGAAGGACGAAGCCTTCGACCTGTGGCTGTCCTCCTGGGCGGCGGTCTACGAAGAGGACTGCGAGTCACGCCGCCTGCTCCAGCGGATCCACGACACGTACTTCCTCGTCAACGTGGTCGACAACGACTACGTCGACGGCGATCTGCTCGCCTACCTGCTGGAGGCCGCGGGAACCGGCGACGATCGGCGACGCGCCGAACTCTGAGACTGGGTGCACCGCGCTGGGCGCTCTGCGACTGGGTGCGCCGGCGCCCTCGCCGGCCTCCGGCGCGAAGCGCCGGTTCTGGTCCGGCGGCTACGCCGATGACCCCCCGTCCATGACGATCGTCGCGCCCGTCACGTAGCTGCCCATCTTCGTGGCCAGGAACACCGCCGCGCCGGCGATCTCGTTCGGCTGTGCGTGCCGGCCGACCGGTGTCCGGCTGGCGATCGCCTGCCGCTTCTCCTCGGAGTCGACGAGCACGCTGGCGAAATAGGTCTCCACCACGCCCGGCGCGATCGCGTTCACCCGGATTCCGAACTGGCCCAGTTCCTTGGCCCAGCCGCGGGTCATGTTGAGCACGGCGGCCTTGGTCAGCGCGTAGGTCAGTTCGTTCGGTCCGGGCCGCAGGCCGGCGATCGAGGCGACGCTGATCACGTTGCCCGAGCCCTGCTTCTTCATCAACCGGGCCGCCTGCTGAATGTGCACGAAGTAGCCCTTCAGGTTCACTTCGAGCGTCTTGTCGAAGGCCCACTCCGGCATGTCGATCGCCGGACCGAAGTACGGGTTCGTCGCCGCGTTGTTGACGAGAATGTCGAGTCGCCCGAACTCGCTCTCGATGCGGTCGAACAGGGCCGCGATCTGTTCCACGTTGCCGGCGTGGCAGGCGATCGGCACCGCCTTGCCGCCGTCGGCCTCGATCGACTCGGCTACCTTGTCGAGCCCTTCCTGCTTCCGCGACGCGAGGACGACGGTCGCGCCCTGCTCGGCGAAGCCTCGCGCGATCGCCTCCCCGATGCCGCGCGAGGCGCCGGTGACGAGTGCGACCTGGTCGGTGAGGCTGAAGTCGAGGATGGGCATGCGTGAGTCTCCTGAGTGTTGCGTGGTTCGGCGCGAGAGCATACGTTGAGCGCCGGCGCGGACTGTCAGTGCTCGCCCGGCGGCTCGCCCAGCGACTTCTTGAACAGATCGATCTCGCGCTGAGTGTCTCCCGGCTCGTCGATGGACTCGCCCCGCGCGGCTCTCAGGTGGAGTCTCAGGCTGCTTTCGCAACAGGAGGCGACGAACTCGATGAACTCCCTCAAGTCGCCGGCGACTGGCGAGCGTCCGGTTCGCTGTCCTCGCTCCAGGATGTCGATGTACAGACCCCGGTCCTCCGCGCGAATCATGGCCACCGTGTAGCCGTGCCGAATGAGGATCAGGTTCATCAGCAGCCGCGCCATGCGGCCGTTGCCGTCGTCGAAGGGGTGGATCGCGACAAACCGGTAATGGAAGACCGCCGCCAGGACGATGGGGTGCTCGCCCTCGCTCTCGGCCTCGCGGTACCAGTCCAGCAGGTCCGTCATCTCCGGCTTCACGAGTTCGGGCGCCGTGAAGTAGTGGACCTCGCCGGTGGTGGTCAGGACGTTGTTGGGCGCCGTCTTGTAGCTGCCGATCGAAATGGGCCGCTTGACGATGCGTCCGTCCGGCGTTCTTGCGTCCATCTCGTACGGCTCCTTGAGAAGAACGCGATGCAGGTTGCGAAGGAAGACCTCGTTGAGGGCCTCCCCGTTCGCGACTGCTTCCTCGACCGCCTTGACGGCGTCGTCGTGACCCTTGATGTCCAGGTGATCCCGCATCGGCTTGCCGTGGGCGGTGATGCCGTGGAGGATCAGGCTCCTCGTCTCGCCCAGCGTCAGCGAGTTCCCTTCGACGGCGTTGGAGTGGTAGTTCCACTCCAGGCGGAGCTTCTGATTGACGCGACCGACGACGTCGGGCGGCAGCGGCCGGTGCGCGTCGAGCTCCGACTTGAGCCGATCGATCGTCTCCAGGATGTTCGCGGCCACGGTGGATTATCGCCGATCCCGGGGCGGCGTCGTGGCCGGCAGAGCCCCGGGTAGTCGGTTCCCTGGCTGCTACCGTCCGGTCCCGGTGACTGGGCCCTGCTCCAACCTTCGCGTGATCGAGGTCGCCGGCTCGCCCGCCGGCGCCTATGCGGGACGGCTGTTGACGGCCTGTGGCGCCGAGGTACTGCGGCTTGAACCTCCCGGAGGCGATCCGTGGCGTGAGGTTGGCGAGCGCTGGCGGGGCGTCGGAGCGGAGTACGCGTACCTGAACGTCGGCAAGCGCGCCGCCCGGCTGCGGCCGAGCACCGACAGGGGCCGGGCGCAGGTGCTGGAGCTGATCGAGCGCGGTGGAGTCGATGTGGTGATCGAGAGCGCCGCGCCG
>JAJDZH010000483.1 GCA_022824725.1 Thermoanaerobaculia bacterium | reverse complement strand
AGGACCCAGCACACGCACACGTAAGCCGCCCGAATCGCCAGCGGGCGATGTCTCGGACTCAGTCGTGCGTGGCGCATCTCCAACTCCCGGGCTGAAGACCAAATCTGGCTACAGGATTCGGCGGAAGTCTAGCAGTCCGTGGCAGCCCGGGGCCCGCGTGTTCAATGAACCGTACTTCCTGGGTTCCTTCCACTCCGGGTTCTAGGATCCAAGGCAGTGACAGGAATCGACCATCGAATCACGGCGCTGCTGGCGGCCGTTTTCATGCTCGCTCAGCCGGCAACGAGCGAGGAGTCGGACGCCGCCCGATACGAGAGCGCTCTCGCCAAGTGGCGTGTCGCTCGCGTGGCGAGCCTCAAAGGCCCCGATGGTTGGCTCAATCTGGCGGGCCTGTACTGGTTGAAGGAAGGCAGGAACAGCTTCGGCGCCGCGGCCGGCAACGACCTCGTAGCACCCGAGGGATCGGCCCCGGCGAAACTCGGTGACTTCCTGGTCAAGGACGACGCGGTCACCTTCCAGGCTGCGCCGGGCGTCGAGGTGCTGCACGGCGAAACGCCCGTCACCGAGATTCTCCTCGCCGACGATCAGGAGAAAGAGACCACCCTTCTCACGGCCGGCTCGCTGGCCTGGACAGTGATCCGCCGCATGGACCGGCTGGGTGTCCGTCTGCGCGACTACGACCACCCCGCCGTCGCGTCGTTCGCCGGTATCGAGTCCTACGCCGCAGACCTCGATTGGCGCATCGAGGCCCGCTTCGAGCACTACCCGGAACCGCGGACGATCCGGGTGCCGACCGTCGTCGAAGGCCTCGGCTGGGAACCCACCGTTCCAGGCACCCTCGAGTTCGAGGCCCGGGGGGAACCGCTGTCACTCGAGGCCTACCGCTCCGACGACGGGTTCATGATCGTCTTCGCCGACGGCACCACCGGGGACACGACCTACCCGGCCGGCCGCTACCTCAAGGCCGACTTGCCGGCGGATGACGGCATCACGGTCCTCGACTTCAACAAGGCGTACAACCCGCCCTGTGTCTTCAGCGAGTACGCCACCTGCCCACTGGCCACCCCGCGGAACCGGCTGCCGGTTGCCGTGGAAGCCGGGGAGAAGTACGCGGAGAAGCCGTAGGCCGGTCTCGCCGCTCCGCGGTTCGCAGAGAGCCGGCCAGAGGGCCGGCGCACCGACACTCGGCTACGCGGGCGGGCGGCTTCGCACGAGCCGTCCGGGCAGGGCGCCGGTGACCTCGTCGTTCTCGAGGACGACCTCGCCGGCGCAGATCGTCGCGTCGTAGCCCTGCGGCCTCTGCATGTAGCGCTTCGCGTTCTCGGGAAGGTCGTAGACGAGGTACGGCGCCTCGGATGACAGGCGGTCGAAGTCGATCACGCTGATGTCGGCGCGCTTGCCGGGCTCCAGGACACCGCGGTCGGTCAGGCCGTAGAGGGCGGCGTTCGCGCCGGTCTGCTTGTGGACGATCGTCTCCAGTTCGATCCGCTCGCCGCGGGTGCGGTCGCGTCCCCAGAAGGCGAGGTTCCAGCTCGGCATGTGCGCGTCGCTGACCGCGCCGACGTGGGCACCGGCGTCGCTCAGGCCGTTGCAGGTCAGCGGATGGCGCATCAGGCCGGCCATGTAGTCGAAGTTCTTCTTCGAGTAGCCGTCCAGGTAGAACAGCAGCAGCGTGCTGCCGTCGCCCTCGGTCAGCAGGTCGTAGAACGCCTCCGGACCGGTCAGGCCGTGCCGCTTCGCATAGGTCGCGACGCTCGCCTCCTGATCCGGCTCGTAGTTCGGGGGATCGCCCAAGACGTAGACGGCCTCCGGCTGGGAGTGCATCAGCTCCAGCAGCCCCGGCAGCAGGCTGCCCGGCGTCGCATCGACCAGGAACGGGTGATCCACGTGCTCGGGGCTGTTGCGCCGGGCGTCGTTCGTCATGTCCCAGTCGCTCGCCAGGATCTTTGCCCGCACCTCCGGGTCGCGCATCCGCTCGAGCCGTTCCGGCATCGGCCGGTCGCCGACGAGCTCCCGGTAGGCATGGTTCAGGACGTAGGGGTGGAGCGACCCTTCCAGGTTCATCAGCACGGTCGTGCCGCGGCCGCGAATCTGCGGAAACACCCGGATCCCCTCGTAGCGACGCGCCTCGAGCGCGGTCAACGTCTCCTGCGCCGCCTCGCCCGAGAGATAGGTCACCGTGATCCCGTCCTTGTGGCCGAGGCCGAGCAACCACTCCCGCTCGAACGGACCGACGAACTGGAACACGCCGCCGCCGGCCTCGCTCATGCCGTCCGCGATCGCCTCCAGCTCCGGGTAACGGGCGAAGGTGCCCGGGATCATCTCGCCTTCCTTCGTGCGATGGGCCAGCAACCGGTTGGACGAAACGCCGAAGGCGCCGGCGCGCACGCTCTCCCGCACCAGGCGGGACATCTCCGCCAGTTCGCCGTCCGTCGGGTGGACGTCCTCGGCGCCGCGCTCCCCCATCACATAGGTGCGGAGCGCGCAATGCGGCACCTGGGTGATCACGTCCATGATCCGCGGCTTGCCGTCAATCGCGTCGAGGTACTCGGGGAAGGTCTCCCACTTCCACTCCATGCCGGCGGACATCGCGATCGCCGGGATGTCCTCGACCGCGTCCATCAGGTCGAGCAGCCAGTCCCGGTCCTTCGGCTTGACCGGCGCAAAGCCCACCCCGCAGTTGCCCATGACGATCGTCGTCACCCCGTTCCAGCAGGACGGCGTCAGGTACGGATCCCAGGACACCTGGGCGTCGAAGTGGGTGTGGATGTCGATCCACCCCGGGACGACCAGCTTGCCTTCTGCGTCGATCTCGCGACGCGCCTTGCCCACGCCGCCGTTGACGCTGGTGATCACCGCGCCGTCGATGGCGATGTCGCCCTGGAACTCGGCTGCGCCGGTGCCGTCGAGGATGCGGCCGTTACGGATTGCGATGTCGTGCATG
>JAJDZH010000180.1 GCA_022824725.1 Thermoanaerobaculia bacterium | reverse complement strand
GATGGCGCGGCTCCACCCGGACCGCTGCCTCGGCATCGTCGGCGTGAACACGCCCGGCGGGCGGCCTCCCGGCATGCCGCGCCCGCAGCCGGCCGAGGAGCCGCTGATCGTCCGGTCCGCGAACTACTACACGGTCCAGTTCCAGGAGCCGGGCCGGGCCGAGAAGGTGCTCTCCGCCGACGTGCGCAAGACCTTCCAGATGATGCTGCGCCGCGGCTACATCTGGGATGTCGAAGCGTTCAAGGCGATGCCGGAAGACTCGCCCGAACGGCAGATGGACCTGCTCCGGATGCTCGACCGCGAGGACTTCCCCGGCGAGGTGTTCCTTTCCGAGGAGGCCCTGGACTACTTCACGGAGACCTTCGAGATCACCGGCTTCACCGGCGGCCTGAACTGGTACCGCATGGCGGGCCGGCCGTTCCCGGGCATCGAGAACGCGAAGTGGGAGATCGACGTGCCCTGTCTCTACATCGGCGCCGAGAACGACGTCATCCTGCGCCCCTCCTCCGCCGACGGCATGGAGGACTTCATCGACGATCTCGAGAAGTACACGGTCGCCGACTGCGGCCACTGGACGCAGCAGGAGAAGCCGGAAGAAACGAACCGGGTGCTGATCGACTGGTTGCGGCGCAAGATCGCCTAGCCACACACTGGGTGCGCCGGCGCCCTCGCCGGCATCCCGCGAGCCTCGGAGCGCCGAGGAGGGTCGTCGCTGAGCGGAGCAGCTTCCTACTCGCTGATCCGCTCCCAGGTCAGCGCGTCCTGAACCGTCCGCCCGTCGACTTCCCTGGCCGGCGGCTTGAGCGTCAGGGTGCCGTCCCCGAACTCGTAGCCGCGTCGCGCGTCCGAGCCGATACAACCCGGGAACCAGCAACCGGGCCGCTGGTGGACGACGATTCCCTCGTCCTCGTGGATCGTGTACGGCCCGAAGTAGCTGACGTACGTCGCCATTGCGGCGCCGGCCTCCTCCGCCGTCGGACGACCTTCGGCGAAGAGCTCGCGATCGGGACGCACCAGGTGAACCGCCATGTGGCCGGAGGCCGTGTAGATGATGAAGCCGTCCTCGTAGGTTCCCGGCACCGGCAACGCCGCGCCCGAATCGTCGGTACGGTCTAGCCGCGCGAACTCCCAGAAGCCGATGAAGCGGTGGTGCTCGTCCGTGAGTTCTGCGGGTTCGGGCAGCTTCCTCCAGGTCAGCTTGACGGCGCCGCCATCGGCGCCGGCCGGCGGCTGGAGCGTCAGCGTGTCCTCACCGAACTCGTAGTGCCTCAGATAGTCGGAGCCGGCGCCGCTCGGGTTCATGCTCGCGCGCAGATGGTGGGTGACTGTCCCTGCCTCCGGATCGACCGTGAAACCACCAAAGTAGGAGGTATACGACCGGTACGCCGCCAGGATCTCCTCCGGCGTTGCCTCGGCGCCCGTGTAGGGCTGACGGTCCGCTCCCTGGATGACGACGCCCATCGTTCCGGCCGGGTCGTACATGATGAATCCGGTCGACGACTCGTTGCGCGACAGCTCCTCGCCGTCGGCCGCGTAGCGGACGATCGAGGCGAGTTCCCAGGCGCCGTGGAAGCGGGCGCCCGGATCGTCGGCCGGCAGCGCCGCCGCCGGGGCCTCGTCCGTTCCCGGATCCGCGCAGCCGCAGAGCAACAGGACGACGCCGATGAATGCCAAGTGACTGGTACGCATGGTCAGGATCCTAGCGACTCGGGGCCGTCCGCATCCGGAAACTGCCAGTTCGGCGGTGGCTCGAACCCTTCCATCCCCACACCGAAGGACCCCACCGGGTTCGGCGGTTGCAGGGCGCGGAACTCCCTGGCCTTGTCGAGCAGACGCGCCGCGACATCCGGATGATCCGCCGCCAGCTCCAGTTCTTCAAACGGATCCTCCTCGATCCGGTACAGGAACTGCTCGGACGCCTCCGCCGAGCCGGGCAGGTCGAGCGCCGGACCGATCACGACGAGCTTCCAGTCCCCCGAGAGCACCGACACCTGCTCCCGTGCCGGGTTCTTCTGGCCGACGAAGGAGTACAGGTCGCGTGCCGGACCGTCCGGATCCTCAGCCGCGAGGACATCGCGGACGTTCCGGCCGTCGAGCTGCTTGCCGCCGTGATCGTCCACGCCCGCGACTCCCATCAGGGTCGGCAGGATGTCGATGTAAGCGACGGGCGCCTTCACCCGGACGCCGCCCGCAATGCCGCCCGCCGGCCACCGCGCTGCCGCGGCGACGCGCGTGCCTCCCTCGAAGACGGTGCTCTTCGCGCCCCGGTAAGGCCCGTTGTCCCCAGTGCCGAGGCCGCCGCCGTTGTCGCTGAAGAAGAGGACGAGGGTGTTCTCCGCGATGCCGGAAACGTCGAGTGCCCGCAGGATGCGACCCACTCCCTCGTCCAGCGCGTGGACCATCGCCGCGTGGACGCGGCGGTTCTCGCGCCGCCGTTCCTCCGGCGCCAACGGGTAGCCGGCGGTGATCTCCTCCCAACCGCGGGGCGGTTCGGGCGCTTCCAGGTCCGCGTAGCGCGGCAGGTCCTCCTCCTTCGCCTGCAGCGGGGAATGCGCCGCGTTGAACGGAACGTAGAGGAAGAACGGCGCTTCGCCGCCCGCGTGCCGGTCGATGAACCGGACCGCGTGCTCGGCCACCAGATCCGTGACGTAGCCCTCCTCGGAGGCGGGCTCGTAGCCGTGAAACCAGTCCCGTTCTCCGAATCGCTCCTTCGTGAAGTAGTCGATCGAGGTGTTGTGACCGACGAACTCCGTGAAGCCTCGCCGCAGCGGGTGGTACTTCCGGCTGATGTGCCCCAGGTGCCACTTGCCGAAGACGGCCCGGTGCTCGTAGCCCGCCCTCGCCAGCACCTCCGGAAGCGTGACCTCCGCAGTGTCCAGCCCGAAGTCCTGCCAGGGTGAAATGACGTCCCGCATCAGCCCGTAGCGGATGGGATAGCGGCCCGTCATCAACCCGGCGCGGGTCGGCGAGCAGATCGGCGCCGTGTAGAAGCGCTCGATCAGCACCCCCTCGGCGGCGATCCGGTCGATGTTCGGGGTCGCGATCTCGCCGCCGTGGAAACTCACGTCATGCCGGCCCAGGTCGTCCGGGACGATGAGGACGATGTGCGGAAGCCCTGTCTCCGGTGACGGCGCCGGCGCCCCGCAGGCCGCCAGAACGGTCACCGCGCCGGCCAGACCCGCGCGGAAGCGGCGGGATGCCGGTCGCCAGCGGCTGCGACTACCCGCCAAGGCCCTCAGCCATCGCGGCGCGCAGTC
>JAJDZH010000110.1 GCA_022824725.1 Thermoanaerobaculia bacterium | reverse complement strand
GCGCCAGGCGTGGGCACCCAGGCGCCCGGCGGCCTGAGCTACCGCGAGGGGCACCTGCTGATGGAACTGATCGCCGAACATGGCGGTCCGGGTTCCGTCGACGTCGTCGAAGTCAACCCGATTCTCGACACCCGGAATCAGACCGCGAAGCTCGCCCTCGGCCTGCTGAGTTCCCTCTTCGGCCGCAGCATCCTTTAGCTCAACCGGGCCGGATGTCTATCGCGACCTCACCCGAGCCCGGGTCGTAGCGTACGACGACCACATCAACGAACCTCGCTTCGCCAATCGCGTCCCTTCGGAAGATCGGCATGTTGTCGCCATCGCACCGCGCAGAAGGCGCCAACAAACCAGCGACGCCCAACCGCCGTGCCTCGGCCCCAAGCCGGTTGCAGAAGCTGTAGTCACTCTCATGCACCAGATCGGGCCACTCGGCGATCTTCGCCCGCAGGTCCTTCTCGAGACCACTGAAGGAGCAGATCATCCGGCGGTAGAACCCTGTCCGGGCTTTCCTGGGGCCGTACCGCGGAAACCAGTATCGGATCTCCTCTTCCGCCGTCTCCGGTTCCAAGGAGCTGTAGAAGACCGGAAACGAACCATCCGAAAACCGGCGCCGACCCTGCTGCGTCCGCTTCGCCCTGAACGTCGCGTCGCAGTACTCCTCGGCCGCAGTCGGGCCTGCTTCTTCCGCCAGCATCTGACGCAGTTCCTCCTCGCCTTCCGAGTCGAGGTCGTACCTCGCGAGCAACTCAGGCTGCCGCTGCCAGACAAGGCGAAACACCTGTCGTCCGCGGTGCCTGGAAGGCACATCATCAAGCAGCACTAGATGCCGCCGAACTCGTCCACGTACTCCCTCACCAGCAGGAGTTCTTCCATTGAACCGCCCAGAAGCAAGGACATCGGCGACCTGCCCCCAAGCAGGTCATGCGGTTCTTGAAGCCACGCTCTCTCCACCTCGAGATCGCGGAGGAGAGAATCGAGGGTCTCCCTGATTCGGTAGAGATGCACGATCCGATCTCGAACGTCCCGACCGCGGAACTCTGCCCATCCGCCAAGTACGCTCGCCACATGTGCAGCACTCGCGGGAGTAAAACCCAGGACACTCACGAGATCTTCGTGGCTCAAGCCCCAGTCGTCGGCAAGTCTCAACAGGAACTGGCTCGGACCCGTCCTTCTCGGACGAAGTGGCGGAGAGACGCTTGTGCCAACGTTCATCCCGGGATCTCCAGCCGCGCCATCCCAAGGTGCAGTCTGGGCCGAGGATGCCGAGCCCAAGCCACGCACCGCTCTGCGATCAGCAGGTTCTGAACGCCGCCAGCAGTCAGAAGCGGGGTGCGATTCGCCCGTCAGCCCGTCGACGCCACCAGGACTGTTCGAACCGATCCGGCGAAGCGGTTCCGCAGCCATCACTCGGGGTCCTCAGGCGCGTCAGGCAGCGGAATCAGGATCACCTCACCATGGCGACCCTCACGACCGTCAGTACCCCCTTCGAATCCCGCCCCACCGGCTCCGCCCGCACCACCGGCGCCGATCTCGATCTGGAGGACGTCACCGACTGACAGCCCTTCGAAGTCCCGAACGAGCGACTCGCCGGGAAAACCACGCCCTCCGTCGCCACCGGCCGCGATCACACGCCCCGAGGCACCTTCCGGACGCGCTCCGGTACCACCCTCACTAGTTCCGAAACCGCAGCCCAAACCGTTCCTTCCCGCTACTGGGTCGCCGTCCTTCAGGCCACCGCCACCGCCGCCGCCGCCGCCGTTGCCGCCGTGAGCGCAATGAGTCTCGTCCTGTACGGTCAACCGTGTGGCCTTGCCGCCACCACCACCAGCACCACCACCGCCGCCGTAGAGGTTGAGCCCTTCAAGACACAACGCCCCACCTCCACCACCTCCGCCACCGCCCGCACCGGTGATGATCGCCAGGCAACGGCTAGTGGAACAAGGCCACTCAATGTCGCAGGTTTCCTTGATCCGAACGACTCTCGCCCCCATCAACCCGCTGCACTCCGGTCGACGCCCCATGAATCTACGCTAGATCACGTCCGCATCACGGTCAACACGCCGACGGCTCGTCACGCGGCCGGACCTTCCGAGCCTCTGAAGGCGATCCGGAGCCAGTTACCCGACACTCGCCCGCAAACTCCGGCCGGTTCCGCCCGCTTGACGACGGCCCACCTACTTGCGCAAGGCCCCTCGCTACGATAGAGCCGGCGCCGGAACCGATGCCCGCTAGAGTCCGGCGGCACCAACTGGAGACCCTCATGGCCGACGAACCCCGCCAGTACTGGCTGATGAAGAGCGAACCGGGTGAGTACTCGATCGACGATCTGGCACGCGACGGCAAGACGTACTGGGACGGGGTGCGCAACTACCAGGCGCGCAACCTGATGCGTGACCGGATGCGGATCGGCGACGGGGTCTTCTACTACCACTCGAACGCCAAGCCGACCGCGGTGGTGGGACTGGCGCGGGTGTGCAGCGAGTCGTACCCCGATCCGACCCAGTTCGACCCGGACGACTCTCACTACGATCCGAAGTCGGACCCGGAGAACCCGCGGTGGTTCCTCGTCGACATCGAGTTCGACTGCAAGTTCGACGAGCCCGTCACGCTGGCCGAGCTACGTCAGCGACCCGATCTGGAGGGGATGGCCCTGCTCCGTCGGGGCCAGCGGCTCTCGGTGCAGCCGGTCACGGCACGGGAATGGGGGATCGTCTGCGAGATGGCGGGCGTCTCCGCCTAGTCGACGCTCGCGACGCGGACGCCGCCGGAACCCGTGTCGAGGACGACGCTTGCATCGCCGTCGCCGGCGATGAACCGCATCTCGCCCCGCGACTTGTGCAGCGTCTTCGCGATCGGCACGTCGACGTCGATGCCGCCACTGCCGATGTCGATGTCGAAGCGTGCCGACAAATCGCCCGGGACCAGCATGACGATGCTGCCCGAGCCGGTGTCGATCTCGAACCTGCCGTCGCCCATTCGCTCCAGAGCCAGGTGCACTCTGCCGCTGCCCGTGTCGATCACCGCGGAATCGGCGCCCGCGGACTCTACCCGCACGCTGCCACTCCCCGTGTCGATCGTGAGCCGCTCGGCTTCCAGGCCGTCCACTGTCACTCCGCCACTGCCGGTGTCGATTTCAACCGCCTCCGCCGACACCTCGGAGACCGCCACGGAGCCGCTGCCCGTGTCGATCGACAGCGCGGCGCCCTCGAAGCGGTCCAGGCTGGCCCCGCCGCTGCCCGTGTCCATGACCAGGCGGCCGCGAACGTCCTCCACGGTCAGCCCGCCACTGCCCACGTCGAGCTCGACCTGGCCGTCCAGTCCGGCCGCCTCCATCACGCCGGCCTTCACGTCGATCTCCAGGTCGGCGACGAGGTCGCGGACTTCCACGTCGCCGGCGCCGTGCTGGAGCGTTAGCGACGCCCCCTCCGGCACGCTGATCATCAGGTCGGCCCAGACCTCCATGCCGCTGCCGCTCCTCTGGACCCGTATCCGACGACCCGAGACGGCCCGCAGGATTTCCCCCAGCAAGCTGCTGGATCGACCCTCGCGGAACCAGAGCTGGGCCCGCCGACGGCTGAACTCCGGGTACACGAACCGGCGCTCGTCGTCGACCGGGAAGACGACATCCAGCCGGGCGCGGGAACCGCGCTCCTGCTCGATCTCGATGTTGCGGCGTACGCCGTCGGCGCCGCGCACGGAGACGTCGACCTCGAACTCGTCGCCGGTTGCCTGCCGGATAGCCACCTTGCCGATCAGGTTGGTGACCTCCAGCGAACGGGCGTCGAAGCGGTGGCTCTCGTCGAACTCGGCAAGAGCCGGCGCCGAAAGCACAGTCGCCGCGACCAGCGCGGCGAGCGCCAGGCCGCAACGAGCACCTGGAGCGTTGGAATCCGGAGCGGGGATCGAAGGCTGGTTGGTCATCGCGTTCTCCCTCGTTCGGGGCAGGGCTTCCGTCGCGGTCGGGAAGGACCGGGAACTGCCGCCCTTACCGCCATACAACGCAGGCGGGAGGCGGTGAGTTTCACTGCCGCCTGCTGCTAGGGTTCGCCGCAGCGACAGGCGCCGACGGAGGGGCGTTCGGGATCGATGGCCAGCTACAACATGAACCAGGTCCGCACCGGGCTCAAGGTGCTCGAGAACGGCGAGCCGAACGTGATCATCTCGTGCGACTTCATCAAGCCCGGCAAGGGTCAGGCGTTCACCCGCGTCAAGATGCGCAACCTCCTGAACGGACGGGTCAACGAGAAGACCTACAAGCCGGGCGACCTGCTCGAAGGCGCCGACGTCATCGAGACCTCGATGCAGTACCTCTACGCCGACGGCGAGCACTGGTTCTTCATGAACCCCGACACCTACGACCAGGTCGAGGCCGACGCCGCTGCCCTGGGCGGAGCCGAGCAGTGGATCAAGGAGGAGGACGTCTGCAACGTGACGCTCTGGAACGGCCATCCGATCCTCGTCGCGGCGCCGAACTTCGTGACTCGGGAGGTGGTCGAAACGGATCCCGGACTCAAGGGCGACACCTCCAGCGGCGGCAGCAAGCCGGCGAAGCTGGAAACCGGCGCGGTGGTCAAGGTACCGCTCTTCATCCAGACCGGCGAGTCCATCCGGGTCGACACCCGCACCGGCGAGTACGTTTCCCGCGGCAAGACCTGAGGCGGACGGTGACGGGCGACGCCGCGGAGTGGCGGCCCACCGCCGGGCTGACCGCCCTGCAACGACGCGCGGCCATGCTCGCCAGACTGCGCGCCTTCTTCGCCGAGCGGGAGGTGCTCGAGGTCGAAACCCCCCTGCTCTCCGCCGAAACCACCCTCGACCTGCACCTGGAGCCGCTGAGTTCCACCGTCGACGCCCCTGGCATCGCCGGACGGCGGATGTACCTCCAGACTTCGCCGGAACTGGCGATGAAACGCCTGCTGGCCGCGGGTTCCGGCTCGATCTACCAGGTTTGCAAGGCGTTCCGCGGCGGCGAGCGCGGCCGCTGGCACAACCCCGAGTTCACGATTCTCGAGTGGTACCGGGTGGGATGGAACGTGCACCGGCTGATGAGGGAAGTCGCGGCCCTGATCGAGACCCTTCTCGCCGGTTCGCGCCGACTGAAACCGGCGACCCATGTCAGCTACGCCGATCTCATGCGGCGACACGCCGGGATCGATCCGCAGGAAGCCTCGATCCAGGCCCTGCGACGGGCCGTCGCGGACGGCCCTTCACCGGTCGACACCAGCGGCCTCGACCGGGACGACCTTCTGTCCCGGCTGTTCGGAGAACGGGTGGAGCCCGAGTTCGCGCCCGACCGCGTCACGGTCGTCTTCGACTATCCCGCCTCCCAGGCCGCGATGGCGCAGTTGAACGCTTCCGACCCCCGCACCGCCGAGCGCTTCGAGGCCTACGTCGGGGACATCGAACTCGCCAATGGCTACGGCGAACTCCGCGACCCGACCGAGCAGCGGCAACGCCTGGAACGCGACCTGACGAGCCGCCGCGGAACCGGCCGACCGCTACCGCCTGTTCCGTCCCGGTTCCTGGCCGCGCTGGAGTCGGGGCTCCCGCCCTGCGCGGGAGTAGCCCTCGGCTTCGACCGGCTGCTCGGTCTCGACCTCGGAGCCGGAAGCATCGACGAAGTCGTTGCTTACCCGATGGAGCGGGCCTGACGGCGAAGCGGTGCCGGCCTGGCGGCCGGCACGAGTCGAAGCCGCCTTCGGCGGCAGCGGGTCAGAAGACCCGCGCACCCAGCGGACTCAGAAGATCGCTGCGGCATCAGGACCGGGCGGCACGACTTCGAGGAGTTCGACCGCAGGTTGCCCATCGCAGAAGATCGTCGCGAGACGGCCATGAACGCGCGGCCCTTTGCAGTCCACCCGGTCGCCCAGACCGAAGTGGCGCCGCATCTCGCCGTCCGGCTCGATCTCGAGCAGACAGTGGGTGCTGATCCGCCGCAACCGGCTGTGGCGAATCAGCACATGGCCGAGCGGAGTCGTTTCGCCGAGGATCTCGCGCCGGGCTGCCTCCCTCGTGAAGCGGAAGTCGATGAGCACGATCCCGAACAGCACCACGCCGGCGGATTGTCCCGGCGCGACGGCCCTGGCGCCGGCACGCCGCAGGAGGATTCTGCGCGCGTAGCGTCCGTCGTACGCGACGCGATCCAGGACATCGACGTCGACCGCGGCCCCATGGTGGGCCTCCAGGGTCACCGTCATGTGATCTTCGTGATCCAGGAGAGCCCGCTGAGGCTGAGGAACGGCAGACCGCGGTACAACCACGGCTTCCGGCGCCCGCCGGCCGAACAGGCCGTACAGGTCGCCGATGTCGTGCGCCTGCGCAATCACCTCTTTCACGGCGGCGGACTCTACCCCTTGGTCCCCGCGGCTCTCATCCGGGACCGCTGCCCTTCAGTGGCGCAACGACCTGTTCCGGCGTTTGCTGGCGACGCCGGCCTCGAGCAGATCGGAACGTTCCACTTCGGGTTGGAGTACCGAGCGGCGCCAGCCTTCGATCTCCGCCGGCCAGACCCACATGCCCCGTTCGAGACTCCGCGCCGCCCAGGCCTCGAGCGTCCTCCTGGGCAGGAGGAACTCGGCCGGAACGTCGAGATCGGCGGCGACTCGCGCAACCAGTTTTCGCAGTCCCTCCGATACGCGGCTCGAGGACCGCCTGCCGGAGCGTTTCAGACGTTCAGGGAGCCGATCCCCGGACAGCGCGCGGGCACTCCGCACGAGATCGAGCAGTTTCGCCCCGTACCGTCCTGCCTGACGCCGCCCCAGGCTCTTCACCGGGACGAGGTCCTCCGGCGTGCGCGGCAGGCGTCGCGCCAGGTCGACCAGGGTCTCGTCCTTCAGCACGAAACCCCGCGGCACGTCCCGCCGGCGAGCACGCCGCTCCCGCCACGCGGACAGGGCCTCCAGGGCCGCCAGTTGACGCCTCGACATGCCCGGTCGCCGCAACCGGTTGTAGGACCACGCCGGATCCAGACGCGCTTCGGCCGTCTGCAACAGGCGGTCGAAATCCTCCCCGGCCCAGCCTTCCCGGCCGAGTTCACGCAGCCTCGCCACCAACCGCTCGTGGGCCGGCAGGAGGTAGGCCACGTCCAGACCGGCGTACCGCACCTGCTCGTCGCTGAGCGGACGCCGTAGCCAGTTCGACCGCTGCACGCCCTTCTCCAGCTCGACATCGAAGAGCCGCGAAACCAGACGAACGTAGCCCAGCGAACCTCCCAGTCCGCACAGCGTGGCCGCGACCTGACAGTCGAACAGGGGTTCTGGAGGGTGGCCGACGGCCTGATGGAGGATCTCCAGATCCTCGCTCGGCGAATGGAACACCTTCGTCACCTCCGGCGCCTGGACGACGGCAACCAGGGGCGACCGATCCCTGATCGAGACCATGTCGACCAGGTAGCAACCCTCCGAATCCGCCACCTGAATCAGGCCGAGCCGGGCAAAGAACGTCCGCTCCCGCACAAACTCCGTGTCCAGGCCAACGGCCGGCTCGCGCAGCCAGCGTTCGGCGAGATCGGCCAAGCGATCGTCACGGTCCACGACCTCGGGGGTCGGCGGCGGAGGAAGTGTCATCGAACAGAAAGGCGGACGACCGGAACGAGGCGGTTTCACCGGATGGTAACGCCAGACCCGGCGAGTCTTGGGCGTCGGATGATCCCCGGCGTACAATCGGCTCGTCCCGACGAGAGAACCGGACGACGACCGATGGCCAACCAATCCGTACCACTCGTCATCCTGGGAGGCAGCGACCGCAGGCCCGCCTACATGCCCCCGGGAGGACGTTCCAAGCACCCGCTCGCCGGCATCAAGGGCGTGGACGTGAAGATCGGCGGCAGGCCGCTGATCGAACTGGTCATCGAGCGGATCCGCCAGACCGAAGCCTTCGACCCGATCTACGTCGCCGGACCCGGTCACGCCTACCGGTCTTTGCCTGACGGGATCTCCGTCGACACCGACGGCGGTTTCGGCCGCAACATCCAGGTCGGCGTCGAGGCAGCCCGCCGGCGGCACGGCGACGGACCGCTGGCGATCGTCACCTGCGACATCGTACCCGACCCCGCCGAGATGAAGACGGTGGTCCGCGACTTCTGGAGCCACAGCCCCCTGGACTTCTTCTTCCCGATGATCAAGGCGCCGCGAGACCCCGAACGGCTCGGCGAGTCCGGGTGGAAGCCGCAGTACCACGTCAAGCCCGAAGGCGCGTCCGCGCCCGTCCCGGTACTGCCCGGTCACCTGGCCATGTTCGACTCGGCGGCGCTTCGCTGGAAGTTCATCTACCGTTTGATGGACCTCGGCTACCGGACGCGCAACCGCCCCATCCTGTACCGCAACGCCTACATGGCGCGGCGCCTTCTGTGGATCATGCTGGTTCAGGACTTCATTCACCTTCTGAATCTCAGGCTGCCGACCTTTACCTGGGACACGCTTCTGTCGGGCACGCGCGCGGCGCGGCGCCTCAAGGAGAAGGTCATCCATCAGTCCGAACTGGAACTGGCTCTGCGCCGGATGTTCATCAAGCGACGCCACCGGCGCAGGCATCCCGACCGCAAGGTCCGAATGCCGGTCGTCGAGGCGATGTCCCTGGCCCGCGACATCGACACACAAGAGGAGGCGATGGCCTTCGGGGCAGTCTCGGCGTGAGCATCGCCGGACGACGCTTCCTCCTCGGCACGGCCCTGGCGGCAGCGATGAACGCACCGCTGCCCGCGAACGAGCCGCACCTCGTCCTGCTCTCCGTGGACACCCTGCGGGCCGACGCGCTCGGGGCCTACGGCGGCGAGTCAGCCACGACGCCGACGATCGACGCTCTGGCCGCCGAAGGCGTGCTGTTCGAGGACGCGCACACCACGATCGGCAAGACCGGCCCCGCCTTCGCCTCGATGTTCACCTCGCTCTACCCGCCGACTCACGGGGCGCGTCGAAACGCCCAGCGGATGCGAAGCGACATCCCGGTTCTCGCCGAGATTCTGGGCCAGACGGGGTACGAGGCAGCCGCCTTCATCTCGAACTGGACGCTGCGAGCCGACCTGGTCGGCCTGAACCGCGGTTTCGACCACTACGACGAGGAGTTCACCCAGGCCCGCAACGCCGTCGGCGTGATGGAGCGCCACGCCGACGACGTCGCCAGGACGGCCGAGCGATGGCTGCGCCAGCGCACCGGCGACGAGGACCGGCACGGACGTCCCCTCTTCCTCTGGGTCCACTTCTCCGATCCCCACAGCCCCTACCTGGAACGAACGGGCTTCACGCCTCCGTTGCCGCCCCGCGAGCAGCGCGGCAGCGGCTGGCAGAGGCGCTGGCGCTACCAGTCGGAGGTGAACTACGTCGACCACTGGCTCGGCAGACTGTCCAAGGCGATCGACGAACTTCTGACCGGCCCCCGCTACACCCTCTTCGTGAGCGACCACGGCGAGAGCATGGGCGAGCACGGCTACTGGGGACACGGCAAGAACGTTCACTGGCCCAACGCGCGCATACCGATGATTCTCAAGGGACCGGGGATTCCCGAGGGCCGACGGATCGAGGCGGCGGTCGGCGTCGTCGACATCCTGCCGACCGTGCTCGATCTGCTCGAGCTCGAAGCCCCCGCGAGCGTCGCGGGACGGAGCCTGGTTCCGATCGGCGACGAACCGGCCGGCGAGGCGCGGCCCCGCTACGTCATCGGCGACAAGCACAGCGCCCTGCTCGCGAGGTCGCGCCGCAGCGCGCCCTACGAAGACCCGCTGCAGATCAGCATGGAAGTCGACGGCGCCAAGGTCCTCCACGACTTCTCGAAGCGGACGACCGTCTACTTCGACCTCACCGTCGACCCGGAAGAGGAACGGCCGCTGCAGGCGCCGCCGGTCGACCTGGTGCCGCCGCTCGGCCGCCGTCTCGTGAACTGGTACCGGGACCTGCCGAAGTACGAAGCGAGGAGCGGCAACGTCCTCAGCGAGGAGGACGTCCGCCAGTTGAAGAGCCTCGGCTACATCGACTAGCGCCGCAGGCACTGGGTGCGCCGGCGCCCCCGCCGGCTTCCGAGAAAAACGCGCCGCGACGCGGCGACCACCCTGCGGCGCTAGCCCGCGCTCACCAGGACGACGCAGTCGGCGAGCAGCCGGGTCGCGGTCTCGATCTCGTCGAGACCCGGCAGCGTCGGCGCGACGCGGATGTTCCGGTCCTGCGGATCGACGCCGTAGGGGAACGTCGCGCCCGCGGGCGTCAACTTGACCCCGGCCCGGCCCGCCATCTCGACCACCGCCCGCGCGCAGCCGGGTTCCGTGTCCAGGCTGACGAAGTAGCCGCCCCGGGGCCGGCTCCAGGTCGCGACGCCGAGGCCCTCCAGCGATTCGTCGAGAACGCGCAGCACGGTCTCGAACTTCGGCCGGATCAGCTCCGCGTGTCCTCGCATGTGCTCGCGGACGCGCGCGAGGCTGCCGTCGAAGAAGCGGGCGTGAGCAAGCTGGTTCAGCTTGTTCGGGCCGATCGTCTGGATCGAGCGGAAGCTCCGGATCCAGTCGCCGTTCGCTGGACTCGCCGCGACGGCAGCCAGACCCGAGCCACCGAACGTGACCTTGGAGAACGACGTGACGATGAGCGCCCGATCCTCGTTGCCATGGGCCGCGCAACGATCGTAGAGATTGGCCAGACGATCCGGTTCGCCCTCGAAGGCGTGCAGCGCGTAGGCGTCGTCCCAGATCACCCGAAAATCCGGCGCCGCGGTCGCCATCGAGGCGATCGCCTCGACCACTTCGTCCGTGTAGGTGACGCCGGTCGGATTGCTGTAGCGCGGCACGCAGAACATGCCCTTGACGTTCGGGTCCTCACCGGCGATGCGGGCCATCTCGTCGACGTCGGGGCCGTCGTCGCCCATCGCGATGTTGATCATTCCGATGCCGTAGCGCTCGAGCACCGCGAAGTGCCGGTCGTACCCGGGGCAGGGACACAGGAACTTCACCGGCGTCTTCCGCTTCGGGCCGCCCCACGGGTCACCGCCGGGGACGCCTACCAGCATGGCCTGGACCACCAGGTCGTGCATCCACTGCAGGCTTGCGTTGCCGCCGACGAAGACCAGCTCCGGATCGACCTCGAGGATCTCGGCGAAGATCGCCCGCATCTCCGGCAGGCCGCGCGGATCGCCACCGTAGTTGCGGCAGTCCGTGCCGTCGGCGGCCGAGTCATCCTCCCGGTCGACCGCCCGCAGCAGACCGTGGGACCGGGCGAGCTGCTCCGCAGACGGCTTGCCCCGCGTCATGTCGAGTTGGAGACCGGCGGCGCGGGCCGCGTCGTAACGGACTCGCGCCGCGTCGACGACGGCCGGATCGAGCGCAGGCATGTCCCTACTGCCCGGCCGCCGAAGCCTCGGCCCCGTCGTAGACGATGCGGTAGATCACGCCCCGCATGTCGTCCGACACGAGGAGCGACCCGTCCGCCCGCTCCATCACGTCGACCGGCCGACCCCAGGGGTCTTCGCCCTGGAGCCAACCGGTGGCGAACTCCTCGTAGTCCGCGGCCCGGCCGTCCAGGTCGACATGAACCACCATGATCCGGTAGCCGATCTTGTTGCTGCGGTTCCAGGAACCGTGCTCGGCGATGAAGATCTGCCCCCGGTAGCGCTCCGGAAAGGCGTCGCCCCGGTAGAAGCGCATGCCGATGGCGCCCACATGCGTCCCGAGATCGAGTGCGGGCGGCACGAATTCGACGCACGGCTTGACGTCGCCGAACTCCGGATCGGCGATCTCCTGGCCGTGGCAATACGGGTAGCCGAAGTGCTGGCCGTCCTCCGTCAGCACGTTCAGTTCGTCCGGCGGAACGTCGTCGCCCATCATGTCCCGTCCGTTGTCCGTGAACCAGAGTTCGCTCGTGCCCGGGCGCCAGTCGAAGCCAACGGTGTTCCGCACCCCGCGGGCGACGACTTCGTAGTCGCCGGTCTCTTCCAGCCGGAGGATCGTCGCGAAGGGATCCCCTTCGTCACAGATGTTGCACGGGGCGCCCACCGGCACGTAGAGCCGCCCGTCGGGACCGAAGCGGATGAACTTCCAGCCGTGATGCCGTCTGTCCGGCAGATCGTCCGTGATCACGACCGGCTCCGGCGGCGAGTCCAGGCGACTGTCGATGTCGTCCAGGCGCAGGATGCGGTTGATCTCGGCCACGTAGAGGTCGCCGTCGTGGAAGGCAACACCGTTCGGCCGGTTCAAGCCCGAAGCGATCTCATAGCGCCGATCCGCCCTGCCGTCGCCGTCCTCGTCCACGACCGCGTAAACGGCGTCGCTCTGCCGCAGCCCGCCTGTGCCCACGAAGACGGTCCCCGAAGGGCTCTGCGCAAGGGAGCGTGCGAGGTCGATGCCCGAGGCGAACGCGTCGATGGAAAAGCCGGTTGGCAACTCGATCTCGTCCAGACGGAGTGCGTCGTCGTCGGCCGCCGACGCGGTTCCCGCGGCAAGAGCGATGGCCATGAAGAAAAGCGAGGAACGGAGCATGCTGCTGACTCCTGAGGTGGTTGACCTGCACGTCCCGGAA
>JAJDZH010000309.1 GCA_022824725.1 Thermoanaerobaculia bacterium | reverse complement strand
AGGTTCTCGAACGCTGCGACGACGACGTGCACTCGATGCTCAGTTTCCGGCGTCAGGCGGAGAAGGGCTCTCGCCTCAACACGCCGAACGTCTTCGGCGTCTACGTGTTCCTGCTGATGACCCGCTGGCTGCGCGACGAGGTCGGCGGCCTGGAGGCGGCGGCCGCCCGGGCGGAGGCCAAGACCGGACTGATCTACGACGTGCTGGACGGTGACGGCGGCGAGTTCTACGTCCCGCACGCCGAGCCTGCAAGCCGTTCGCGCATGAACGTGACCTTCCGGCTGCGGCGCGGCGATCTGGAAGAAGCGTTCGTTGCCGGCGCGGCTGAGCTGGATCTCGTTTCGATCAAGGGCCATCGTTCAGTGGGCGGCTTCCGTATCTCCGCCTACAACGCGATGCCCGTCGAAGGCGTCGAGCGGCTCCGCGACTTCATGCTGGCGTTCCGCGCCGCCCACTGAGAACCCCACTGCGTACGCCGGTTGAGCCACGCTGGGTGAACCCGTTGTAGCCCCACACCGGGTGCGCCGGCGCCCTCGCCGACATCCGGCGCGCAGCGCCGGCCACTGGGTGCGCCGGCGCCCTCGCCGGCTTCTGAAGACAGCGCGCCGCGAAGCGGCGACCATCCTGGCGCGTCAGCGACGGCTGGTCAAGAGCGCCGAGCCCACGATCACCAGCAGCAGCAAAGCGCCTCCGCCCCAGACCAGGATCGGCGAAGCTCCCCTCTCCTCGTACGTGACCACCTCGTCCCGTGGCTCGTCGAAGAGCGAGTCGTAGGCAGCCGCCGCTGCCTGTGCCGCGGTCGCCGCCGCCGCCATCGCCGCCTCGTCTTCCGGCTGTCCCAAGCCGCCCTCGGCGATGATCCGCTCCACGGTGTGGACGAGATCCCAGAGCTCGTCCGGACCGTACGCGTCGCGGTAGCCGGGCATCGCCGTGCCGTCCATGCCGAGATAGAGGCGGCTGTAGATCGCGGCGCTGTCGTTCCCGCCCTTGAAGACCCCGCCGACGATGTTCGTCGGCAGGGTGTGGTTGCCCTCGAAGTCCGGCATCGGGTCGTTGCGAAGCCGCCTGCCGTTCGGCCCGTGGCAGGAAGCGCAGGCTTCCAGGTAGATCCGCTCGCCGCGGGCGCGTCGCTCGTCGTCGAACGGAGGCGCGGGCGGGATGGCGATCGGCGGGCCCGGAGTCGTCCGCCGGGCGAACTCGGCATCCGCTTCCGCGGCGCTCAGCTCGCCCGCGGCGACCGCACGATCGAGTGCGCTCCGAATGGCGTCCAGACTGAAGCTGCGCGTGTAGCGCGCCATCGCCGCGATCTCGGCTTGCGGAACCTGACCCCAGGCCGACATGCCGGTGCCCGGCATGCCCCGCCGGATCGTCTCCTCGAGGTCACGGTCCGAGGGGATGGCGTTCTCGGTGCTCGCGAGCTTGAAACGGCCCGACTGGAAGCTGCGGGGCCGTTCGCCGGTCGTGTAGCTGAACTTGCCGAGGCCGTCGCCGTCCTCGCCGTGGCATTCCCGGCAGTAGCGGAGGAAGGCCTGGCGGCCGAGGTCGGCGTCCGCTTCCGCCGCCGCTGACAAGTCGCCCTCGGCCCTGGTGCTCTGGCCGCTCGCCGTGGCCGCCGCACCGACCGATACCGCCATGCAGAGAAGGGCTGCGAGCCACCGGCCGCACGGCTGATACGTTGCCTCGGGAGGTTCCATGTCCGACACGCGATCCGGTCCGAAGACCGGTTTCTTCGGCCCGATGAAGGGGCTCGAGTCCGCCCGGCACACGGTCGAGCGCCTCTCCGGCGGCCGCCTGCGCGCCTCGATCGAACACGACACGATGAAGGGCGTCTCGCCCGAGATGCTGCGCTGGTGGTTCGAGAACATCGATACCTGGACCCGTTACAACGGCAGCGACTTCACCGGGCCGCCGGTGCCGGTCTACCGCTACTGGCACCCCTTCGACCACATCGCCGTCCGCTGGCGCCGCCGAGTCTATGTTCGCGGACGCCTGGGTCCGGGAAGCGTGATCGAGATTCATGAAGATCTTGGCGGGAAGCACCCGGTCCGGGCGAAGGCCCGGGTCAGCCGGTTCGACGACGAGGCCTTCAACTTCGATCTGCTGCTCGGCGGCCTGTTCCGCGTCGGCTCGCTCGACCACCTCTACGCCGAGGTCGAGGGCGGCTGCTCGTTCTACACCGAGGCCCGAATCGGCTTGCGGGTGCCGATCATCGGCCGATTCCTGAACTGGATCATCCGCCGGCAGTTCACGGAGGAACTGCTCCAGGCCTGGATCGTCCACAACATCGAAGAGAGCGGCGAGACGGAGAAGTTCGTGCCGGCGTTGTTCGAGGAGGCGCAGCGGCCTTGATGTCGTTTCGCCGGCAAACTTGCCGGCGAAACTTGACCACTCGGTCCAGCTTCTGTACGGTCCCGCAACTGTGCAGACGGGATCGCTACCAGCCTCCCGCGCCGCTGACCTTGAGCGGGCGGGCTTTCGCCTCGGTGCGCGAGGCACCCACACGAGCCGGACGATCATGCTGAGAGACCTGGAGGAGCTTCTGGGCGCCGTGCCCGCAGACGGCGACCGGAGCGCCTACGCCGACGCTGTGATCAGGGAGAACGTGCTGGGCAAGCAGACCGTGGCCACACGGCGGATCAGCTTCCAGCGGTTGCGCGAGCTCTACGGCCTCGACCCGCGCATACCGCTCTTTCGGGTCTTGCGGCGCCTCTGGGACGGCGACCGTGCCGGTCGGCCGCGGCTGGCGTTGCTCACGGCGATGGCTCGCGACCCGCTACTGACTGCGACAGCGCCCGTCGTCGTCCTGCTGAATGTCGGCGAGGAGATGATGCGCACCACTCTTCTGGCAAAGCTCCGGGAGACGGTGGGCGGCCGGCTGAACGATGGCGTGCTCGACAAGGTCGCCCGCAACGCCGCCAGTTCATGGGCCCAGGCTGGTTTTCTCCAGGGGCGGGTGCGCAAGGTGCGTTGCCGCGCGGAACCCACGCATGGGTCCGTTGCGCTGGCCCTTTGGCTCGGTCGGTTGGAGGGTTACCCGGACTCAAGATTGCTTGACTCGCCCTGGGCACGGGTTTCCGGGGACGGCGATGCCGCGGAACTCCTGCCGTTCGCGCTCCGTGCGGACCAGCTCGGCCTGATCCGCGCCCGCGCCGCGGCGGGCATCCTCGAGGTCGCTCCAGAGATCCTCGA
>JAJDZH010000448.1 GCA_022824725.1 Thermoanaerobaculia bacterium | reverse complement strand
CGGCCACGTGAGCGTCGGACGGCGCGACTCGCCTTCTTCCTCGAAAGGACGCCGGTAGACGGCCATCTCCTCGTCGGTCATCTTCCGCAGCACGGACCCGGGCAACACCCGCTCGACGAAGACGTTCTTCGCCAGCACCATGCCCTCGCCGGCGGGCGAGCGGAAGCCCTGGAAGACGCCCCGCGCCGACTCGGGCCAGTCGTCCCAGGTCGGGACCGGGCTGACGATCGCCTCCATGTAGGCAATGCCGCGAACCGCGTCCCGATGCCGGTTCGCCCAGTCGAAGCCGAGCGCGGAACCCCAGTCGTGAATCACGAAGACCACGTTCGAATCCACGCCGATCGCCTCGAGCAGCCCGTCGAGGTAGTGCCGGTGTTCGACGAAGCGATACCGATCCGGCCCGCTCTCCGGCAACTTCGCCGAATCGCCCATGCCGATCAGGTCCGGCGCTACCAGCCGGCCCCGGCCCTCCAGGTGCGGCATCACGTTGCGCCACAGGTACGACGACGTCGGGTTCCCGTGCAGGAAGACGATCGGATCGCCCTCGCCCTGGTCGACGTAGGCCATCTCGTGACCGTGGACCTCGATCCGTTTCTTCTCGTAGCGCGCGTCGGCGGAGATCATCTGCGGGCTTCCTCCCTTGGGTCATGTTCGCGGTGGGGCCGCGAAACCCGCACAGCCTATACGGCTTCGCGGCCGCCCAGGCCGCTATGGGCCGGCCGACTCGCCGTAGCGGAAGCCGGTGCGGGAACGCACCTTGTACTTGCCGTCGCGGACCTTGACCTTGATGCCGCGGTAGCCCTGGGTGCCGGCTTCGTACTCGGAGCGGAAGCTCACGAGGTAGTAGCCCTGGTTCTCCTCGGCGACCTGGCGCATCGGCGACAGGATGTTCGTGAAGTTCCCGTAGTAGTGGCCGCCGGTTTCGTTCGAAATGTGGCTCAGTGAGTCGTTGAGGGACGCCGAAGCGATCGAGCGGCGGCGACTGCCCATCGTGTCGATCGTGTACACGGCGACGTTGCCCGCGTTCAGCGCCTCACGCATCTGCGGGTAGTACCGCGGATCCGGCGTGTAGCTGCCGAACTGGCCGATCTCGCCGAAACCGAGACTGAACATGATCAGGTTCTTGCGACCCGCGATCCCCGCGGCCGCCTCTCCGACGAGCTCCAGCGCCTCCTGCAGCTTGCGGCTGCGCCTGGCAAGCTCCTTCTCCACCGGCAGATTGACGAAGAGTGACGGCGAGTTCGGGTCGAACTCGGGATCCGACCGCGTGACCCAACGTTCGATGTCCTTCTTGCCCCGGGAGGCGGCGTCAACCGCCGCCAGGATCTCGTCGCGGTCGCGGCTGAAGTCCAGGTAGACCTTGAGCCGTGCCTGGTACGCGAACACCGCCACCTGGTCGTTGGGCTGGAGCTCCTCCTCGATCCAGCGCTTGAGCCAGCGCGCATTGTCCATCTGGGGACCCGCCAGTTGCGGCGCCTGCATCCGCTGGTCGTGGAACATTAGGATGAAGTAGCGATCGGTCCGGCTCGTGGCGCCCTCGCCGGTGGCCGCCAACTCGCTCGGTCCGCCGTAGAAGGAGGCGCTCGTCACCTCCTGCTCCTCGCCGTCGTGGAGAACGACGAAGTCCTCGGCGCCCAGACCCTCGATGACATTGCCCCTGCGGTCAGTGACGAGGACATCGAGCAACACCTCCGCGACCCGGATGCGTTCGCTGAGTTCGTAGTCTCTCGGCGCCGGGGCAGAAGCCGGCGTCCTCGTTGGGCGCGGAGCCGGGGCCGGCTCCGCGGTCCGAACGGGTTCAAGCACGGATGCCGCCGTCGGTTCCGCTGCCGGGACTCGCGCCGGCTCAGCCTTCGGTGCCGGCGCCGGTTCAGGCGTGGAAACCGGCGTGGCCGCCACGGCGGGTTCCGGTGCGGGCGCCGCGGCCGGTTCGGACGCCGGGGCCGGCTCCGAGGGCACGACAACCGCGCGCACCGTCCTGCCCCGCTGCCGGCGCTGCTTCTCCAGACGCTTCTGTTCCTTCGCCGCGCGAGCCGCCGCCTTCTTCTCCGCCTTGCGCTTCTTCTTCTCGTCGTCCTGGGCCGCGGCCTCAACGCCAACCGTGGCATCCGCGGCAACGGCCAACCCAAGACCGGTCGACAAGAGGAAAGCACCACTCGCCAACGCGGCGACAAGCGCCAATCGCCGTCCAACCGTCGCAACTTTCTTCATCCCTGGGGACCTCCTGGTTTCCTGAGTGCCTAACGCAAAGGAACGACGGCACGGGAACGCGACGCGTCCGCCATCCTACCAACCGCGGTTCCCGTCAGGTTCTTCCGGGACCCTCCCCTCGAGAGGAGCCGGACCTGCGCCCAACCGACGCCATCCAGACTGCGTCGGCGCCGGAGGCCGGTAAGCACAGGCCAAGTAGCATTCCGCGGCCATGACCCAACCCGCCCCGGATCGCCGAAACACGGAACTGGCCGCTGCCTTCGTCGACTTGCGGACGGCGCTCGGCCGGGTGCTGATCGGGCAGGACGATGCCGCGACGGGGCTGACCCTCGCGTTGCTGGCGGAGCAGCACGCCTACCTGGAGGGTCCGCCCGGCTGCGGCAAGTCGGAGCTTGCCGCGGCCGTGGCCACGCTGTCGGGCGCCCGCACGCACACGCTGGTGTTCCACCGCGACATCCGGGAAACGGATCTGCTCGGCGACGTCCTGCTGAGCCGCCACCGCCACCGTGGCCACGAGCGCCTGCGACGGGAACTGATCCCCGGGCCGCTGCTCCAGGCCGAAGTCGCCCTGCTCGAGGACCTGCCGCGTTCCCCCGGCGAAGCTTTGGGACCGCTACTCCGGATCCTCGCCGAACGGCGCGCCCTGGATCAGCCGCTGCCGTTGGAATCCGCGGTGGCAACCGGACCGCTCGAGCAGGTCGAAGCCCCGATCGACCCACTCGAACCGGGCCAGCTCGACCGCTTCGCCGTGCAGCTTCGTCTGAGCGGCCTGCTCACCGGCGGGCTCTTCGACGAGGCCGCCGTCCTGCTCGAACGGGAGGCCGCCCGAGAGTCGTCGCGTACCGGCGTCCGGCCGGCCGCCGGCGCAGCCCACGCCCCCGCCGGGGCAAGCGCCGCACCGCGATCCGCGGTGATGAACACCACAACCCGCAACGCCGCGCAACGGGCGGCTGCGTCCCTCAGCATCGAGCCACGCACACTCGACGCCTACCACCGTCTGCTCGACCGGCTCCGCCAGCGCAGCACCGACGAGGCCGCCTCGGGCGACCGCCTGATGTCCGACCGCTCCTTCAGCTCGGCGGCGCTCCGGCTCGTGCGCGCGCACGCATTCCTGCGCGGCGCCCCGGCCGCTGCTCCGCGCGATCTCCACGCCATCCGCTACATGGTCGCCCACCGGTTGCCGGACGAGGTGCAGGAAGACTTCGACCACATCCTGGAGGAACTGCTCGGCGACCCGCCCAACGTGACGATGACGGAGACCGGCGCCCAGATGCCGGGAGCGCAGTCCCAGGGCGACGACTCCGACGGCGCCGCGGCGGCATCGCCGGCGTCCGACTCGTGGATCGACGATCAGGCCGACCTCCCGGCGCCCCCGACCCTGTTCGGCAAGCCGCCTCAGCCCGCCCAGGTCGACCCGCTCCTGCGGGCCCTCGTCGGGCGTATCGAGCGGGGACGAATCGATCCGGACACCGACCCTGGCGGCCAGCCCCGCGGCTACCGGCCGCTGCGCGATCTCGATGAAGTCATCGACGCCGACGTGATCGAGGCGTTGCTGTTTACCGAGGGCCGCCTGCCCGGCGCGCCACGCACCTTCGAGCGCAAACGCAGGAGCGCCGGCGGCGCCGTCGCCGTCCTGCGGGACATCTCCGCTTCGATGGCCGGACGGCTCACCGTCTGGTCGAGTCAGGTCGTGCTCGGCATCCTGCGGGTCGCGGCCCGCAGGCGGATGCGCGTCGGCTACGTGGAGTTCCACCACCGCGCGCTGCCCCACGAGGTCGGCGGCCGGCTGCTTCACCGCTCCTACTCGCGCCTCGCTGAGCAGGCCGGGCAGGCCAAGGCGGTCGGCCAGACGAACTACGAGGCGCCTCTGCGCACGGCGCTGGAGGGTCTGCGCGGCGGCTCCGGACGCAACCGCCACATCGTCCTGCTGACCGATGGCCTGCCGATCATCGGCGACACGACCGTCCGCCGCGAGCGGCAGTTGGCGCGCCGGCTCGGGGTCGCCCTGCACACCGTGTTCCTGGGCAACGGCGACTGTCCGCCCGTCCTGGACGACATCTCGCTCGAGACGGCCGGGCTGCGCTTCTACGGCCGGCCGACCGCCGGAGGCGGACTCAGGCTGGAGGAACGGTGATCCCGGTACGGATAGAGTCGCGCGTTCCGTGAGCGACCTGACCCCATGAATGACCTGACTCCATTGGGCGATCTGCTCGATCACCACGTCGTCGGCCACGACGAGGTGAAGACAGCTCTGCTCCTGGCGCTGATCACGCGGGAGCACATCTACGTCGAAGGGCCGCCGGGCACCGCCAAGACCCGGCTGGCCGAGGTCGCCGCCAAAGGCTCCGACCTCGACTTCTTCTTCTACCAGTTGCACCGCGACACACGGCTCGCCGAGCTGGTCGGCGACATCGTCCTGGAGCGCCGCAAGGTCCGGACGGACGGCGCCGCGCCCGGAGCGGCCGGCGAGGCGGAGCGGATCCACCAGCGGATCGAGCCGGGCGGCCTGCTCACGGCCGAGATCGCTGTCCTCGATGACATCTCCCGCGCACCTGGCGAGGCGCTGAACGTCCTGCTCCGGATCCTGAACGAGAGGCGCTTCGGCGCCGAACCGATTCCGCTGATGGCCGCCATCGCCACCGGCAATCCCATGGACGACGAGTACTACAACGAGCCGCTCGATCCCGCGAACCTGGACCGCTTCGCCCTTCAGTTGCGTGTCTCCGGCCTGATCCAGAGCGGCGCCGAGGATGCGCGGATCCTGATCGACCGCTTCGCCGCCGGGTCGGTAGTCGAGCAGCCCGACCCGGAGCCCGTCACCGACCGGGCCACGCTCGACGCTTTGCACAAGCGGATGTACGAGGTCGAGGTCGGAGCGGCGGTCCGCGCTGCGCTGCTCGACGTGCTGCGTACGCTCGTCCTGGAGTTCGAGTGCAACGAGACGAACTCGCTGCTCACCGACCGCACCTTCCTGGTCAAGGCGATCAAGATCCTTCGCGGAGCGGCGCTACTGGCCGGCAGGGATGCGGTCGACCTCCAGGATCTCGCCGCCCTCTCCTGGATGACCACCTTCCGGGTGCCGCCGGAGGCGCACGAGGCTCTGCCGCGGATCATCGGCCGGGTGAGCCGGCAGGTGCGGGCGGTCTAGCGGAGTTCGTCGCCGCTTCGCGGCGCGCGTTCCTGGCCGCCTTCGGCGGCAGCGGGTCAGAAGACCCGCGCACCCAGCCGGCGAGGGCGCCGGCGCACCCAGTCCCGGAAGCCGGACCTACTCCTGGCCGCTACTCG
>JAJDZH010000337.1 GCA_022824725.1 Thermoanaerobaculia bacterium | reverse complement strand
GAAATCGGAACGATCATCTGGAGGTGTTCGCGGTCACGCTCGAAGAGCGGATGCGGCTCAATCTCCATGAACACATAGAGATCGCCCGCGCGACCTCCCGGGGCACCTGCCTCGCCCTTGCCGGTGAGCCGGAGGCGCGTGCCGTCGTCGACGCCCGGCGGGATCTTGACGTCGACAGACCGGGAGCGGCGAATCCGACCGCTTCCGTGGCAGGCACTGCAGGGAACTTCGATGACCTGGCCCCGGCCTCGGCATGTCGGGCAGGTCTGCTGAAAGATCATCATGCCCCGCCGCGCCGACATCTGGCCGGTGCCGTTACACGTACTGCAGGTCGCCAGGCGGTTGCCCTCCGCCCCCGAGCCGCCGCAGCGTTCGCAGGTTTCCTCGGCCGAGAAACGAATCGTCTTGTTCGCGCCGTGATAGGCCTCTTCGAGGGTCACGGCCAAGGCGTACTGGAGGTCGGCGCCGCGGGCCGAACGCGAGGTACGTCGGCCGCCACCCATGAAATCGCGAAAGATGCTGTCGAAGATGTCGCCAAAGCCGCCGAACCCGCCAGCGCCGGCCGAGCCGGCCTGGAGCCCCTCCTCGAAGGCCGTGTGCCCCATCTGGTCATAGGCGCTGCGCCGTTCCGGGTCTTTCAGGACCTCGTAGGCACGGTTGACATCCTTGAACGTCTGCTCGGCCTTGCTGTTTCCCGGATTGCGGTCGGGGTGGTGCTCCTTGGCCAGGCGTCGGTACGCACTCTTGATGGCCTGTGCGTCGGCGTTGCGCTCGACGCCCAGGACTTCATAGAAGTCAGGCATGCGAACCCCTGCCGGCTAGCGGCGGAGCGAACACAGACGGCACCGCGACCTGCCGGCGCCTTCCCTCAGGATCGAGGCCGGTCCTTGCTGTCGTCCTCCTGCACCTCCTCGAAATCGGCATCGTAGACGGTGCCGTCGTCAGCATCTTCTGCTGCCGTTCCGTTGGAGGCTGCAGCGCCCTCGGCCCCGGCTTCCGCCGCCTCGGCCGTGGCTTGGGCATACATCACCTCGCCGAGCTTCATCGAGGCCTTGTTGAGCGCTTCGGTCTTGGCGACAATCGCAGTGGCATCCGCGTCCTCCTTCTCGACCTCGGTCTTGAGATCGGCAAGCGCCGTGTCGATCGCCGTCCGGTCGTCTTCGCCCAGCTTGTCGCCGTGCTCGTCGAGGCTCTTCTCAGTCGCGTAGATGAGGCTGTCAGCCTGGTTCCGGGCTTCCACCGCCTCCCGGCGTGCCTTGTCCTCCGCAGCATGCTGGTCGGCTTCGTTGACCATCCGGTTGATGTCATCCTCGCTCAGCCCGCCGGATGCCTTGATCTGGATCTGCTGCTCCTTGCCCGTGGCCTTGTCCTTGGCCGACACGTTGACGATGCCGTTGGCGTCGATGTCGAATCCGACCTCGATCTGGGGCATGCCGCGCGGCGCCGGCGGAATGCCGACGAGATCGAACTGGCCAAGCGCCTTGTTGTCGGAAGCCATCTCACGCTCGCCCTGGAACACGCGAATCGTCACAGCCGTCTGATTGTCCTCGGCGGTCGAGAACGTCTGGCTCTTGCGGGTGGGAATAGTGGTGTTGCGGTCGATCAGGCGCGTGAATACGCCGCCCAGGGTCTCGATGCCGAGCGACAGCGGGGTCACGTCGAGCAGCAGCACGTCCTTGACGTCACCGGCCAGGACCGCCCCCTGGATGGCAGCGCCGATGGCGACCACCTCGTCGGGATTCACGCCCTTGTGCGGATCGCGTCCGAAGAAGTTCTTGACGGTCTCGATCACCCTCGGCATCCGCGTCATGCCGCCGACCAGGACCACTTCCTCGATCTCGCCGGCGCTGACCCCGGCGTCCTCGAGCGCCTTGCGGCACGGCACCACGGTGCTCTGGATCAGGTCGTCGACCAGCTTCTCGAGCTGGGACCGGGTGATCTTCATGTTGAGGTGCTTCGGCCCGCTCGCGTCCGCCGTGACAAACGGCAGATTGACCTCGGTCTGGCCGGTGCTGGATAGCTCGATCTTGGCCTTTTCGGCCGCCTCCTTGAGGCGTTGCAGGGCGAGCTTGTCCTCCCTGAGGTCGATGCCGTTGTCCTTCTGGAACTCGTCGGCGAGGTACTCGACCACGCGCATGTCGAAGTCCTCGCCCCCGAGGAAGGTGTCGCCGTTGGTGGATTTGACCTCGAACACACCGTCACCGATCTCGAGAATCGATACGTCGAAGGTGCCGCCGCCGAGATCGTACACCGCCACCAGGCCGCTTTCGCGCTTGTCGAGCCCGTAGGCCAGCGCCGCCGCCGTCGGCTCGTTGATGATCCGCAGGACCTCGAGTCCCGCGATCTGGCCGGCATCCTTGGTCGCCTGGCGCTGGGAGTCATTGAAGTAGGCGGGCACCGTGATGACCGCCTGGTTGATCTCGCCGCCAAAATGCGATTCGGCCGTCTCCTTCATCTTCTGGAGCACATACGCGCTGATCTGGCTCGGGGCGTAGCTCTTGCCGCTTGCCCGCACCCAGGCGTCGCCGTTATCGGCCTTGACGATCTCGTAAGGCACCATTTCCCGGTCCTTGGTGACCTTCTCGTCGCTGAAGTTCCGGCCGATGAGGCGCTTGATCGCGAAGAACGTGTTCTCGGGATTGGTGACCGCCTGCCGCTTCGCGGTCTGGCCGACCAGGGTCTGGCCGTCGTCGGCAAAAGCGACCACCGAGGGGGTCGTCCGGCTACCTTCAGCATTCTCGATCACACGCGCACTGCTGCCGTCCATGACAGCGATACAGGAGTTCGTGGTGCCGAGATCGATCCCGATCACCTTGGCCATTGCATTCTCCTCGGGCACCCGCGGCCCTCAGCGGCGGCGGACATTCGTATTGGGCAAGGAACGGTATATGGGAACGAGGCGCGTCCCCTGCAAGAAGGCGCCGCCCGCGAAATTCAGTCCGAAACCGGGGTCCCGACCTCGGCTTCGGTCATGGCGCGCGACAGGACCCGGGCCAGGGCAGCGTGGTATTCCGGCTCGTCGGTGGCTTCCGGGTAGACGAACGTCGCGTTGAGCGTCGTGAGCCGCCCCGGCGTGAACAGGAAGCGGTGCCAGAAGCGTTCGCGAAGAGGACCGGCTTCCGGGTGATCCTCGTTGATCCGGTTGCACGACAGCATGTACTCACCCTCGCGGCCGCTCCGGATCAGAATGTCGCCCGCCTGCTTCGACTCCGCGATCGAGTGCATGAGCTGCACCATCGCCTCGGCGTCCGGGGGGGTCTGGGAGAGACTCCGCTCGTCGCCCTCGAGCACGAAGCAGGTGCCCGGGAGGTCCGGCGCTTCCAGCACCAGCACCCGCTCGCCTGTTTCCGGATGCTTCGTCCAGGCGGCCGGGAGGCTGATGGTGACGCCCGGCCAGGGCGTCGTACGGTCCAGCACAACCGCGCTGGCCCGGCGTTCGGCCCGCGCTTCCCGGTCGAGCACCGTCTCGGCGGCACCGAAGGAGACGCCGTCGGCGACCGCTTCGATGTCATCAACCACCCCGTCCACGACGGCCCGGGCCTCGTCGGTGGCCGGATGGGCGAGCGCCAGTGTGACGATCCGGAAATGGCGCGTCCCGAAGACTGCTGCCCGGCGCCAGATCCGAACCTCTTCGGTGTCGTCGAGAACCGCCCGATAACCCAGACTCCAGCCGGCAGCAGAGTTGCCGGCGGCGATCAGCCCGGCGTCGCCGCCGTGCAGGTATTCGCCGGGCTCGCCCCGGGCCACCGCGTCGGGGTCCTCCACCGACACCACGCTGATTCCGAGTACGGGATAGTCGCCGAACGGAAAGGTCGCCTTGGCCCGGTCCCGTTCGACCTCGCGGAGTCGCCAGTCCGCCGGCAGCGTCAGTTGGGCCGCCCCATCGCCGAGCGTCAGGGACTGCCCGTCTGTCATGCGTCGGCTCGTGCCGTGTCAGCTGTCGCGTCGGTTCCGTCCGGGTCCGGCTCGGCCGGTTGGTCCCCGTCACCCGGCTCCCCAGGCCCTGCGTCGTCGACACCGTTGGACGAGGCTTCAGGCGCCGCCGCGGCGGTCTCCTTCAGGACGGTCGCCACGACCGCCGCGCGCAGCAGGCGATCATGGTGCCGGTATCCGGGTTGCAGGAGTTCGGCCACCGTCCCGCCCGGCAAATCGGGCCGCGCCAACTGGGTTACGGCCTGGTGGTAGTTGGGATCGAACGGATCCCCTGGAGCTGGGGCGATGCGCTGGATGTCGTGGCGACGAAACTTTGCGTTGAGCTCCTGCAGCGTCAGCTTGACACCCTCCCGCAGCGTCCCCACGTCCTTCGCCTTCGCCGGCCGGTCTTCGGGGATGCTCGCGAGGGCGCGCTCCAGATTGTCGACGATCTCCAGCAGGTCGCGGGCCAAGCCCGACGCCCCGTACTTGACGGCCTCTGCGCGTTCGCGGGCCGAGCGTTTCGACGTGTTCTCGGCGTCGGCGCGTGCACGAAGCACGCGGTCCCGTTCGGCAGCCACCTCTTCCACGAGCGCGGCGACCCTGGCCTCGAGGTCGGCGGTCTCAGATTCCGCCTCGGGCGGAGGCGCCCCTTCGGATTCCTGCTCGGGCACACCCTCGGCCGGGGATTTGGCCGTCACGTCGGAATCTGGCGGTGTGTCAGTCGCGGTCGGTTTAGCGTCGTCCTGGTCGGTCAAGGCCGGTCCCCCCCTGCAGGCAGGTGGTGCAGATGGGGGTACCTGAGTTCCGATGCAAGGGCCCGCAAGCGAGCAAGAGATCGGATCAAGGGTGCAATCCCGCGGCGCGGCGCGCGTCGGCAGCCCGCTGCCGACGTGCCTGCGCAAGCTCGTAGCTCGCCTGCATCCGCATCCAGTGTTCGGCGGTACCCCATCCGATATCCTCCAGGGTCAGCGCCATGTTCGCCGACACACCCGCCTTGCCGTTCAGCAGGCGGGACAGTGTCCCGCGCTCGCACCCGAGACGCGCCACCGTATCGGACACGTTCCAGCCCACATCGTCCATGCTCTCGCGGATGAGTTCGCCGAGATGCGGCGGGTTCTGCATCGGGCCGACGCCATCACTCGCAATGTCGTTCATGGTCAGTGCTCCCCTTTGGCCAGTGGTAGTCGATGGGGTCCACGTCCACAGCTTCACCGTCCTCGAAGCGGAACACCATGCGCCAGTTGCCGGAGACGCGAACGCTCCACTGGCCCGCGCGGTCGCCCTTCAGGGGATGCAGTCAGAAGCCCGGCGCGTCGGCGCTTCCTGGATGCGTTGCCTCTTGCAGCCGGAATAGGATACGCCGAAGCCGTGGCACGAGACCGCCGGGCAGGCGCGCCACGTCGTCGCGTGCGTGCAGCGGCCGCAATGCCTTGTGCCTGATTCTCATGCTTCACCGTGGCGCGTCACGCTACACGCCGCAATCGCCTGTCGTGCCGTCGCGACGGGTGGCGACGCTGCAGAGCGGTAACGTGTGCACGGCCCGATCCCGCGCTGCGGGAACATGTGCGGCGACCGCTGCGGCGGGGTGGAACAGGTCCACGGCACGGCATGCCGTGGACCTGTTCCAGCGATCACGCGAGATCGAAGCGGTCGAGGTTCATCACCTTGTTCCAGGCGGCGACGAAGTCGTTCACGAACCTCTGCCCGGAGTCCTCGGACCCGTAGACCTCCGCGATCGCCCGGAGCTGGGAGTTCGACCCGAAGACCAGATCCACACGCGTGCCGGTCCACTTGAGATCGCCGGTCGCGCGATCCCGCCCCTCGAACACGTCCTCCGACTCGGAGGCCGCTTCCCACGTCGTGCCCATGTCGAGCAGGTTCACGAAGAAGTCGTTGGTGAGCACCCCCGGCCGCTCGGTGAACACCCCGTGGCGGGACTGTCCGACATTCGCGCCCAGGACACGCAGGCCGCCGACGAGCGCCGTCATCTCGGGTGCCGCCAGCTCCAGCAGCTGCGCCCGGTCGACCAGCAGCTGTTCCGCTGGTACGGCGTACCGGCCGTTGAGGTAGTTGCGGAACCCATCGGCAGTCGGTTCCAGCACCGCGAAGGACTCGACGTCAGTCTGCTCCTGCGACGCGTCCGTCCGGCCCGGCGCGAACGGAACCGTCACGTCATGCCCGGCATCCTTCGCCGCTTGCTCGATGGCCGCGCATCCGCCGAGGACGATGATGTCCGCCAGCGACACACCTTTTCCGTTGGCATGCGCGTCGTTGAACCCTCGCTGGATGCCAGCGAGCGTGTCGAGCACGGACGCGAGGCTGGCGGGCTCGTTGACCTCCCATCCCTTCTGCGGCGCGAGACGGATGCGCGCGCCGTTCGCCCCACCGCGGAGGTCGGAGCCACGGAATGTCGACGCCGATGCCCAGGCGGCCGAGACCAGTTCAGAGACGGAGAGCCCTGAAGCGAGGATTTCGGCCTTCAACGAGGCAATGTCCCGCTCATCGATCAGCTCGTGCGTGACGGCCGGAATGGGATCCTGCCAGATCAGCTCCTCGTCGGGGACTTCCGAGCCGAGATAGCGCGAGCGCGGCCCCATGTCGCGGTGGGTCAGCTTGAACCAGGCCCGGGCGAAGGCGTCGGCGAACGCGTCCGGGTTCGCGTGGAAGTGCCTTGAAATCGGCTCGTAGATGGGATCCATCCGCATGGCCATGTCCGCCGTGGTCATCATGGGCGCGTGCCGTTTGGACGGATCGTGGGCATCCGGCACGGCATCCGCGCCGGCGCCGCTCTTGGGTCGCCACTGCCACGCGCCCGCGGGGCTCTTGGTCGCTTCCCACTCATAGCCGAACAGGGTGTCGAAGTAGCTGTTGTCCCACTTGACCGGCGTCGGAGTCCACGCGCCTTCGATGCCGCTGGTGATGGCGTCGCCACCCTTGCCGCTCCCGAAGCTGCTCTTCCAACCGAGGCCCAGCTGCTCAATGGGAGCGCCCTCGGGTTCGGGACCGACATGGGCCGTGTCGCCGGCCCCGTGGGCCTTGCCGAAGGTATGGCCGCCGGCGGTGAGTGCGACGGTCTCCTCGTCGTTCATCGCCATCCGAGCGAAGGTCTCGCGGATGTCCCGACCCGAGGCGACCGGGTCGGGATTGCCGTTCGGCCCTTCCGGATTCACGTAGATCAGGCCCATCTGGACGGCGCCAAGTGGCGTGTCGAGCTCCCGGTCGCCGGTATAGCGCTCATCCCCGAGCCACACGCCCTCGGAACCCCAGTCGATGTCCTCTTCCGGCTCCCAGACATCCTCGCGCCCACCGGCGAACCCAAATGTCTTGAACCCCATGGATTCCAGGGCGCAGTTGCCGGCCAGGATCATGAGGTCAGCCCACGAGAGCTTCCGCCCGTACTTCTGCTTGACAGGCCAGAGCAGGATGCGCGCCTTGTCGAGGTTGCCGTTGTCGGGCCAGCTGTTCAGCGGCGCGAAACGCTGCGTACCGGTACGCGCACCGCCGCGACCGTCGCCGATGCGGTAGGTGCCGGCGCTGTGCCACGCCATCCGGATGAAGAGTGGCCCGTAGTGGCCGTAGTCCGCCGGCCACCAGTCCTGCGACGTGGTCATCAAGTCGCAGATGTCTTTCTTGACCGCGTCGAGGTCGAGGCTGTTGAACGCCTCGGCGTAATCGAAAGCCTCGCCCATCGGATTGGACAGGGCGGATTGCTGGTGCAAGACGTCGAGCCGCAGCTGGTTCGGCCACCAGTCCCGGTTCGACGTGCCGCTCCCGGCGGCGTTTTTGCGAGCCCCGTGAATGACCGGGCACTTGCCTTCGCTCATGCTTCTCTCCTCTACATGTTCAGCGTGTGGAAACGTCAGCGGAGACCACGATTCGGGGCCGGCCGATTCGGGCCTCGCGCGGCAACGCTTCGGGAACGATCGCGCACCGCGACATCGTCAACGGCCTTGGCGCGTTCCGCGTGCCGCCGCTCAACCATGGTGCGCCTCGTGTCCACCGTCGGCCCTATCAGCCATGGGCCGACAGGTGTGGGAACGAAGCCGCAACCGCGTGGCGGACCTTCTCACCGATTCGGACTGCGATGCGTTGGTTCACGGCCAAGGCACTCCGTCTGACGGCATCCGGTACGACGGCAGGGGTGAGCCTAGCAGCTACCTGACTTCGTTCATAACGATGAATACTTGTTACAATGATCGTATGTTACGAATACTCTATCCCGGGGGCGCCCGGTGAAACGCCTGCCCACGATGAAGCAGCTTGAATACCTCGCGGCACTGGCGGAAACCCGACATTTCGGCCGCGCGTCCGAGCGCTGTCACGTCACCCAATCGACGCTCAGCGCGGGCATTCGCGACCTCGAATCGGTGCTGGGCACGGCCGTCGCGGAGCGCTCGAACCGGCGTGTGCTGATCACGCGTGTCGGCATGCAAATTGCCGAGAGGGCAAAGGCGCTGTTGCGCGACGCCGAAGAGGTCATGGAGGTGGCGAGAGCCGGTCACTCGCCGATGACGGGGGAAATGCGCCTCGGAGTGATTCCGACGATCGGCCCGTTCTACCTGCCGCGCGTCCTGCCGGCGCTGCGCGAGAGATTCCCGGAGCTGACCCTCTACCTGAGAGAGGAGCAGACCGCCCCGCTGCTCGCCCGGTTGGAGGACGGGGAGCTGGACGTGGCATTGATCGCATTGCCCTACGACGTCGGCGACCTCACTACCGAGGTCATCCTCGAGGACGAGTTCCTGTTCGCCTGTGACCGCGCCCACGGGCTTGCCGACGCGCGCGAGGTGTCGCTCGACGCGCTTGCCGGCGAACGGCTCCTGCTGCTGGAGGAGGGCCACTGTCTGCGCGGCCACGCGCTCGATGCCTGCCGGCTGGGCGACCGGAGGGCGCGGGCGCAGTTCGAAGCGAGCAGCCTGCACACGCTGGTGCAGATGGTGGCGGCGGGCATCGGCGTCACCCTGGTGCCCCGGCTCGCGGTCGACGCCCGGATCGCGCTGGGAGCGGACATCTCCCTCTCCCGGCTGGCCGCGCCCGCGTCGCGACAGATCGGACTCGCATGGCGCCGGACGTCGTTGCGGGCGAAGGAATTCCAGATGTTTGCGAGCCTGCTGCGCCGTCCGGGCGGCGTCGCGTGACCGTCAGCCAGGCATTTCCCGCAAGCCGCGCTTGCCCATGACCTACCTTCCCTGAGGCGGTACCGCCGACCCGGTCCCGACCGCGGAGGTAACCCACGGCCCCAAAGGGAGAGCAGGTCGATCCATGCGGTCTAGGGCCGTTCCCCCACGGCCTCGCGTTCGTCCTCGGCGAACATCTCTTCCAGCTCGCGGGCCCAGTGCTTCGCCTCTTCAATCAGGCGGTCGGTGTCGTGCGCGATCTGGTGCTGGTGAATCAGCCGCGCCGTGTCGTGATCGCGGAAGGTCTCAACGGTGTGCCGGCTTTCGAAGTCGCCGAGGCCCAGCTCCATCAGGGCGCCGCGGGCGAGCACGAGGCTCGAATGGAAGGTGTCGCGAACGATGCGGTGGACGCCGAGGTCCATCAACGCGTAGGCGTGCTGGCGGTTGCGCGCGCGGGCGAAGACCGTGAGCTGGGGGAAGTGCCGGCGCACCGCCCGCGCCGTCGCGAGCGAGCGCTCGACATCCTCGATCGCCAGGACGAAGAGTACGGCCTTGTCGGCCTTCGCGGCGCGCAGCAGCTCCACCCGGCTCGCGTCGCCGTAGTGGATCTTGTTGCCGAATCGGCGCACGAAATCGACCTGCTCTGCACTGGTCTCTAGCGCGGTGAAGCCGATGCGCCGCAGCCGCAGGATCCGGCCCACGATTTGGCCGACCCGGCCGAACCCGGCGATGATCACCTGGTTCTCCTCTTCGAAGTGCCGTTCGTACTCCGGTTCCGGCTCCTGCTCGAGACGCGCGTTGATCCAGTCGCCCGCCATGAGCGCGAGCGGCGTCGCCGCCATCGAGAGCGTCACCGCGACGATTAGCAGGTCGGCCGTGCGCTCATCCATCAGCGACGACGACACGGCGAGCGCGAGAATGACGAAGGCGAACTCGCCGCCTTGCGAGAGCGCCACGGCCGTTCCGCGGACCGTCCGCCAGTTCGGCGTGCCGGCGCGCGCGACGACGACCAGGCACAGCATCTTCACGAGGATCAGACCGAGCGTGAGACCGAGCACCATGAGCGGCGTCTCGATCACCAGCCCGATGTTGACGCTCATGCCGACGGCCATGAAAAACAGGCCGAGAAACAACCCCTTGAAGGGTTCGATATCGGCTTCGAGCTGGTGCCGATACTGGGAGTCGGCCAGCAGCACGCCGGCCAGGAACGCGCCGAGCGCCATCGACAGGCCGACGAGCTCCATCAGCAGGGCCACGCCCACGACCGTGAGGAGCGCCGTGGCCGTGAACACTTCATGCGTGCCAAACCGCGCCACAAGGCGCAGGACGTAGCGCAGGAGGTAACGGCCGCCGAAGGCGACGAGCGCAATCATCCCGACCGCCTTGGCGACGGCGAGCCAGAGGAGCTCGCCTTCGGCGCTGCCGGACGCTGGCGCCAGCAGGGGCAGGAAGGCCAGGATCGGGATCACTGCGAGGTCCTGCAGCAGCAGGATCGAGAACGACAGCCGGCCGTGGCGGGTCGTGAGCTCGTTGCGCTCCGCGAGTGCTTGCAAGGCGAAGGCCGTCGACGAGAGCGCCAGCGCGAGTCCCGCGGCCACGGCGCTCTCGGGCGGCAGGCCGAACGCGAGGGCGAGGCCGCCGAGTGCCGCTGCGGTCAGCACGAACTGTCCGCCGCCCAGCCCGAACACCGCCCGGCGCATCGCCCAGAGGCGGCGCGGCTGAAGTTCGAGGCCGATGACGAAGAGCAGAAGAACGACGCCGAACTCCGCGAAGTGAAGGACCTCCTGTTCGTCCAGGACCACGTCCAGCACCCATGGCCCGACGATGACGCCAGCCAGCAGATACCCAAGGACCGCGCCCAGTCCGGCCCGCCGCACCAGCGGGACCACGACCACGGCGGCGGCGAGGAAAATCACGACCTGTGCAAGAAACGCCATGCGACGCCCCCTTTCCCTTCTCTTCGGACGGTGCCCTCTGCTGCCGATCTTGCCACCGCAATGCCGGGAATCCTCCCCGTCGGTCGAACCGTCCCGTACGATGGGCGCGCGTCGCCGGCGTGCTCGACAGCGTGGCGGTGGACCGGATCACCATCGGGGGGTGCAACAGGGGTTCGTCGCGTTTCAGGAACGGCCGGATTTCCGGACCCTCCCGACACCGGCTTCCCGCGGCACCACCCGCGCATCACGCGCCTTCCCTCCGGTGTCAGCTCAACCCGTGGGGGCCGGCCGACACCCACCGGACGTGAACATTCGGATGGGTACGGGCGAGGGGTATGCGGGTACTTCCCACGTCTTGTTCGCGGTCGCGTCGCGCGAACACGTCACGCATTCTTTGCCGAGCACGGCATCCCACTCGGCGGCTGAATCCCGTTCAGAAATCTGCGAAGCGTCTTCGTTCCCGGCCGCGACCGCGACGTCTCGGGGCTCAGCGACCGGCCTCAGTCAGTCGATGCCGACGGCGTCCCCGAGCACGGCACCGATTTCGCCGTGGACCACCAGGTCGGCGTAGCCGTCCTGCGGGGTGGGCTCGCGGTTGAGGATCGTGTAGCGCGAACCGTGCTGCTTCGCCATCAGGGGAACGTCAGCCGCCGGGTACACGACCAGCGACGACCCGATCGCGATCGCGAGATCGCACGCTCGGGCCGCCGCCTCAGCCCGGCGCATCGCCTCGACGGGCATGGGCTGGCCGAACGAAATGGTCGCGCTCTTGACGTACGGGCTGTCGCAGCCCCGGCAGGTCGGCAACGTCTCGTCGCGGTCGAACTCGCGAAAGATGTCTTCCAGTTCGTGCCGCAGCCCGCAGTCGCAGCAGGCGGCGTAAGTG
>JAJDZH010000352.1 GCA_022824725.1 Thermoanaerobaculia bacterium | reverse complement strand
GGTGATCCGGTTGCCGGCGGCGGAGAACATGTTGCCGACGTAGACGTCCATCCGCCCGTCCCGGTTGTAGTCGGCCCAGCTCACGGACATGCCGGAGGAGATGTCCTCGACGCCGGCCTCCCCGGCCACGTCGACGAAGCGGCCGCCGTCGTTGCGGTACAGGTTGTTCCGGCCGTAGTCGTTCGCCACGTAGAGGTCCGGGTCGCCGTCACCGTCGACGTCCTCCCAGGACGCGGCCAGGCTGAAGCGGCGGTTGTTCACGTCGAGCCCCGCCCCGGCCGTCGCGTCGACAAAGCGGAAATCGCCGTCGTTGCGGAGCAACACGTTCCGGCCGCCGTTGTTCGCGTCGTGGTACGGCACCGGGCTCGCGACGCCGCGCTCGTCGTAGGCCCGACGGTAGGCGCAGACGTAGAGGTCGAGGTCGCCGTCGTTGTCGTAGTCGGCCGCGGAGAGCGAGTTGCTGTCCGGTATGTCGCCGGCGATGTGGCGGACGCGGCCGAAGCCGCCGCTGCCGTCGTTCTCGAGGACCAGCACGGCCGGGCGGCTGGAGAGCACCAGGTCCGGGTCGCCGTCGTTGTCGAGATCGACGAACAGCCCGGCCAGGGCCCGCTCCAGGAAGTTGACCGCCGCTTCGGCCGAACGGTCGTCGAACGTGCCTTCCCGATTCTGCACGTAGAGCCGGTTCGGCAGGCCGCCCTGTTCGGGCAGGAAGAGGTCCTCCAGGCCGTCGCCGTTGACATCCGCGACCGAGACTCCCTGCCAGCCGGTCTTGTTGTAGCCCGACGCCTTGGTGATCCGGTTGAGCCAGGCGTCCGGCGGCTGGAGCAACTGCTCCCCGTAGCTCGGGTTGTGGCCGACCGCGGCCTCCGTGACGTCGACGAAGAGAGGACGGCGGGGAGTCGAGGTCTCCTCGTAGTCGGCCACCTCGACCCGCAGCAGCAACGGCTCGCCGGCGCCGCCCGCCGGCAACCTCCAGACGGTCGACCAGACCGCGTTCACCTGTCTGAAGCCGCCGCCCGCACCCGCCGCCGCCTCGAAGTAGGCCAGCGTCGTGAACCCCTCCGACCCGGCATCGATCGAGTACAGCTTGAAGTCCACCCGCGGCGGCCGGTCGCCGGCCAGCCGCCCGGCGAGGGCCCCGAGGGCGCGGCCGAAACCCTCGGCGCCGCGGTAGCCGCCATCCGCGCCACTCGCGCTCCCGCTCTCGACGGTGAAGGCCGGCCCCTGGAAGCGCGCGGTCAGTTCGTCCGGCACGAAGCCCGGCGACTCGAAGGCCTGATCCACGACCGTCGCCACGTCGCCGGAAGGCACGGCATCGGCGCCGCCCGCGGCCACCTCCGCAAGCCACGCAGCCACGCGTTTGAGCTGCGCCTCAGCCTGTTCGCTGAGCGCCTCGGTATCCCAACCGTCGGCCCGCGGATCGACCGCGACGGCAAAGTCCACGGGCTCGAAGGCAGGGGTGATCTCCGCCTGCCCGCTCTGCGCCAGCGCCGCGGCCGGCACGACCGCCAATGTCAACACGACGACTCGGATGATCCGCACCGCCGACACTCTAACGTTCCCTCTTCTATGATCGAGTGGTGGGTCCCAGCTTGAAGACGCCCTTCGGCCTGGGGCGAACCAAGCCGCGCCACTACCTGGAAATGGCCAGGGTGGCCTGGCGGAACCGGGACGAAGCCGGCTATGCGTGGCGCATTCTGCGGGACGGCGTCTGCGATGGTTGCGCGCTGGGAACGTCGGGATTGCGCGACTGGACGCTGGACGGTGTGCACCTGTGCATGGTCCGGCTCGATCTTCTGCGGCTCAACACGATGCCGGCCCTCGACCCGGCCGTGCTCGCCGACGCCGGCGCTCTGACAGACAGAGGTTCAACGGAACTGCGAGCCCTCGGGCGGCTGACGCACCCGATGGTCCGGCGCGCCGGCGAGCCCGGGTTCCGTCGCATCGGGTGGCCCGAGGCCGTTGACCTCGCCGCTTCCCGCCTCGCCGAGATTCGTCAACGCGACCCCACCAGAGCGGCCTTCTTCCTGACCTCGCGCGGCATCCCGAACGAGACCTACTACGTCGCGCAGAAGGCCGCCCGCTTCCTCGGCACCCCCCACGTCGACACCGCCGCGCGCCTTTGCCATGCGGCATCGACCATCGCGCTCAGGCGCGCGCTGGGAGTCGGCGCCGCCACGAACTCGTACCGCGACTGGCTGGACGCCGACCTGATCGTGTTCTTCGGCTCCAACGTGCCGAACAACCAGCCGGTCACCATCAAGTACCTCCACTTCGCGCGGCGCCGGGGCGCCGAGATCGCAGTCGTCAATCCGTACCGGGAACCCGGCCTCGATCGCTACTGGGTGCCGTCGGTGGCATCGAGCGCCCTGTTCGGCACCGACCTCGCCGAACACTGGTACGCGGTTGACACCGGCGGCGACCTCGCCTTCCTGAACGGCACGATGAAGGCGCTGCTCGACCTTCCGGACGGCGTCGCTCGCGACTTCGTCGAACGCTCCACCGAGGGCTTCGCGGACGTCGAGGCGGCGCTCCGCGACACCTCCTGGGAAGCGATCGAGCAGTCCAGCGGCGTTCCCCGCGCCGAGATGGAGCGCTTCGCCAGGCTTCTCTGCTCCAGGCCGAAGGCGATCCTGGTCTGGTCGATGGGACTGACCCAGCACCGCCACGGCGTCGACACCGTCCTGGCGCTCGCCAACCTGGGCCTGATGCGCGGGCTTCCGGGCAAGGCCGGGGCCGGCCTGGTGCCGATTCGAGGCCACTCCGGAGTGCAGGGAGGCGCAGAGGTCGGCTGCGCCCCGGAGTCGGACACGGAGACCCTCGACCGCTGGGGGGACGCCTGGGGCTTCGAGCCGCCACGCGGCCCCGGCCTGGCGGCCACCGGGCAGATCGAGGCGGCGGCGGCCGGCGCGGTCGACGCCTGGTGGATCGTCGGCGGCAACTTCCTCGAAACGGCGCCCGACCGCGACCGCGTCGAGCGCGCGCTGCACCGTCCCGCGTTCCGGATCCACCAGGATGTCGTGCTGAACACCGCGATGCTGGTCGAACCGAGCGACACCGTCCTGCTGCTGCCGGCCACGACGCGTTACGAGATCCCCGGCGGCGTGACCGAGACGACGACCGAGCGGCGCATCGTGTTCTCGCCCTCGATTCGCCACGACGGCGCCGAAAGCCGAACGCTCGGCGAGTGCCGGCCCGAGTGGGAGGTGCTCTGCGAGGTCGTCTCCCGGGCTCGTCCCGATCCTCCCGGCGTCCTCGGCTTCGGCAGCACCGGGGCCATTCGGACCGAGATCGCGGCTACCGTGCCGCGTTACGCCGGGATCGAGAATCTGAAACGGAAGGGCGACCAGTTCCAGTGGGGCGGCACCCAACTGTTCGAGGACGGGCGCTTCGCCACACCGTCGGGCCGAGCGAGGTTCCACGCGGTCGAACCGCCGGCTGATCGGGAGCCACTCGACGGCGAACTCTTCCTCTCCACCCGCCGCGGGCGGCAGTTCAACTCGATGGTCCACGCCGGACGGGACCCCCTGACCGGCCTCGAGCGCTCCGACCTCCTGATGAACGCGGAGGATGGACGGGCGCGCGGCATCGGCGCCGGCCAGCGGGTCGTCGTCTCGTCGCCGGTCTCGCGGATCGAGTTCGTCGCGCGTTTCGGGCCGATCAAGGCCGGCAACGTCGAAGCGCACTGGCCCGAATGCATGGAGCTCCTGCCCTGGTCACTGGACCCCGACTCCGGCGAACCGGAGTACGGCGTCCGCGTACGCGTCGAGCGAACGGAAGCCGACGCGTGAAGGCGTCCGGAGGCGAGGCGGCGGCGGAGCGAAGCGCACTGGTCGAGCGCTCGGGCGACGTCGGACCCGACGTGGTGGCGGTCGAGGAACCGCTGGAGATCCGGGTCGACGGCGAGGCCGTCGTCGTGACGATGCGCAGCCCCGGCGCGGAGAGGGACCTCGCGCTCGGCTACCTCCACGCCGAAGGGATGATCGAGGAGGCTCCCGATGTCGAGGACGTGACCGTCAACGGAGCGCCGCGGCTCGACGAGGCGCCGGCGCCGGGCGGCGAACCGGCCGTCCCCGGGTCGATCGTCGATGTCCGGCTCTCGGCAGGGGGGCGACGGGCAACGAAGCGCCGCGCCGAGACGATGAAGCGGGAACGCGCCTTCCGCGTCACCAGCGCCTGCGGAGTCTGCGGCAAGCCCTCGCTCGAAGACCTTTGGGTGCGGCTGCCGGCGATCCGCCCGCTCGACCTGGAACCGGACCGGGAACGTCTCCTGGTCCAGTCGCTGCCCGCGGCGATGCAGGAAGGCCAGCGCCTCTTCGGCGACACCGGCGGCGTCCATGCCGCCGCCCTGTTCGAGGTCGCCGCCGACCAGCCCGGACTCCTGTGGCTTCGCGAGGACATCGGCCGCCACAACGCAGTCGACAAGGTGATCGGCAAGGCGTTGCGGGCGGACCGGCTGCCCCTGCACGACACCATCCTCGCCGTCAGCGGCCGCCTCGGTTTCGAGATCGTCCAGAAGGCGGCGGTGGCCGGCATCCCCGTGATTGCCGCGGTCGGCGCGCCGTCGAGCCTGGCGCTGGACATCGCCCACCTGGCCGGGATCCGCGTCTACGCCTTCGTCGCCGCCGACCGCAGCAACTTCTATCCCGAAGCAGCAGTCGAAGCGAGAAGACTGGGCGGTTCCGATTGACGAGTGCCGTAGCTGGGATTAGGTTGCCCCTGGAGAGCGTTGACCTCCAGGGAGGGACACGACGATGACGAGGATTCCGAAGTGACGGTCACCGCCGTCGAAAAGGAAGCAGGACAGGCCGCACAGAACCTGACGTTCTTCGATCAGGTGAACGCCGCCTTCGACCAGGCGGCGAAGCACACGGACCACGACCCCACTTTGCTGGAGCAGGTGAAGTGGGTGAACTCGGTCTACCGGATGAGTTTCCCGCTGCGTCGGGATGACGGCACGATCGAAGTCATCCACGCCTGGCGCGCCGAACACAGCCACCACCGGCTGCCGACCAAGGGCGGCATCCGCTACGCGCTGAACGTGAACGAGGACGAGGTCATGGCTCTGGCGGCGCTCATGACCTACAAGTGCGCCCTCGTCGACGTTCCCTTCGGCGGCGCCAAGGGCGGGGTCTGCATCGATCGCCGGAACTACTCCAAGGGGGAGCTGGAACGCCTGACCCGGCGCTACACCGCCGAACTCCAGCGCAAGTCCTTCATCGGGCCGGGCAAGGACGTGCCGGCGCCCGACTACGGCACGAGCGAGCAGGAGATGGCCTGGATCGCCGACACCTACGCCCAGATCGAGCATGGCGAGGTCAACGTCGCCGCCTGCGTGACGGGCAAGCCGGTCGAGCACGGCGGCATTCAGGGCCGCACCGAGGCGACCGGACTGGGCGTCTTCTTCGGTATCCGCGAAGCCTGCTCGTTCGAGGACGACATGGCGAAGCTCGGGCTCGAACCGGGAGTCGCCGGTAAACGAGTCGTCATCCAGGGGCTGGGCAACGTCGGCTATCACGCGGCGAAGAACCTGCAGAACGCCGGCGCGAAGCTGGTCGGCCTGGCCGAGTTCGAGGGTGCGATCGCGGATCCGGGAGGACTCGACATCGATGACGTGGTCGAACACCGCAAGACGACCGGATCGATCCTCGACTTTCCGGGCGCGTCCAACGTCGAGCCCAGCCTCCGGGCCCTCGAGCTGGATTGCGACATCCTGGTGCCGGCCGCCCTCGAGAACCAGATCACGAGCGAGAACGTCGGCCGCATCTCCTGCCGCATCCTGGCCGAGGCGGCGAACGGACCGACCACCTCGGCGGCCAGCGTCGCGGCGGCCAGGCGCGGCATCCTGGTGATTCCGGACGTGTACCTGAACGCCGGCGGCGTCACCGTCTCCTACTTCGAGTGGCTCAAGAACCTCTCTCATGTCCGCTTTGGACGGATGCAGAAGCGTTTCGAGGAGAGCGTGCGCCGGGACCTGCTGAACGCGATGAGCTCGGCGACCGGCGCCAGCTTCAGCCAGGCCGAGGTCCGGATCCTGGCCCGGGGAGCGGACGAGATCGACCTCGTGAACTCGGGGCTGGAGGAGACGATGGCGACCGCCTACCACCACATCCGCCGGTACCGGAAGAAGCTGGGCCCCGAGGTCGACCTGCGCACGGCCGCGATGGTGCTGGCAATCGATAAGGTCGCCGCCTCCTACAGCACCGCGGGTATCTTCCCGTAGCTCCCCGACCGCTCGCCCCGACCAGACCGAAGACTGCCCCTTGATCTCGCTGCTGCTGATCATTCTCGGCATCGCCGTGCTCTGGGCCGGCGGCGAGATTCTCGTGCGTTCCGTGACCGGCCTGGCCGCGGTGCTGCGCGTCAGTCCGACGGTGATCGGCCTGACCGTCGTCGCCTTCGGCACCTCGGCGCCGGAACTCGGCGTGGCGATAGCCGCCGCGCTGCGGGAATCCACCGGCCTGGTCTACGGCAACGTCGTCGGCTCGAATATCGCCAACGTCGGCCTGATCCTCGGCGTCTCGGTGCTCGTCGTACCTCTCCACAACCACCACGACGGCGCCAGACGCCAGGCTATCCGCCTGGTCCGCCGCGAGCTGCCCTTCATGCTGGGCACTTCCCTGCTCGTTCTGATCTTCACCGCCTTCGGCCGCCTGGGCCGTTTCGAGGGCTTGGTTCTCCTCGCGCTGATGGCGTACTTCCTCATCGTGCTGGTCCGCGCCGGCGACGCCGAAGCGGCGGACCCCCAGGGCGTCAGCGGGCTCAGGTCCGGCCTCGGCACCCTGGTGGGGCTCGCCCTGCTCGCCGTCGGCGCAGCCGAGATCCTGGTCCCGGCGGCGGAAGAGCTCGCTCGCGAACTTGGCGTGAGCGAGACGGTCATCGGACTCACCGTCGTGGCCTTCGGCACCAGCGTGCCTGAACTCGCCGCCTGCCTGGTGGCCGCGTACCGGAATCATCACGGCATCGTGCTCGGGAACATCATCGGCTCGAACGTGTTCAACATCCTGCTCGTGCTGCCGGTGGCGACTCTCATCCGCCCCTTCGAGACCACCTTCCTCGCCGAGGGGCTGGACGCTTCGGTCATGCTCTCCTTCAGCCTCCTCATGTTCCTCGCCGTCTACCTGCTGCGGCACGGCCGCAGCATCGGGCGGGCCTGGGGAGCGCTGCTCGTGGCAGCCTATGGGGGCTACGTGGCCTGGCTCTTCAGCAAGCTATGACACAACGAACCATGAAACGGTCCGAATCCACCGCAAGCGGCGCCCTGCCCTTCGCCGACCGTCACATCGGACCCCGGGGCGCCGAGATCGAGCAGATGCTCGAGGCGCTCGGCCACTCCTCGCTCGCGAGCCTGATCGACGACGCCGTGCCCGCCGCGATCCGCGGCGAAGGACACGACGGCGGCCTCGAACTGCCGTCCCCGGCTTCCGAGGCCGCGGCGCTCGTCGAACTCGACGAGATCGCCGGCAGCAACCAGGTGCTGCGCAGCTTCATCGGCATGGGCTACCACGGCTGCGTCACGCCGCCGGTCATCCAGCGCAACGTCCTGGAAGACCCAGGCTGGTACACGGCCTACACGCCGTATCAGCCGGAGATCTCCCAGGGCCGGCTGGAAGCGCTGCTCAACTTCCAGACGATGATCGCGAGCCTCACCGGCCTCGAGGTCGCCAACGCCTCCCTGCTCGATGAACCCACCGCCGCCGCCGAGGCGATGGCCCTGTGCTGGGCCGAGAAGCGGCGCCAGGGCCGTTTCTTCGTGTCGGAGAACTGCCACCCGCAGACAATCGAAGTCGTCCGCACCCGCGCCGAGCCGCTCGGCATCGAGGTCGAGGTCGGCGATCACCGGGAGCTCGACCCGGAAGGCGTGTTCGCGGCCCTGGTCCAGCAACCGGCCACCGACGGCGGCGTCCACGACTACGGCGATCTGGCGGAACGGCTGCGGGAGGCCGGCGGCATGACGATCGCCGCCGCCGATCCGCTCGCCCTCTGCCTGCTCGAGGCGCCCGGCGCCTGGGGCGCGGACGTCGCGGTCGGCAACACCCAGCGCTTCGGGCTGCCGATGGGATTCGGCGGACCGCACGCCGCCTACATCGCCGTCCGCGACCGCTTGAAGCGGCGGCTGCCGGGCCGTCTGGTCGGCGTCACCCACGACGACCGTCACCGCCCGGCCCTGCGTCTGGCGCTCCAGACGCGGGAGCAGCACATCCGGCGCGACCGGGCCACCAGCAACATCTGCACCGCCCAGGTGCTGCCGGCGGTGATCGCCAGCTTCTACGCCGTCTACCACGGGCCGGAGGGTCTCGAGTCCATTGCCGAGGCGGTTCACCGCCGCGCCGCGCGCCTCGCCGAACGCCTGCGCGCCCTGGGCTTCACGCTCCGCTCCGACACGTTCTTCGACACGGTGACCGCCGAGGTCGGCAGTGTCGAAGAGGAGCGCCGGGTGATCGCCGCCGCCCGGCGCCGCAAGCTGAACCTGCGGGAGTGGGGCTCGGGCGCCATCTCGGTCGCCTGCGATGAGACGACGACCGACTACGACATCGAGTCGGTGCTCGCGGCCTTCGCCGAAGTCGGCGCCGCCGGGGCTCGGACCCCGCTTTCGACCGACGCGACGGAACACCTGCCGGCCGCGCTGCGGCGGACGACGCCCTGTCTCGACCATCCGGTGTTCAGCAGCTACCGCTCCGAGACCGAGCTTCTCCGCTACCTGCACCGGCTGGAGGCGCGCGACCTGTCCCTGACCACCTCCATGATCCCGCTCGGCTCATGCACGATGAAGCTGAACGGGACGGCGGAGATGATGCCGATCACGTGGCGGGGGTTCGCTCACATGCATCCCTACGCCCCCGAGGATCAGACGGCGGGTTACCGGAGGCTCTGCGGCGACCTGGAGAACTGGCTGGCGAGCATCACGGGCTTCTCCGCCGTTTCGCTGCAGCCCAACGCCGGTTCCCAGGGAGAGTACGCCGGTCTTCTCGCCATCCGGAGCTACCACGCGAGCCGCGGCGAGGGGGCCCGCAACGTCTGCCTCATCCCCACCTCCGCTCACGGAACGAACCCCGCCAGCGCCGTGCTGGCCGGGCTGAAGGTCGCGGCCGTCGCCTGCGACGAGGAGGGCAACATCGATCTCGACGATCTGCGCGCCTGCGCCGAGGCCCACAGCGAAGACCTCGCGGCGCTGATGGTCACCTACCCCTCCACGCACGGCGTGTTCGAAGAGGCGATCCGCGACATCTGCGCCATCGTCCACGACCACGGCGGGCAGATCTACCTCGACGGCGCGAACATGAACGCCCAGGTCGGCGTCTGCCGGCCCGGCGACTACGGCGCCGACGTCTGCCACCTGAACCTCCACAAGACGTTCTGCATCCCCCACGGCGGCGGCGGTCCGGGCATGGGGCCGATCGCGGTCGCCTCCCATCTCGCGCCCTTCCTTCCGAGGCACCCCCTCGCGTCCATCGGGCAGTCAGACGGTGCAGGCAGCCTGGGGAGCGGGACAGTCGGCGCGGTGAGCGCAACGGCCGTCGGCAGCGGCTCGATCCTGCCCATCTCCTGGGCCTACATTCGCATGATGGGGGCTGCCGGACTGCGCCGCGCCACGGAAGCCGCGATCCTGAACGCGAACTACATTGCCCAGCGGCTCGAAACCCACTACCCCGTTCTGTACCGGGGCGCCAGCGGGCTGGTGGCTCACGAGTGCATCCTCGATCTGCGCGGCTTCAAGGCCTCCGGCGTCGAGGTCGACGATGTCGCCAAGCGACTCATCGACTACGGCTTCCACGCACCGACCATGTCCTTCCCGGTGGCCGGGACGCTGATGGTCGAACCGACCGAGAGCGAGTCGAAGGCCGAACTCGACCGCTTCTGCGACGCGATGATCGCGATCCGCGCCGAGATCGCAGCCGTTGAACGCGGTGACGTGGCGATCTCCGACAGCCCCCTGCGCGGCGCACCGCATACCGCGGCCGCCATCAGCGCCGACGACTGGGACCGCCCCTACTCCCGCCGGCAGGCGGCGTTCCCGGCCCCGTGGAACGACGAACACAAGTACTGGCCGCCGGTCGGCCGGGTCGACAACGCCCACGGCGACCGCCACCTGATCTGCACCTGCATCGGTATGGAGCCGTTCGAGGCGATCGGCGCCAGGGGAGCTTTCGCTCGCTGAGGACCCCGGCCGTGATCAGGCCGTCAGTCCGAACTCGATCGCGTCGGAGAGCGCCTCCCAGCTTGCCTCGATGATGTTCGTGCCCGCGCCTACCGTGGTCCAGCGCTCGCCGTCGGCGACGAAATCGACGAGCACGCGGGTCGTGGCGGCCGTTCCGTGGGCGCTGTCCAGAATACGGACCTTGTAGTCGGCCAGCCGCATCCCGGACAGTTGCGGATAGTGCGGCTCCAGCGCCTTGCGCAGGGCGTGGGCCAGGGCATTCACCGGTCCATTGCCTTCCGCCGCCGTGTGAGCAATGGCGCCGCCCGGCACCTCGACCTTGACGGTCGCCTCCGCGACCAGACCGCGACCGTCGCGGTGTTCGACAACAGTGAGAAAGTCGATCAGGCGGAAAGGCGCCTCGTAGCCGGGTTCCGCCCGGCGCAGCATGAGCTCGACGGACGCCTCGGCGGCCTCGAAGCTGTAGCCGCGATTCTCCAGCTCCTTGACCTTGTACAGCACCTCGCGCGCGTGGGGAGTCTCGGCGATCCCGGCGCCCGCCGCGAGATGAGCGATGTTGCCGCGGCCCGAGAGTTCGGATACCACGGTCCGCATCTCGTTGCCGACCACCCCCGGCTCGACGTGCTGGTAGCTGGTCGGTTCCTTGAGCATCGCCGCGACATGGATGCCGCCCTTGTGGGCGAAAGCACTCCGCCCGACGTAGGGCAGGTGGTCGTCGTGGGCGATGTTCGCCACCTCGGCGACGTATCGCGACAGAGAGGTCAACTCGCGCAGGCTCTCGTCGGGGACGCAGGAGAACCCCATCTTGCACTGCAGGTCCGGCACGATGGTCACCAGGTTCGCGTTCGCCACCCGTTCGCCGTAGCCGTTGATCGTGCCCTGGACCATCACCGCGCCGGCCCGCACGGCCGCCAGGGAGTTGGCGACGCCGCAGCCGCCGTCATCGTGCGTGTGAATGCCGATCCGGACCTCCGGACCGAGTTCCGCGCGCGCCGCGTCGATCCCCGCTTCGATCTGCCACGGCAGCGTGCCGCCGTTCGTGTCGCAGAGCACGATGTAATCGGCGCCCGCCGCGGCCGCCGCGCGCAACGTGCCGAGCGCGCACTCGGGGTTCCCGGCCAGACCGTCGAAGAAGTGCTCCGCGTCGTAGATCACCTCGCGGCCCAGCTCCTTGAGGTAGCCGACCGTGTCGCCGATCATCGCCTCGTTCTCTCGCGCGTCGGTCTCGAGCACCTTCTCGACGTGCAGGTCCCAGCTCTTGCCGACCAGCGTGACGGTGGGCGTCTCCGCGGCGACCAGCGCCTGGACGTTGCCGTCGCGGTTGCAGGCGCTGTGCTTGCGTCGGGTGGCGCCGAAGGCACAGATTCTCGCCTGTTCGAGTTCGACCTCGCGGATGGCCTCGAAGAAGTCGGCGTCCTTCGGATTCGAGCCGGGCCAGCCGCACTCGATGTAGGGGATACCGAACGTATCCAGCCGCCTGGCAATCGCCAGCTTGTCCGCCAGCGACAGGGAGATGTTCTCCCGCTGGGTCCCGTCGCGAAGTGTCGTGTCGTACAGCTCGATCCTGGTGGTCATCGGCCCACTACCCTATTGGCCCGGCCTCAGGCCGGCTCGTCGAGGCCCGGCCCCTGCAGCAGCTCGATCAACTCCTCGCGCGAGAAGATCTTCTTGAGCTGGGGGTCGTCCTCCTGCACCACGCTCTCCATGAGACGGCGCTTGCGGTCGATGATGGCGGCGATGCGTTCCTCGAGCGTTTCCTCGGTGATCAGCTTGAAGACGTGGACCGCCCGCTTCTGGCCGATCCGGTACAGGCGGTCCGTCGCCTGGTCCTCGCGAGCCGCGTTCCACCAGCGGTCGTAGTGGATGACGACCGACCCGCCGACCAAGTCGATGCCGGTGCCGCCCGCCTTCAGGCTGCCCAGAAAGACGCGGCAGTCGTCGTCGTCGTTGAAGCGGTCGACGACCTTGCCGCGCTCGCGGGTGGAACCCGTCAGCGTGACGAACTCGATGCCGAGCTTCGTCAGGTGGCGCTCCAGGATGCCGATCATCCCCAGGTACTGGCTGAAGACGACGACCTTCTGGCCACTGTCGAAGCTCTCCTCGAGGAGCTCCTTGCACAGGTCCCATTTGCCCGATTCGTAGTTCTCGTAGCGGTCCAGATCGCCGACCGCCAACGCGGGATGATCGCAGATCTGCTTCAGCATGTTCAGCAGCGCGAAGATGTGGATGTAGGGAAGCGCGCCCCGCTCGCTCCGCAAGGCGTTCATCAGCGTCACGCCCTTCGTTTCGATCGTCTGGCGGTACAGGTCGAACTGCTCGGGGCTCAGGCGGCAGGTGCGCACGTCCTCGATCTTCTCCGGCAGCTCGTCCAGCACGGCGGTCTTCACCCGGCGGAGCACGAAGGGTGCGGTCAGACGCCGCAGATTCACCGCGTACCAGGAATCGGCGTCGAGTTCGTTCGTCCCGAGGACATCCAGATAGGTGTCGTCGCCGCCAAGGTAGCCCGGCAGCACGAGATCGAACAGGCCCTTCAACTCGGTGAGCGAGTTCTCGATCGGCGTGCCGGTCAGCCCCAGTTTCATCCGGGCCCTGAGCGCAACGGCGGCACGGTAGCCCTGGGTGCTCCGGTTCTTGATCTGCTGCACCTCGTCGAACACGATGAGGCCCCAGCGCCGTTCGCCGAAACGCTCGACGTCATTCCGCATCACGCCATAGGACGTGAGGATCACGTCGCCATGAGCCAGCGATTCCCCGAGATTGCGTTGCGGTCCGTGGTAGTACGCCGGGCTCAATCCCGGCGCGTACTCCCGGAGCTTGTTGCGCCAGTGGCTGATGACGGTGCGGGGGCAGACAACGAGAAACGGCTCGTCGACCCCCAGTTGCTCCCGCAGGATGACCATCAGCGCCATCGCCTGGTGCGTCTTCCCCAGGCCCATGTCGTCGCAGAGAAGACCAGCGAGATCGTTCTCGTACAGGAACTTCAGCCATTCGACACCTAGCTTCTGGTAGGGACGCAGGACGCTCGTGAGCCCCGAAGGACTCACCATCGGATCGGCCGGCCGGAGCTCCAGGAAGCGGCGCAGGAAGTCATGACGGCTGCCTTCGCCCTCGACGCGGATCGGCGCCGTACTCGAAGCCTGCAGCCGCAGCAACTCGGCCGATGAGAGACGGAGACTGGCGGAGTCGCCATTGCCGCCGGCGCCCTCGGCACGCGCTCTCGCCTGAGCAGGCAGCGATCCGAGGTTCCTGAGCGCCGGCGCGTTGAGATCGATCCAGCCCGACGCTGTTTCGAGGTACGGCAGGCCGGCACCCCTCGCTGCCAGGAGTTCCCCGAGACTCACGTCACTGTCGCCGAAGCCATAGCGGATCGAAAGCGACTCGTCTCCGTCCGGCTCGATCTCGATGTAGTCGAACTCGGTCAGGATCCCGATAGCGGCCAGCGGACTCTCGGTCAGGACCGGCTCGGGTTCCTCGATCGGCGGCACGGTCCGGAAGGTCGGCACCCGCGCCGGTCCGAGATCGATGGCGGCGGGCTCACGCCAGCCCCCCTCACTGCGATCCGCGCGCCGGACGAGGACCTCCAACTCCTCGAGAAAGACCAGCTCGCCATACTGGAAGCGCTCGCGCCGCTTCTCGTCGAGGACGTCCTCCCCCTCCGCGGCCAGGCGCAGTATCTCGAGCTGGTTTTCCTTCTCGATCCTGGTGTCGGGGCCGACGTGGAGGAGATCCGCGGCCGACAGGGGAACCGCCGAGGTCTGCCCCGTTTCCGCGAGGAACGCCAGCGCAGCGTCCACCCGGCCACGCGGAACGGCGATCTGAAGCAGGTCCGGCCCACCCGAGCCCGTGCGGACCGCCAGGAAGAACGTGCCGTTGGAGAGCTCGATTGACGGCTCGAGTCTCACCGTCGCTCCGTTCGTTTCGGCTCTGCCGCCGGAGATATCGCCGAACTCCCTCAGGGCGTGGTAGGCAACGCGGAACCAGAGACTGCCCTCGAAGAACTGCCGGTTCGTCTGCATTCCGGCCTTGTTCAGATGCTGTTCCTCGGGTGTCCGCATGAACGTCGACAGCCGCTCCAGCAGACCCGACCGATCCGCGGTCGACACGCCGCCCGAGAGCTTCCCGATCCGTTCCAGAAACCGAACCGTTGCCGGCGCCTGCTCAAGGTAGCGAAGGACCTCCACTCCGCCTGGACCGAACAGGCGAATCGGATCGTCGGGCGTTTCCTGCAGCACGAGGCATTCCGAAGCCGCCGGGAGACGCTCCTCGAACAGAGTCTGGGCCAGCCGGAACCAGCCGCTGTGAGCGAAGAGGTCGAACCAGCTACATCCGGTGACCTGGTGGAGTTCCCGGATCTGACCCTCGAGCTGCTTGAGGTGGCGGCATCCGCTGCGCCGGCCCGTGGAGCAACTGCAGAACGTCAGCGGCCGCTTCGACCCGGCCACCCTGGCCAGATGAACGGCCGAACCGGGCTCCGGGTCGTGGGGGTCGGGGAGGAGGCCAATCCCGGTGCGATGGAACTCGAGGCGTGGAAACAGCTTCACGGAAAGTCACGAAACGCGCGCGTAAACGCTCGACTATACCGCCGAATCAGAGCGTTGTGTCGCTTCTGGCGCCAGGTTTCGAGGCATCCACGCTTGACAGCCGCTCCCGTCCTCTCCTACGCTCCCTCGCACGACCTGCCGCCCGGTAGATCAACAGAATCCTTACGCCATGACTACCCCCGCCGTCCTTCTGCTGCTGATTCTGGTCCTGGTCCTTGTGACCCAGGGGGCTAACTAGGCGCACCAACAGGAAACTGAGCGACTTCAAGCCCCCAGCAACGCCTGGGGGCTTTTTTGGTTCGGCGCCAGTGGAGTAACCGCATGCCCATAGAACGATCGGAGTGGATCTGGATCGACGACCAGTGGAAACCCTGGGACGAGGCGACCGTCCACCTCACCACCCACGGCCTGCACTACGGCTCGTCGGTGTTCGAGGGCATTCGCGCCTACGACACGGGTGAGACGACTGCGATCTTCCGCCTCGGCCCGCACGTCCGGCGCCTGTTCGACAGTTGCAGGATCATGCGCATGGAACCCGGCTACACGCAGGACCAGGTCGAGGAGCTTTGCATCGAGGCGGTGGGCCGCAACCGTCTCGAGTCGTGCTACATCCGGCCGCTGATCTACCGGGGCAACGAGGAGATGGGCCTCAACCCGACCTCCTGCAGTTCGAGACTGGCCATCTACGCGGTCCGCTGGGGGCGCTACCTCGGCGAGGAGGCGATCGAACAGGGCGTGGACGCCGCGATCAGTTCCTGGCGGCGCTTCAACTCGAACACGGCCGTGCCGCTGGGCAAGATCAGCGGGCAGTATGTGACGAACCAGTTCGTGTCCATCGAGGCGCGCGAGCACGGCTACGCGGAGGGCATCATGCTCGACGACCGCGGCCTGGTCTGCGAGGGCGCCGGCGAGAACCTGTTCCTGATCAGGGACGGTGTGATCTACACGCCGCCGCTCTACAACTCGATCCTGGGCGGCATCACCAGGGACTCGGTCATCACGATCGCCCGCGACCTCAAGTACGACGTCCGCTTCCAGCCGATCGCCCGTGAAGAGCTCTATCTCGCCGACGAGCTGTTCATGACCGGTACGGCGGCCGAAGTGAGCCCGGTGCGCTCCGTGGACCGGATCCCGATCGGCAGCGGCACGCGCGGTGAGATCACGCACCACCTCCAGGAGGAGTTCTTCGGGCTGGTCGAGGGCCGCCTCCCCGACCGCCACAACTGGCTCACCCAGGTACCCCGGCTGCAGGAGGCCGCGAAGCCCCTGGCCGGCTGAGCGAGGAGGCCGAGATGAGCAACGAAGACGCCGCAACGAACCGAGAGGCAGTGAACCCGGAGGCAGTGAACCCGCCGGATGGGGGCGCCGACGCCGTCGTGCTGACCGGCGCCGAAATCGTGTGCGAGTGCCTGCTGCACGAGGGAGTCGACATCGTCTTCGGCTACCCGGGCGGGGCCATCCTGCCCACCTACGACGCCCTGACCAGGTACCCGCAACTCCATCACGTGCTGACCCGCCACGAACAGGGCGCGTCGCACATGGCTGACGGCTACGCCCGCGCCACCGGCAAGGTCGGCGTGGCGATGGCGACCAGCGGCCCCGGCGCGACGAACCTCGTCACCGGCATCGCCACGGCGATGATGGACTCGTCTCCCATCGTCTGCATCACGGGACAGGTCCCCACCGGCGCCATCGGCAGCGACGCCTTCCAGGAGACGGACGTCACCGGCATCACCCTCCCGATCACCAAGCACAACTACCTGGTGACGAGCATCGACGAACTGCCCGAGGTCATGCGCGAGGCGTTTCATATCGCCCGGACCGGGCGGCCCGGTCCGGTGCTGGTCGACATTCCCAAGGACGTCCAGATCCAGGAAGCCGAGTTCGTCTACCCGACGGAGCCGATTCAACTCGCCGGCTACAGCCCGCCGAAGACGGCAAGGGCGCGCCAGGTCGCCGCGGCCCTGGAGTTGATCCGCGATTCGGAGCGGCCGATCATCCTGGCCGGGCACGGCATCTCGATGGCGGGCGCCAACGAGGAGCTCGCGCAACTGGCGGAGAAGGCGCAGATTCCGATCGCCCTGACCCTGCTCGGCAAGGGCGCGATCTCCGAGCAGCACCCGCTCTGCCTCGGAATGATGGGAATGCACGGCGGCGCCGAGGTGAACCACGCGATCCAGCAGGCCGACCTGCTGATCGCCCTGGGCATGCGCTTCGACGACCGGGTGACCGGCAACCTGGCGACCTACGCCCGGGACTCGCGCAAGATCCACGTCGACATCGACCCCTCCGAGATCAACAAGAACGTGACCGTCGACGTCGGCATCGTCGGCGACCTCGGCGAGGTCCTGCGGCAATTGCTCGACCGGGTCGAGCGGCGGCCGAACGAGGCCTGGTTCGACCGCATCGCCGAGTGGCGGGCGGACTCCGAGTTGCGTGAGATCGTGCGGCCGGCCGAGGCGCCCCAGCACCCGGCGGTGCCCGAAGGCAAGCTGCTCGGCGCCCAGGTCATCCGCGACCTGTTCGAGTTCACCGCGGGCGGAGCCATCACCGTCACCGATGTCGGCCAGCACCAGATGTGGGAGGCCCAGTACTACCAGCACGAACGGCCGCACAGCCTGATCACCAGCGGCGGCCTGGGAACGATGGGCTTCGGCCTGCCGGCGGCGATCGGCGCCAAGATGTCCCGCCCCGACCAGGAAGTGTGGGCCATCGTTGGCGACGGCGGCTTCCAGATGACGATGATGGAACTCGCCACCGCGGTCCAGGAGCGGGTCAACGTCCACATCGCGATCATCAACAACGGCTTCCTCGGCATGGTCCGCCAGTGGCAGGAGTTCTTCTACGAGGAGCGCTACAACCAGACGCCAATGGTCAACCCGGACTTCTGCAAGCTCGCGGAGGCCTACGGCATCCCGACCGTTCGCGTCACCGAGCGCGGCCAGATCGAAGAGGCGGTCAACGCCTCGCGCGCGCAGACAGCCGGACCGACCCTGATCGACTTCGTCGTCGAGAAGGAAGAGATCGTCTTTCCCATGGTGCCGGCAGGCGCCGACCTCGACGACATGATCCGCCGGCCCACCCCGGCGGAGTTCGAGCGGCAGCAGCGGGAACGGGCGGCAGCGGCGGAGATCCCGGAAGCAGCGACAACCCCTGAACCCGAAGGAACCGAGCCAGAGGCGCCCGCTGCCGCAGCGGCCCTGGGTTCCCGGTTCGGGGTCTGAGGTCGGCCGGTTCCCGAGGAACGGCGAAATGGCGAAACACATCCTGGCAGCGCTGGTCGAGAATCGCCCCGGGGTCCTGGCCCGGGTGGCGAACCTGTTCCGGCGGCGCAGCTTCAACATCGACAGCCTGTCCGTCGGCCGCACTCAGCGCGACGAGATGTCCCGGATGACGATCGTCATGGAGTCCGACAGCGCGGAGGCGGACCGCCTGGTCAAGAACCTGTACAAGCTGGTCGACGTCGTCCACGTCGACCACCTCCACAGTCAGCCCTCGGTGGTGAGGGAGATGGCTCTGGTCAAGGTCCGGGCGACCTCCGACAACCGGCGGGAGGTGATCCAGCTCTGCGACATCTTCCGCGCCCGGATCATCGACGTCTCCGCCGAAAGCCTGGTGGTGGAGATCACCGGCGAGGAAGAGAAACTCGAGAACTTCACCGAACTCGTGCGTCCGTTCGGCATCGTCGAGATGGTGCGCACCGGCATGATCGCGCTGGGGCGCGGCGGCCACACCCTGAAGGACGAAGGCTTCAAGCCCAACCGCAGCCGCGCCGCGGCGCGCAGCAACGTGCTCTGAGCGCCTCCGCTCGAATCACCAGACGAGGAACCCAACCAGATGGCGAAGCTCTACTACGACGACGACGCGGACCTTTCCCGGCTCGACGGCCGCACCGTCGCGGTGATCGGCTACGGCAGCCAGGGCCACGCCCACGCGCTGAACCTGCGCGACAGCGGCGTGGACGTCGTTGTCGGCCTGCGCGAAGGCAGCGGCAGCGCCGCCAAGGCCGAAGCCGACGGCCTCGAGGTGCTCGGCAACGCGGCCGCGGCCGCGCGGGCGCAGATGATCATGGTCCTGGCGCCCGACACGGTGCAGGCCGAACTCTACGAGCAGGACCTCGCCCCGAATCTCAAGCCGGGGAACACCCTGATGTTCGCCCACGGGTTCAACGTCCGCTACGGCGAGATCGGAGCGCCGGAGGAAGTCGACGTGTCCCTGGTCGCGCCGAAGGCGCCGGGGCACAGGGTGCGGGAGGTGTTCACGGAGGGCGCCGGCACGCCGGGCCTGGTCGCGGTCGAGAACGACGCCAGCGGCGGCGCCCTGGCCGACGCCCTGGCCTACGCGAAGGGCATCGGCTGCACCCGCGCCGGAGTGATCGAGACCACGTTCGCCGAGGAAACGGAGACCGACCTCTTCGGCGAACAGATCGTGCTCTGCGGCGGCGCCTCCGCCCTGGTCCGCGCCGGCTTCGAGAAGCTGGTCGCCGCCGGCTACCAGCCGGAAGTCGCGTACTTCGAATGCCTGCATGAACTGAAGCTGATCGTCGACCTGATGTACGAAGGCGGGCTCGGCTACATGTGGTACAGCGTCTCCGATACCGCCGAGCACGGCGGCTACCACGCTGGCGATCAGATGATCACGGAGGACGTGCGGGCGGTGATGGACAAGATCCTGAGCGACATCCAGGACGGGACGTACGCCCGCGACTGGATCGCCGAGAACAGGAACGGCCGGCCGCGCTTCGATCCCCGGCGGCAGCGGGAGCGGAGCCACCCGATCGAGGAGGTCGGCCGGGAACTGCGTCGGATGATGCCGTTCCTGGACGCCAAGGAGGTGTAGCGATGACAGGACAGGCCAAGAACGGAGACTGGGTCCGGATCTTCGACACCACGCTGCGTGACGGCGAGCAGTCGCCGGGCGCGACGATGACCAGCGCCGAGAAGCTCGAGGTGGCCCGCCAGCTCGCCGTGCTCGGCGTCGACATCATCGAGGCGGGCTTTCCGGCCGCCAGTCCCGACGATCTCGAAGGCGTGCGACGGATCGCGCGCGAGGTCGGCAGGGCGAACGGCCCCGTGATCGCGGGGCTCGCCCGCTGCTGGCGCGAGGACATCGACAAGGCATGGGAAGGAGTCCGGGACGCCGCGAAGCCGCGCATCCACGCCTTCATCGCGACCTCCGACCTGCACATGGAGCGCAAGCTGGGCATGACCCGGGAGCAGGTGCTCAGCCAGGTCGGCCACATGGTGGCGCACGCGCGCTCCCTCTGCGCCGACGTCGAGTTCAGCCCCGAGGACGCCAGCCGCTCCGACCCGGATTTCCTGGCCGAGGTGCTCTCGCTCGCGATCAGGGAAGGCGCCACGACGCTGAACATCCCGGACACGGTCGGCTACGACATGCCGGTCGAGTACGGCGGCCTCTTCCGCTACCTGATGGAGCACACCGCAGGCGCCGGAGACGTCATCTGGTCAGCGCACTGCCACGACGATCTCGGCTGCGCCACCGCCAACACGCTCGCGGCGATCGAAGCCGGCGCGCGGCAGGTCGAGGTGACGATCAACGGCATCGGCGAGCGCGCCGGCAACACCTCGCTCGAGGAGGTCGTCATGGCGCTCCACACGAGGCCGAAGATCTACGGCGTCGGCACCCGTCTCAACACGACGGAACTCGTGCGGACGAGCCGCCTGGTCGCCCACTACACCGGCATCGCGGTGCCCCGGAACAAGGCGATCGTCGGGGAGAACGCCTTCGCCCACGAGGCGGGCATCCACCAGCACGGCATGCTCCGGGACCAGCGCACCTACGAGATCATGACCCCCCAGACGGTCGGCCTGACCCAGAGCAGGCTCGTGCTCGGCAAGCACTCCGGCAAGCACGCGCTCCGGATGCGCATGGAGGAACTCGGCTTCGAACTGAACCGGGAAGAGCTGGGCGAGGCCTTCCGCCGCTTCAAGCAACTGGCCGACCAGAAGAAGGACATCACCGACGCCGACCTGCAGGCGCTGGCGAACCAGGAGATCCTGGCGCCGACGGAGATCTTCACGCTGACCGAGCTGCAGATCTCCTGCGGCCGGCCCGGCATGCCGACCGCGACCGCCCGGCTGCGCGGGCCGAACGGTCACGAGTACATCTCGCCCGGCGTCGGTACCGGACCCGTCGACGCGACCTTCCGTGCCATCGACGCCGTGGTCGAGGCCAGGAACACCCTGCTCGAGTACAACGTCCACAGCGTGACGGAAGGCATCAACGCGATGGGCGAGGTCACGGTCCGGATCAAGAGCCCGTCGGGCGGCCGCGGCAAGGGCCGGGTCTTCGGCGGCTACGGCGCCGACACGGACGTCATCGTGGCCTCCGCCAAGGCGTACCTGGCAGCTCTCAACCGGATGCTCACCGCGATCGGCACCAAGTACACGGCGGGCGAGGGAGGCCCCGCCACCCTTCGGGTCTCGCGACCCCAGCCGGTAGACGCATGAGTCGACCGAGGACGCTGTTCGAGAAGATCTGGCGGCGCCACCTGGTCGCCACGGAGGCCGAGGGCCTGCCCGCGACTCTCTATGTCGACCTGCACCTGGTGCACGAGGTGACCTCGCCGCAGGCGTTCACCGAGCTGGCCGAGCGCGGGCTCCCCGTGCGGCGGCCCGACCTGACGCTGGCGACGATGGACCACTCCACGCCGACCGATCCCTCGATCGACACGGCAAAGCTGCGCGTGCTCGACCCGGAGGGCTCCGCGCAACTCGATCGGTTGCTGGCGAACTGCGAACGGCACGGGATCCCGCTCTACGCGATGGGCGACGAGCGCCGCGGCATCGTCCACGTGATCGGCCCCGAGCTCGGCGCCACCCAGCCCGGCATGACCGTCGTCTGCGGCGACAGCCACACGAGCACGCACGGCGCGGTCGGGGCCCTCGCCTTCGGCATCGGCACCAGCGAGGTCGGCCACGTGCTCGCCACCCAGTGCCTGCTCCAGCACCGGCCGAAGACGTACGAGGTGCGCATCGACGGCCGCCTGCAGGAGGGCGTGGTCGCCAAGGACATCATCCTGGCGGTGATCGCCCGGCTCGGCATCGGCGGCGGCACGGGGCACGTCTTCGAGTACACCGGCGAAGCCATCCGCGCCCTCGACATGGAAGGCCGGATGACGGTCTGCAACATGTCGATCGAGGGCGGCGCCCGCGCCGGCCTGATCGCCCCCGACGACGTTACCTTCGCGTACCTGGAAGGCCGCCCGATGGCGCCCGCCGGCGACGCCTGGGAGGGGGCCGTGGACGACTGGCGGTCGCTGCCCACCGACGACGGGGCGGCCTACGACCGGACCACGACTCTCGACGGCTCCGCGCTCGAGCCGATGGTCACGTACGGCACGAACCCCGGCATGGCGATCCCGATCGCGGGAGCGGTACCGGAAGACGACGCCATCGAACCCGAGAAGCGGGCGTCCTTCCGCAAGGCGCTCGACTACATGGCCCTCGAACCCGGCCAGCAGCTTCAGGGCAAGCCGATCGACGTCGTCTTCGTCGGAAGCTGCACGAACTCGCGATACAGCGACCTGGTGGCCGCGGCGAACGTGCTGCGCGGCCGCAAGGTCGCCGACGGCTTGCGGGTGCTCATCGTGCCCGGCTCCGACGCCGTCAAGCGGCAGGCCGAACGGGACGGTCTCGCCCAGGTCTTCGTCGACGCCGGCGCGGAGTGGCGCGAAGCCGGCTGCTCCATGTGCCTGGCGATGAACGGCGACCAGCTCGCGCCCGGCCAGTACGCCGTCAGCACCTCGAACCGCAACTTCGAGGGGCGGCAGGGCGCCGGCGGGCGCACCTTCCTGGCCAGCCCCCTGACCGCGGCCGCATCGGCGATCACGGGTCGCGTCACCGACGTCCGCGAGGTGCTGTCGTGAGCAAGAGCTTCACCCGCTTCAGCGGCACGATGGCGCCGCTGCCGATCCAGAACGTCGACACGGACCAGATCATCCCGGCGTCCTACCTGAAGGTCACAGACCGCAGCGGCCTCGCCTCCGGCCTGTTCTGCCGCTGGCGCTACCGGGACGGCGATCCCGAAGGCGAGCCCATCGCCGACTTCGTGCTGAACCGTGCCGAGCACGCAGACGCCAGAATCCTGCTCGCCGGCGACAACTTCGGCTGCGGCAGCTCGCGAGAGCACGCGCCCTGGGCCCTCGTCGGCTATGGCTTCCGCGCGGTCATCAGCACCTCCTTCGCCGACATCTTCCGCAGCAACTCGCTGAAGAACGGCCTCCTCGTCGTACCGGTAACCGAAGAAGTCTCCGCGTCGTTGTTCGACGCCGTCGCCGCGGATCCGGCCGCCGAGGTCACGATCGACCTCGAGGCGCAGACCCTCAGCCTGCCCGCCGGCGGCGAGACGAACTTCGAGGTCGACCCCTTCGCCCGTCGCTGCCTGCTCGACGGCACGGATCAGCTCGGCTACCTGCTGAACCAGGCGTCCTCGATCCAGGCATTCGAGGCCGCCCACCCGGCGCGGCTCGACACCCGGTCGGGCTGAGCGAGCGACTCCCCATGCAGGCGAACATCGTCCTCCTGCCCGGCGACGGCATAGGACCCGAAGTCACCGAGGAAGCGTCCCGCGTCCTGAAGGTCGTGGCCGACCTCGGCGGACACGAGTTCCAGCTCGAGTCCCAGCCGATGGGCGGCAACGCGATCGACGACTACCGGAACCCGCTGCCGCCAGCCACGCTGGCCGCGTGCAAGGCGGCCGACGCGGTGCTGCTCGGCGCCGTCGGTGGCCCGAAGTGGTCCGACCCGAGCGCCGAACTCCGGCCTGAGCAGGGACTCCTCGACCTGCGCGCCGAGATGGGCCTGTTCGCCAACCTGCGCCCGGTACCTGTGTTCGAGTCGCTGATCGAGTTCGCGCCGCTCAGGCCCGAACTGCTGCGGAGCGTCGACCTGCTGTTCGTACGGGAGCTGACCGGCGGCATCTACTTCGGCCCCCGCCAGGAGCAGGGCGACGGCGACGTGGCGCACGACACTCTCGTCTACTCCACCGCCGAGGTCGAGCGCGTCGCCCGGGTCGCGCTGCGGGCGGCGAGGGGTCGCCGCGGCAAGGTCGCGTCGGTCGACAAGGCGAACGTGCTGGCCTCGATGCGGCTCTGGCGGCGTTCCGTGACGGAAGTCGCCAGCGCGTATCCGGACGTCGAGGTCAGCCATCACCTCGTTGACGCCTTCGCGATGCAGTTGATGCGCTCGCCCGCGGAGTACGACGTGATCCTCGCCGGCAACATGTTCGGCGACATCCTGAGCGACGAGGCGGCGATCCTCGCCGGCTCGCTCGGCATGCTGCCTTCGGCGTCCCTGGGCGCCGGCAGCCAGGGCCTGTACGAGCCGGTCCACGGTTCCGCGCCCGATATCGCCGGCCGCGGCATCGCCAACCCGATCGGCGCCATCCTGAGCGCCGCGATGCTGCTCCGCCACAGCCTCGACCTGGAAGCCGAGGCGGCCCGGGTCGAGGCGGCGGTCGCCGCGGTGCTGGACGACGGATTCCGTACCGCCGATCTGGCGCCCGAAGGGCAGCCGGCCGTGTCCACGGCGGAGATGGGCGGAGCCATCACCGCCAGAATCGGCGAAGTCTGACCGCGACGCAGCTGGCGACAGCAGCTACGGGCGGCAACCGTCCGGAACCGCCGTGGCGTCCGCGATCGCGGGTACCGTCGCCGGCCGTCAGCGCCGGGGAAACGCGTACGCCGTGAGAACCCGCTGCACCAGGGCGACCTGCCCGGACACTCCCTGCTTCTTGTAGACCTGCTTCAGAAGCCAGCGAACGTAGCTTTCCTTGTAGCCCGCGGTCGAGGCGATCTCTCGTACCGGCCGGCCCTCGGCCAGCAGCGCCGACACCCGGGCCTCCGACGGCGACAGGTCGAGCAGCATCGACAACCGGACCGGGTCGATGCACGGGCGGTTCTCCGGGTCGACCACGAGCACCAGGGCCGCCACCCGGCGGCCCCCGAAGTCCGCCTGCCTGGCGTCGATGGCGTGTACGTGAAGCTCCAGCCGAGACCGAAGCGAGGGCCGCTGGATCCTGATCGAGCCGCCCCTCGGCGGCGTCTCGCTCCCGAACACCGGCAGCGCGCCTTTCAGCAGCCGCTGCAGACCACCGTCATCCGCCGGCAGCGAAGCGTGCAGGGCGCCGTTCCGGTCGGACAAGCCCTCGCCGCGGCGCAGAATGTCCCGGGCAGGGGCGTTCGCCGCCACCACGCGCCCGTGGCGGTCCAGGCGCAGGACGCCGATCCGGCTGTTGTCCAGCAGACCGGCCAGCCCCCCGCTCAACGCCTCGGCGCCGGCCAGCGCCTGACGAACCCGAACCACGTGGCGGACATGCGGCAGCAGAGACTCGATCAACCGGAGCTGAGCCGACTGCCAGCCGCCGCTAGCGATCGGGTTGCCGATAGCCCAGACCACACTCAGGCCGTCCACCCAGTCGAGGCGCGTAATCAAGCCGTTCTGGCCTTGGCCGCGGCCCCATCCCTCGTTGTACGCCGCCGACGTCCTCAACTCCCTTTGGGTGTACAGGTCGGGAACATTGACCAGTTGGCCGACAGGCCGCTCCGCGAGGCGGGGCGGCCCTTCGTCGTGGGCGTAGTACACGTCGAAGTACTCCTGCGCCAGGTCCTGTCGAGGCTCGCCGCCGTAGAGCAACCGGGCGAAGAGGACGCGCGCCCCGTTGCCGGTGCCTTGGCAGACCGTCAGGACGTTTCCCGTGGCGCCACAGGCATGTTCGATCAGGGCGGTGGCGGCGGGCCAGTGCACGTCGTCGAGGGCGGCCCGATGCAGCAACGCGAGGATTCGATCGAAGGGAACGAGTGAGCTCACGAGCACGAAGGCTAGCCGCCCAAGGTGGCATTTGGGCGAACTCCTCTACTTCTTTCGCGATGCTTGCGCGATCGAGCAGTTCAGGCAGCGGCGCCGCGTCGCGCTGCGCTGCCTTTCGCGGTCGTGGACGAGCCGGCTAGAAGACCACGAGCAGCACGGAGCCCAGCGCCAGCCGGTAGCCGACGAAGAGCTGCAGGCTGCGCCGTCTGAGCCAGCCGAGCAGGCCGCCGATGACCAGGTAGCCGACCACCGCCGACAGCGCGGCGACCAGGAGCAGCGACGGCAGTTGGGACAGCGGCAGCGTGCCGCTCATCAGGTCCAGGCTGTCCTTGCCGGCGACGAAGACGCCCACCGGCAGCGCCAGCAGGAAGGCGAAGCGGGCCGACGACTCGCGGTCGAAGCCGAGCAGACGGCCGGCGCTCATGACGACTCCGGCCCGGGAGGCGCCCGGAATGAGCGCCGCTGCCTGCGCCAGCCCGAACACCAGGGCGTTCCGCCAGTTCACCTGCTCCAGCCGGCGCTCTTGCGCCCCCCAGCGATCCGTGGCGCCAAGCACCAGGCCGAAGCCGATCGTCGCCCAGGCGATCACGCCCGGACTGCGGGCGTCGCCGGCAATCCAGTCGCCCGCCACGATGCCGGCGACGAGAACCGGCAGCGAGGCAAGCGCCAGCAACGGGATCATCCGCCTCGCAGCGGGGTCGCCGGCGTCGCCGCCCTGGAACAGCGCCCGCACGTAGACCGCAAGGTCCTTTCGGAAGTAGGCGACGACGGCCACCAGCGTGCCGGTATTCGCCGCCACGTCGACCGCCAGACCCTGGTCGGGCCAGCCGAACAGTCGCGGCAGCAGGATGAGGTGCGCCGTCGAGCTGATCGGCAGGTACTCGGTCAGCCCCTGCACGAGTGCCACGAGGATCAACTGCAGCGGCTGCACGCGGCGAGGATAGCGAAGCGGTGACGCCGACCCTCCCCTTGCGGATACGATGCGCGCCATGAACAAGCCACGAACCCCCGTCCTGTCGACCGCCGCCATTCCCGTACTCCTTGCCACGCTGCCGGCCTGCGCCCAGGAGGAGGCCGGCGCCGACAACGGAGCTGAAGCGCCGGTCGCCGAAACCTGGGACGAGAAGGCCTCCTACGCCCTCGGCGTGAACATCGGCAGCAACCTGGATCCCGAGGATCTGACCCTCGACGCCGACCTGGTCCTCCGCGGCTTCATGGACGCGCTGGAAGGAACCGAGGCGATGGAATCCGAAGAGATCGACAGCGTGCTGGGCGAACTGAGTACGAAGATGCAGGAACACGCGGACCGCGCGAGGAAGGCCGCCATGATGGAAAACACCGCCAAGAGCGCCGCCTTCCTGGCCGCGAAGGCCGGGGAAGACGGCATCGTCAAGACGGATTCAGGACTCCTCTACCGCGAAATCCGCCCCGGAGAAGGGGACAGCCCCACGGCCACCCAGGCGGTCACCGTCAACTACCGCGGTACCCTGATCGACGGCACCCAGTTCGACAGCAGCTACGACCGCGGCCAACCGGCGACCTTTCCGGTAGGCGGCGTGATCCCCGGCTGGACCGAAGCCCTGCAACTCATGAAGCCGGGCGCCAAGTGGGAGCTCTTCATCCCCGCCGAACTCGCCTACGGCGCCCACGGCTCACCCCCCACGATTCCCCCCGCCGCCGCCCTTGTCTTCGAGGTCGAGCTGCTTGAAGTCGAGTAGCGCCCGCGGCTCAGTCAGCGTCGGCGGTGAACCGGTAGCCGACACCGCGGACGGTGTGGAAGTGTCGCGGCCGCTCGGGGTCGGGCTCGAAGCGCTTGCGCAGCCGGAGGATGAAGTTGTCGACTGTCCGGGACGACGGAAAGGCCTCGTAGCCCCAGACGCGGTCCAGGATGTCCTCGCGCGAGACGACTTCACCCTCCCGCTCCGCCAGGGTCTTGAGGATCATCGCCTCCTTCTGGGTCAACTGCTGCGCCTGACCGTCCCAGGAGGCGCCGGCGAAGGCCGCGAAGTCGAAGTGGTTGCCGCCGAAGCGCACGGCGTCAGGCGCGTCGCCGGGACGCCATGACCGTCGCCGGAGGATCGCCTGCACCCGCAGCAGCAGCTCCGTCAGGTGAAACGGCTTCGCGAGGTAGTCGTCGCCTCCGGCCTCGAGGCCGCGAATCCGGTCGGACACCTCCGCCTTGGCGGTCAGGAAGAGGACGGGCGTATCGACGCCGGCTCTACGCGCCTCCTCGCATAGCGTGAACCCGTCCACGCCCGGCAACATCACGTCGAGAATCACGAGCTGGTAGCGCGGATCCCGAACCCGTTCCAGCGCCTGCCCGCCGTCGCGAACCCAATCGACGTCGAGGCCCTCGGCCTCCAGGTTGAAGCGGATGCCGGCGGCGAGATTCTCCTCGTCCTCGATCAGCAGGACCCGCACCTGGTCTTCGACTACGGGTCTCACGACGCCGCTCCCTCGGCCTGGCGCCTGGTCGGCCATGTGACCCGGAACACCGCGCCGCGGCCCGGGCCCTCGCTGCTCGCCTCCACTTCACCTCCCTCGAGCGTCACGAAGCTCCGCACCAGGTAGAGCCCCAGACCACTGCCCTTCTTGTCGCGCCGCAACTCGCTGCCGGGTCGGTAGAACTTCTCGAACAGGCGACGGCCGTCCGCGGGGTCGAAGCCGACGCCGTCGTCGAGCACCTCGAGTTCGACGATCGAGTCCAGCCGTCTCGCCACGACTTCCACTCTCGTGCCGGCCGCCTGGGCGGACTCGATCGCGTTGCCGATCAGGTTCCGCAGCACCGTGCCCAGGCCCACGGGGTCCGCCTGCAGATCGAGGCCGTCCTCGACCCTGACCTCGATCTGGATGCCCTCGCCGCCGTCGTGCCGGTGGCCGAGTTCGGCGAAGGCGAGGGACACCGCCTCAGCCAGGTCGACCGGTTCGCGGCGCGGCTCGACCTTCGCATGCTCCAGGCGGTTCGTCTCCAGGAGATTGCCGATCATCCGTTCCAGACGTCTCAGATCCTCCAGGTTGCGGTCGAGCAGCTCGCGACGATCCGCCGCCGCCAGATCACGGAGCAGCAACGTCTCCGTCGTCAGCCGCAGGCTCGCCAGCGGACTCCGCAACTCGTGGGACACCGCGGCGAGGAAGTTCTGCTGGCGGTTCAGCAGGTCGCCCTCCCGGCGCAGTACAACCCAGAGGACGAGGACCCCGCCCGCCAGAACGGCGAGAAAGAACCCCCCTTCCCAGCGGTACTGGTTCAGGTGGCTGCGACGATCCCGCGCAACACTCTCGCGAGCCTCCGGGCGCACCCGTACTCCCCCGACATCGATCTCCAGGTGCGGGTACAGGCCATTCAGCTCCTGGAGCGACTGCCCGGCCCGAAGCGCTGATTCGGCCGCATCCCGATCCAGCTCGAACTCCGTGGCACGGTCGGCGGCGATGCGGTCGGCGATCCTCTCCTGATCGACCATCCACCACACCACCTGGACGGCGGTGATGGCAAACAGCAGCAGGAAGCCGATCTGGAACCGCCAGATGCGGACACTCTCCGCCGAGCGGCGGCTTCCCCGGCTGAACCGGGTCACATGCTTGGGCATCGTCCTATTCTGCAACGAGGGCCTGAACCGGATGCTGCTAGTTTCCCCGGCCGATGCTCGAACCGGTTTCCGTCCACCGCGTCCAGTCCACCGACGGCGTCGAACTCGCCGTCTACGACTTCGGCGGCGATGGCCCCGACCTGATCGCCGGTCACGCCACCGGCTTTCACGGACGGGTCTACGACCCGATGCTCGAGCACCTCGGCGGCTTTCGCCGGATCAGCGTCGACGTGCGGGGGCACGGCGACGCGACCGCGCCGGACGGCCTCGACTACAGCTGGGAAAGCTGTGCGGAGGATTTGGTCGCGGTGATCGACGCGCTGGAACTCGGCGCCGAAAGGCCGCTGTTCGGCTTCGGCCACTCGATGGGCGCCGCCGCGCTGCTGATGATCGCGCCCAAGCGGCCGGGCCTGTTCGCCGGCCTCGTCTGCTACGAACCGGTCATCTATCCACCGGGCGTCACGGACGACGACGCCCGCCTCGGGGTCTGGGTCGAACGGACCCGGCGTCGCCGCAGACGCTTCTCGTCGTACGAAGCCGCCGTCGCCAACTACGCGGAGAAGGTGCCTTACTCGCTGATCGACCCGGAAGCGCTCGACGTGTACGTCCGGCATGGTTTCGCACCGTCGACGGACGGCGCGGTCGAGATCAAGTGCCACCCCGACGTCGAGGCGCAGCTCTACCTCATGGGGCCCCGCCACCGTGCCTGGGATGGGCTCCGCCAAGTGGAGTGCCCGGTGACCCTGATGCGGGGATCCGTGCTCATACCGGGACCCGCGTACTGGGCCGAAGCGATCGTGAGCGAGTTGCCGAACGTGCTCTTCCTTCAGGTCGAGGGGCTCGGCCACCTCGGCCCGCTGGAGGATCCGGAGCAGATGGCGGTCCTTGTGGCCTCAGCGCTCGACGCCGGCCAAGGCCGCTGAGCACCGGGCTCAGCGGCGGTCGAGAAGTTCCTGTCCGCGGGCCAGTGCCTGCCGCTCCTCGGCCGGCCGCCCCAGCCGGTTCAGGATGTCGGCGAGCACGAAGTAGCCGAGCGCGCCGTCCCGACCGGTCGGCTCGTCCTCCAGACCGCGGCGCACGAACGTCTCCGCTTCTTCGAGATCCCGCCCGTGGTCCATCAACGCCTTCGCCAGGTGGAAGTAGCCGACGGTGAAGTCCGGCGCCGCCTCGACCGCGCCGCGGTAGGCCTCGATCTGGAGGTCCGCGCGGCCCTGCCGGCCGTAGAGCCGGCCCAGATTGAACCGGGGCCGATGGTCGCGCGGGCGCAGTTCCTCCGCCTGCCGGTAGGCGGTGACCGCGTCCTCCATCCTCCCCGACTCATCCAGCAGAACGGCCAGGTTGAAGTGGGCCTCGCCGAGTTCCGGGTTCGATGAGATGACCTCCCGGAACTTCGCCTCCGCGTCGCCGCTACGGCCGAGGAGCGCCATCACCTCGCCCAGCTTGTTCGTGACGACCGCGGGCGGCTCGCGCCCTTCGGCGGCGGCCGTCAGCACCTGCTCCGCTTCGCTCAGCTCGCCGCGGTCGACGTGGATTCGCGCCAGCGCCATCGTCGCCTTCGCGTCCTGACCCGCGACTTCGAGCAGCCGGCGGTAGCCGACCACCGCCTCGTCGATGCGTCCCAGTTCGCGGTAGGCGTTGGCGAGGCCAAGCAGGGACTGCCGGTGCTCGGAATCGAGGGCCAGCGCGCTCTGGAAGTGGCCTGACGCCTGTTCCGGATCGCCCGCGAGAAGCGTGATCGTGCCCAGGAGCTGGTGCGCGTCGAGCAGCCCATCGTCCTCGGACAGCGCCGCTCGCAGCTCGGCCGCGGCCGCGTCCTCGTCGCCGGCGCCGAAGGCGCTCTGCGCCCGCATGATGGCGCGATGCAGGTGGGCCTTGTCCTTCGGGTCGGCGCGCGGGCTTTCGGAATCCCCCCGGCCGGCGGCGCCGCGGCCGGCGAGGTAACCGAGCGCTCGCAACTGCGCCAGCGTGTCCTCGTCGAGATCCGGTTCCGCGCTGGAACTCGGGGCCGCCCGATCGAGCTCCGCCGAGAGTTCGAGAGCCTCCGCCCGCAGCCGGCGCGACAGGTCGCGCTCTTCGAGCAGGACGTTCGCTAGCTCGCCCGGGTCTTCGAGCAGGGCGTAGAGTTCGGGTTCCGGCGCTTCGATGTACTTGTGCTCCGCCGTGCGCAGCGAGCGAAGCGGCGCCCAGCCGTAGTGGTCGAGCGCGTAGAAGGACTCGGCGTACACGCTCCGTTCGGCAAGAGGATTCGGCAGTCCCTGCATGTCCGGGAGCAGACTCCGGCCCTGGCCTTCTCCAGCCCCGTCGAGGTCCAGAAGCTCGATCAGGGTCGGCGCGATGTCGACGTGGCTCACCGCGTCGCCGACCACCCGGCCGCGCTCCGTGCCGCCGGGCAGCCGGACGATGAGCGGCACGTGGACGGTGGAGTCGTAGACGAAGAAGCCGTGGTAGCTCTCGCCGTGGTCGCCCAGTCCCTCGCCGTGGTCCGACGTCAGCACGAGGACGGATTCATCGAAGAGACCGCGCTCCTCGAGGGCGGCGCGGAACTCGCCGACCAGCGAATCCGTGTAGGCGACCTCGCCGTCGTAGGGCCGGCCCTGGTACCCGGACCGGAACGGTTCCGGCGGGTCATACGGATCGTGGGGATCGAACAGGTGGAGCCAGAGGAAGAACGGCCCCTCGTCTCCCACGTCATCGAGCCACGTGAGCGCGTGCGCGATCGTCTCCGGCCCCGCCCGCTGGACCGAGCCCAGGTTGGCGCCCGCCATCGCGTCGAGGTCGAAGTCGTCGACGTAGTGGTCGAAGCCGCGGGCGATGCCCCAGCGCGCATCGAGCACGAAGGCGCTGACGAAACCGCCGGTCCGGTAGCCGGCATCCTGGAACCGCTCGGCGATCGTCACCAGTTCGGGCGCCAGCACGTAGCCGACGTTCTCGCGCACCCCATGGGACGGCGGGTAGAGCCCCGTCATGATCGAGCTGTGCGCAGGCAACGTGAACGGCACGGTCGACGACGCGTTGGCGAAGCGAATGCCCTCCGCCGCCAGACGGTCCATGTGCGGCGTCGCGACCCGATCCGAGCCGTAGCTCGACAGCCGATCGGCACGCAGGGTGTCGATCGTGATCAGGATGACGGGCGGCCGCGCGGTCGACGCGCCACTGAGCAGGTGCTCCACGTCCGCCCGGACCGACGATGGCGCCGCGTCCTCCGGCCCGGGTCCGCAGGCGGCAAGGACCAACGCCAGCATCGAGGCCGGCACAAGGACCTGGCGGGCCGCGCTACAACCAGCGCCGGACGCGCTTCGCATCGTCCCGATCCGGTTCGCCGCCCGCTGTCACGATCGTTCCGGCCTCCTCAGCCGGATCCGCGAAGCGCTCCCAGGGCTCGGATGTGTTCCGGCCCCAAACCGCAGCAGCCGCCGACGATCTGAACGCCCGCGGCCACCCAGCCGCGCGCCTCCTCCAGCAGATCGGCCGGCTCGATCACGTCGACGAAGTTCCAGTTCGGCATCGTGAAGTAACCCGACTCCGGGTAGACGCCGACGGGGCCGTCCCAGCGCTCCTGGACCATCGCTACCGCTTCCGGCACCGCGGCGATCTCGCTGTGCATCACGTGCACGATCGAGGGACCGAGCGGGATCAGCGTGTCGAGCAACTCCTCGAAGGACTCGTCAGGCCAGTTGAAGGGCGTGATCGCACCGGTTTCCGGGTCCTTTCGGGCGCTGACCCCGAGCCAAACCGGCAAACCCGTCTCCTTCGCTGCCCTGAAGGCAAGCAGGGCACGCTCGTGGAACTGCATCATCTCGAGCGCGATCACGTCGACTCCGGCCTCGGCCAGAAGCCCGCACTGCTCCCGATAGGCCGCCATCTGCTCGCCGGCCGACGGGTAGCCGCCCTGGATGTTGTTCGCCGGCATGCTCGACATCGATCCCGCCACGAGCACGCCCGGGCATCCGGCCCGATCGCGGGCCTCGAGCGCAGCCTCCACCGCCCGCCGCACGATCACCGCGACCTGGTCGCCCAGACCCGCGGCCTCAAGCAACGGGCGGTGCGTCGCGAACGTGTTCGTGATGATCGCATCCGCGCCGCAACGGATGTACTCCTCGTGCAGATCCCGGATTGCGTCCTGGTGCTCCAGCGCCGCCGTCCCGCACCACGCGGCCGTGTCCATCGGCACCCCTCGCCGCTCCAGCTCCGTCCCGGTGCCGCCATCGAGCAGCAGGATCTCCCCCCGGTCCAGGCATTCGTGCCACTCTTCGACGATTCCCATCCGGCCTCCTCGGGACGCCACTCTGCCACAGGTCAGCCCGCGCCGCCGCTACAGCTACACTCACGCGATGAGCAGCGACTGGTTCTACAAGTTCGACACCCTGTCCCTTCACGCCGGCCAGCGGCCCGACCCGGCCACGGGAGCGCGCGCCGTGCCGGTCTACAACTCGACGTCTTACGTGTTCCGGGACACGGACCACGCCGCCGGACTGTTCAACCTGGAAGAGGCGGGGCACATCTACTCGCGGATCTCCAACCCGACGGTGGCGGTGTTCGAGGAGCGGATTGCCGCGCTCGAAGGCGGCGTCGGCGCGGTGGCCACCGCTTCCGGGCAGTCCGCGTTCCACCTCGCCGCGGCGACGATCCTTTCCGCCGGCGACCACGTCGTCTCCTCGGCGGCCATCTACGGCGGTACGCACAACCTGCTGAACCACACGCTGCGCCGCTTCGGCATCGAAACGACGTTCGTCGAACCGACCGAGCCCGCGAACTTCCGGCGAGCCGCCCGTCCGAACACCAAGCTGTTCTTCGGCGAGACGATCGGCAACCCGCGGATCGACGTGCTGGACATCCCCGCCGTCGCCACGATCGCCCACGAGATCGGCGTACCGCTGCTGATCGACAACACGTTCGGCACGCCGTTCCTGTCGAGGCCGATCGATCTCGGCGCGGACATCGTGATGCACTCGGCGACCAAGTTCATTGGTGGCCACGGCGTCACCCTGGGCGGCGTCCTGGTCGACAGCGGCAAGTTCGACTGGGCCGCTTCCGGGCGCTTCCCGATCATGACCGAGCCCTGCCCGGGCTACCACGGCATCGCCTTCGCCGAGCACTACGGCCCGCCGGCCTTCATCCTCAAGGCAAGGCTCGAAGGACTGCGCGACTTCGGCGCCTGCCTGAACCCGCAGGCCGCCTTCTACCTGATTCAGGGCCTGGAGACCCTGCCGCTCCGGGTCGCCCGCCACGTGGAGAACGCGCGGGCGGTCGCCGGGTTCCTGGAGCAGCACGAGGCGGTCGAGTGGGTGAGCTACCCCGACCTGCCCAGCCACCCGCAGCACGAACTCGCCCGCAAGCTGCTGCCGAACGGCAGCGGCGCCCTCTTGACCTTCGGGATTCGCGGCGGACTCGAGGCGGGGATCGCCTTCATCGAGAGCCTGGAGCTCTGGTCGCACCTCGCCAACGTCGGCGACGCGAAGAGCCTGGTCATTCACCCGGCGAGCACGACGCACCAGCAGATGACCGCCGAAGAGCTCGCCGAATCTGGCGTCACCCAGGAGATGGTGCGGCTGTCGGTCGGCCTCGAGGATCCAGCCGACCTCACAGCCGACCTCGACCGGGCGCTCAAGCGCTCCCATAGGCGGGCTCAGCGGCCGCGGGCGGTGGCCTCCTGACCCGTACTCGTCGACTGCGCGCACGCCGATGACCGAACTCGAGATCCAGGGCCGCAAGGCGTACTGCGGCACCGGCGGCTCCGCCTGGCAGGAGGGACTTCCCCTGGCCCTGCTGCTCCACGGCGCCGGCAGCGACCACACCGTATGGGCGCTGCAGGCCCGGTCGCTGGCTCAACACGGCTGGAACGTCGCCGCTCCCGACCTGCCCGGTCACGGCGCGTCCGAGGACCTGGACGCCATCACGACGATCGGGGACTACGCCGCCTGGACCGTCGACTTCGCGGCAGCGGCCGCGGCGCGAGCGGGCAGCAAGGACATCGCGCTCGTCGGCCACTCGATGGGCGCCTGCATCGCCGTCGACGCGGCGAGCCGGATGAACGGCCGCCTGAGCCGGCTGGCCCTGCTCGGCGCCGGCGAAACGCTGCGGGTCAACCCGGGGTTGCTGGCGGACACGCTGAAACGGCCGCTCAACGCCCACCGCTTCATCGCCGCCTTCGGGCACGGCGCCGGCGCCCACTTCGGCGGCGCCGAGGCCCCCGGACTGTGGATGCTCGGGTCGACGATGGCGCTGCTCGACCGCTGCCTGCCGGAAGTGCTCCACCGCGACTTCGCCGCCTGCAACGAATGGGAAGGCAGCGAAAGCGCCCCGGCCATAACCTGCCCCACGCTCGTCGTCGCCGGCGCGAAGGACAGGATGACGCCGCCGAGGGCCGGCCGCGCCCTCGCCGACCGCATCCGCGGCGGCAGCTCGACAGGCAACAGGGGCGGCGCCGGATTCGTGACCGTGGCGGACGCCGGCCACATGCTGATGGCCGAGGCGCCCGGCGCCGTGACCCGCTGCCTGCGGGGATTTCTGGGCGCGAAGTAGCTATCGGGCCAAGCTCTCCGCAAGGCGCATCAGGGTCACCGCCTCGCGGCGGTAGCCGAAGGGATCGTCGCCGGTGTTCGCCTCAGCCAGGGCAATTGCGTCCGCGTAGGACCAGCCGCCGGTGTAGACACCGCCTCGAAGGAGCTGGCCGAAGCCGGCGACCGCGGCGGCGAATCGCTGATCGGCGCCGGCCTCGCCCACGTCGCGAGCGATCGGCAGTTCGACGAGTTCGCTCGTGTCCCGGCCCGGCTCCTTGTAGCGCAGCCGCAGGAACGCGAGCTCCCGGGACCCTGCGGGGACTTCGGCGGCCACCGGCGGCTCGGCCGCGCGACCGGCATACCGCAGGGCGTCGTGCAGCACGGCGGGCGACCCCACAGGCGTGACTTCGTAGATCGCGGTGACCGCGTGTCCGGCGCCGATCTCGCCAGCGTCGACGCGGTCGTTGTTGAAGTCCTCGCGCCGGAGCGCCCTCGTCTCGTAGCCGATCAGGCGGTACTCGGCGACCGTGGCCGGATTGAACTCGACCTGGATCTTCACGTCGTTCGCGATCGGGAACAGGGTACCCACAAGCTGGTCGACGAGGACCTTCTGCGCCTCCGCGAGTGTGTCGATGTAGGCCGCCTGGCCGTTGCCGTTCTGGGCGAGCGCCTGCATCGTCGCGTCGTCCAGGTTGCCGCGGCCGAAGCCGAGCACCGAGAGGTAGACGCCGCTGTCGCGCTGGCGGGCGATGAAGCTCTCGAGCTGGTCCGGGTCGGAGATGCCGACGTTGAAGTCGCCGTCGGTGGCGAGGACGACGCGCGTGACCTCGCCTTCCACCGCCATGCCGGCGGCGGTCCCGTAAGCCACCTGGATGCCAGCCGCGCCAGCCGTCGAGCCGCCGGCCCGGAGGCCGTCGAGCGCGTTCAGGATCGTGCTTCGTTCCGTGGCGGGGGTGGCGTCGAGCACGCGGCGCACGCTGCCGGCGTAGGTGACGATGCCAACCTCGTCCTCTGGGCCCAGTTGGCCGAGCAGGAGGCGGAAGGACTGCACGAGCAGCGGCAGCTTGTTCGGCTGATCCATCGAACCCGACGTGTCGATCAGGAACACGAGGTTGAGCGGCGGCCGGTCGTCCGTGGCCGGCTGGCGGCCCTGGATGCCGATGTGCATCAGCAGCGTGTCCGGGTTCCACGGCGTCCCGGAGACCGTGACCGTCGGCCGGAACGGCGCGCCGGGCCCCTCGGGCGGCGGATAGGCGTACGGGAAGTAGTTGATCAACTCCTCGATGCGCACCGACTCGGGCGCCGGCAGGTAGCCGTTCGACAAGGAGGAACGGACGACCGAGTAGCTGGCGGTGTCCACGTCGATCGAGAAGGTCGAGACGGGTTCTTCGCTCGTGGTCCTGACCGGACTGGCGCCTTCGTTGGCGAAGGCTTCGGTGTTGGGCCGCCGGGGACTCGGAACGTCGTGGGCCCAGGCCGCAACGTGAGCCTCCGCAACGGAACGAACGCTCTGCCTCAACTCCGCGGGGTCGGGCGCAAACTCCGCAACGAGGCGGGGTGAAGGCGGTACCGCTGCCAGGGGCGGAGGCGGTTCGGGGACGACGACTACTTCACCGTCGCGGGCCACGGCGGCGCCGGGCACACTCTCCAACTCGGCCCTCAGGGTCTCCCTCCGTCTCTCCAACTCAGAGATCGTGGCGTCGAAAGACTCTGCCGACTGATCTCTCCGAGGCGCAACAGCGGGGAGCCGCTCCTCAGCGCTGAGCGGTGCTTCCGGAAGTTCGAAGCGGTCAACGGTGGGTACCTGGTGGTCCAACGCCGTCGCGACCGCCTCCGAAGCGTCGCTATCAGCCGGCAGGCCGACTTCACGGAGCGACGTCTCGGTGGCAGCGGGCTCTTCTGTCGGAACCGGCCGGCTTTCCGGCTGGTCGACATCGCCAACGGCCCGAGGTTCCTCGGTCGGCACAGGTGTAGGACGTTCCGCTACAGGGTCGTCTGCGCGTGTGACGACGGGCTCTGGCTCGACGGCGGCATCCGCGACGACGATGCCGGATGGCGGCGTCTCGGTCCGAGTGGCAGTCACGAGGAGAGCAGTCAGCCCAACCGCGGCCACAGCACCGACCACAGCCAGGAAAGGTCGGGAAGTCAGCGTGTTCAGCATGTGTCGTACTCCCTGACCGATAGCCGCCCAGGTATTGGTGCGGTCATCGGTACGACGGTGCTCGGCCTCCGGGTCCTGGACACGGTCGAAGAGTTCCTGGGCGCGAGCCAGGTTCGCCTTCCGCCTCTCGGCGTCCGGCGCCGGCGTCGCGCGCTCGAATGCGCGTTTCAGATCGTCAAGCGGATCGGTCATCGTCCTGTTTCCTCTTGCCACATGGCCCGCAACCGCTTGCGAACCTCGGAGAGCCGCCAACTCACGGTGCCTTCGGAGATTCCGAGCACCGCGGCGGCTTCTGCATGGGTCATCTCGCCATCGATCGTGAGCGCCACCGTGTCGCGAAGGTCGCCGGGCAGCGAACTCATCGAGCGCCGCAGCCAATCCAGACTCGCCGCTGTGTCTGTTGCCGCCGCTCGCCGGTTCACTTCCCAGTCCCCCCAACCTCCCGTGGCCCTGGTCCGGCTCGCGGCCCGCCGGCGACGGTCATGCGCCGCGTTCACGGCAATCCGGTAGAGCCAGGTCGTCACCCGGGCCTGCCCTCGAAAACTCCTCAGCTTCCCCGGCAAGGCGAGACAGATGTCCTGCGTCAGATCCTCCGCCTCCTCCCGCCGGCCCGTCAGCCGGAAGCAGAGCCGGAAGATCCGCTCGTAGTGCAGACCCAGGAACTCCGCAAAGGCCTCACGATCACCACCGGCGGCCGCCCAGACCAGCTCCTCCACACTT
>JAJDZH010000211.1 GCA_022824725.1 Thermoanaerobaculia bacterium | reverse complement strand
TCGCCATCAGCACGGCCAGGACGTTGCCGAGGATGATGAACTGGCCCGACGACGTCTCGGACTGCAGCTCGTAGTACTCGGGTTCCGTCAGGGCCTGCACCTGGAGCCGTTGATCAGCCTTGACCGTCTCGATCAGGTCTCGGGCAGCGGCCGGCGACGCGGCCTGGAGCCGGGTCGAGGAGTAGTAGCCGCTGCGCCGGAACGAATCGCCCAGGTCACGGTAGTCACCCCAGATCTCGGAACCGTGGGCGCCCACGCCGGTGAACAGGCCGACAACGCGGAACGTGTTCCGGCCCAGCTCGCGCTCGTCGCCGACGCGCAGGCCCAGGCGGCCGGCCAGGCTGCGGCCGACGATGATCTCGCCACGGCCCGGCTCGAAGACCCGGCCCTCGGTGATCTCGAACCCCGGCCGAATGCCGAACGCCCCCGGCTCGACGCCGCGGACCATCACGTTCGTCTCGGTGCCGTCGACCCGCTCGAAAATCTGGATCGTCACCGTCTCGCCGGACGCCGCCACGTCGCCGTCGGCCGTCCGTTCGACGCCGGGCATCGTGGTCAGCAGGCGGTGGCTCTCCTGCGCGTAGGAACTCTCCATCTCGGCGCGCGTGCCGTCCCGCATCACGATGACGACCGAGGGATCCCCGGTGTCGTCGAACGCCGCCCGCAGGCCGCCGGCGAGAGCAAGCACGCCGATGTAGACGAGTACGACGAAGCCGATCGAGGCCAGGGTCATGAAGGCCACGCCACGACGCTCGAACAGGTTGCGGTAGGTGTACTTGATCGGGATCATGCCGTCTCCTTGCGCATGCAGCCGCCCACCGTCAGAGCCGCCTCAGTCCGTCGACGATCTTGAGCCGAGCCGCCGCGACCGCCGGGAAGACGCCGCTGAGCAGGCCGACCGCAATGCCGATCGCGACCGCGGTCACCAGGACCTGGGAGTCGAGCGCGAAGCCGCCGAAGCCGAAGCCCATCTGCTCCAGGAACGGCGTCGCGCCCTGAATGGCGACCGCCGTGAAGCCGAGGCCGAGCGCGGAGCCCAGCACGCCGACCGCCAGGGACTCGCCGATCACCATGCCGAGCACCTGGTTGCGGCGGAAGCCCAGGGTACGAAGCACGGAGACCTCGGTGGTCCGCTCGCGCGCGGCCATCGCCATCGTGTTCGCGGTGATCAGGAAGATGGAGATGACGATCGCGAGCCCGATCATCGAGAAGAAGAACGTGAGGTTGCCCAGCATCTCCGTGAACGAGGCGGCGAACGCCTCTGCCGTCTCCGCCCGCACCTGGTTGTCCGAGTTCTCGAACATGGCCTCGGCGGCGGCAATCACCGCGGGCGCGGCCGCCGGATCGTCGAGCCGCAGCCAGTACGTTCCGTTCTGGCCGGGATTGCCCATCGCTTCCTCGACGTAGCGCCGGTGGAAGAAGATCTGCCGCTCCTGGCCCGGCTCGTCGAAGTCGTAGATCGCCCGCAACTGGAGCTCCACGTCGATCGGGAAGATGTCGCCCTTGATCGCGATCGTGTCGCCGAGCGACCAACCCTGAATCTCGGTCAGTTCGCGGCCGGCCGCGAAGGCCGTGCGCTGCGCCGCAAAGGCCTCCCACTCTTCCTCGTTCCACTCCAGGTCGTAGAAGACGCTCCGGAACGTCTCCGGATCGATCGTGAAGCGCGGAAAGAAGTTCTCCGGTCTCTGGTCCTTGTAGACGCCCTGAAACCAGTTCTGGGGCGTCACCGCGACCACGTTGTCGATCGTCCGAAGCCGCTGCTCGTACGCCTCGGGCAACGGGAAAGTCAGCGAGATCGCGTTGCGCACGACCAGCCGGTCGGGGATCGCCGACTCGTCGGCGAAGTCCATCGCGTCGTTCACCACGCCAAGCAGGGACAGGATGAACAACGCCATCGCCAGGCTGGCCATGGTCAGAAAGGTGCGCCGCTTGTTGCGCAGCAGGTTGCGTCGAATCAGCTTGATCATTCGCCTGCTCCCGAGTCGCCTGACACCAGTTGCCCCTTGTCGAGCCGCACCAGGCGCTTCGCCCTCGCCGCCGCGTTCGGGTCATGGGTCACCATGAGGATCGTCTTGTTGAACTGCTCGTTCAGTTGACCGAGCAGGTCGAGGATTTCCCGTCCCGAGTCGGCGTCCAGGTCGCCGGTCGGCTCGTCGGCGAGCAACAGCGTTGGATCGGTGACGATCGCGCGGGCGATCGCCACCCGCTGCTCCTGGCCCCCCGAGAGCTGCCGTGGGTAGTGCTTCATCCGGTTCTGCAATCCGACCACGGAGAGCGCCGTCTCGACTCGCTTCTTGCGGGCCGCCCTCGACGATCGCCGCAGGGTGAGCGGCAGCTCCACGTTCTCGTAGGCCGTGAGCACGGGAATCAGGTTGTAGAACTGGAAGATGAAGCCGATGTGGCGCTGGCGCCAGAGCGCCAGCTTGCTTTCACCGAGTCGACTCACCTGCTGGCCGGCCACGACCAGATCGCCGCTGCTCGGCTGGTCAATGCCCGCGAGCAGGTTGAGCAGCGTGCTCTTGCCGGAGCCCGAAGGCCCCATCAGCGCCACGTAGTCGCCCTGTTCGACATCGAGGGTGATCCCCTGCAACACCTTCAGCTCGAAAGCGTCGCGCCGGTAGTTCTTCGTCACGTCCCGCAGTTGGACGACCGCTTCAGCCATGGCTCAGTGCCTCCATCATCTCTCCAAGGCGGTCAGGAAACCTCGCGGACCCGCATTCCGTCGACGAGATCCGCCGACGGTTGCCGCACGACCGTTTCGCCGCCGCTCAACCCCGACAGCACCTCGAAGTCGGTGTCCTGCTCCAGGCCCAACTGGATCGCCGAACGGACCAGGGCGCCATCCCGAACCACCCAGGTGTAGCTCCGGTCACCCTCGGTCACGATTGCGGCGGCCGGGATCAGCACCTTCGGCTCCGCCTCCAGCGCGGCCTGGTCCGTGCCCTCCTGCAGGAAGGTCACGGTGCAGCTCATGTCCGGCACCAGGCGTTCGTCGCGATCGTCTATCGTCACCTTGACCTGGACCACGGCGCGCTGCCGGTCGGCGGTCGGCACGATCTGGCGCAAACTCCCGCTGTACTCGTGGTCGGGCACGGCATCGACCCGGATCGACGCCGGCTGGCCGAGTTCGAT
>JAJDZH010000261.1 GCA_022824725.1 Thermoanaerobaculia bacterium | reverse complement strand
TCGCCATCGGCGGTACGTCCGCGGGCGGCGGGCTGTCGCTCGCGGCGGTACACCGCTTCATCGCACTCGGTCTCGATGTGCCCGGCGCCATCTACGCTGGAACGCCCTGGGCGGACCTGACCAAGACGAGCGACAGCCTGTTCACGAACGAAGGGCTGGACCGCATTCTGGTCACCTACGACGGGTTCCTGGGCGCCGCGGCGCGGCTCTACGCCGATGGCCACGACCTGAAGGACCCGCTGCTCTCACCCGTCTACGGCGACTTCGAGGGCTTCCCGCCGACGTACCTGATCACCGGTACCCGCGACATGTTCCTGAGCGACACGGCGCGGACCCACCGCAAGTTGCGCGCTGCCGGCGTGGTGGCCGACCTGCACGTGTACGAGGGCGTGGCCCACGCCGACTACCTGATCCTCGTGGGGTCGCCGGAATCGGAGGATGTGTTCGCGGAGGTGAGTGCGTTCTTCAAGAAGCACCTGGAGTAGGGAAGCCGGAGAGTCGTCGCCGCTTCGCGGCGCGTCCAGTTGGCCGCCTTCGGCGGCAGCGGGTCAGAAGACCCGCGCACCCTGAGCGCCGTCCTCGGCATCGCGTCGCGCTCTGCTGTGGGCGTGGCTTCCTAGCTGCTGCGGGTCGCCGTGAACCCGCGCTCGCCGCGGGGAGTGATCATCTTGCCGGTCATGGCGTCGCCGTCCACCGTCGCCTCGAAGTTGAGGTTGAAGGTCTGGCCGCCCCTGCCGATCTCGCGGCCGAACTTGAGCGTTTCGCCGTCCCAGGACACGTTCTTCAGGTCGCCGCTATTGCGCGGGTTGGTCCAGGTGCCCTTGAGTTCGCCGTCGACCTCCGTGAACTCGTACACGACCTCGAAGGTGCCCTGAGGCGTCTCGGTCGTCGACTCCCATTTGCCGAGGACGGCGGCGTTGTCGGCGGCCGCTGCTATGGGCGCGAACGTCAGGGCAACGACAACGGCGATCAGAATGGACTCTCTCATGGCAGGCTCCTCAATCGGTTCGGAGGGTGGATCGTGGCCGGCCACGACGCGGGTGGCTGAACGCCGGCGCCTGGTGACCGCCCCTAGAATGAAACGGCTTTGATGAACAGGACGACCGTCGGCGCTATCTTGTTTACTGTTCGCCTCAGGTCGCGCCGGCGACCACGGCCGGCAGGCGGCCTGGGAGCCCGTCCGACAGCGGCCAGGAGAACCCGCGGATGAAGATCGACCATTTCATGTACGCCGTCGCCGATCTCGACGAAGGCATGGCGTGGGCCGAGGGAGCCTTCGGCGTGGCGCCTGCCTTCGGCGGCTCCCACGAGGGTCTCGGCACGCGCAACGCGCTGTTGAGCCTCGGCGACACCTACCTCGAGATCATCGCGCCGGATCCGGCGCAGGCGGTCGAGAGCCAGATGGTCACCGGAATGGCCGCGATGAGCGCCGGAGGGTTGGTGACCTGGGCGGCGCAGGGGGATCTCGTCGTCACGAAGGGCCTGCTCGAAGAGGCCGGGATCCCGTCGGCCGGCCCCGTGGAGACGCGGCGGCGCACGGCCGACGGCGGGCTCCTGGTGTGGGATCTGCTGTTTCCGCAGGCTGGCGGCTACGGGATGCCGTTCTTCATCAACTGGCGAGAGTCTCCGCATCCGGCGGCGACGACGCCCGTGGGCGGTGCGCTGGTGTCGTTCGGGATCTCGACGCCGGATGCGGGGGATCTCGCGGCGGTGCTGGCAGGTCTCGGGCTGGACGTCGAGGTGTCGGAGGGGGAGCCGGAGATGACGGTCGTGATCGAGGGGGCGAAGGGGCTCGTGGAGTTGGTGTCGACGAAGGAGAGCCGGGGGTTGCAGCCGTCGTCGCGGCGCTAACCGGCCTCGGCCCGGCGCAATCCGGGACCGCCCGCGGCCGGCTGCCGTTCCGAACCCGCTCGCGTGCGCGCCGCTTCAGCCGGGTTGAACGTACTCTCCCGCGGTCATGATCTCGATTCCACGAAACGGGTTCAGGGCCAGCAGGTCTCGATCTCCCGTGAGGACCAGGTCCGCCTCCCCGCTCAGGGCCAGTTCAAGGAACTTGTCGTCCCGAGGATCCCTGCATCGCCGCACCCGGTGCCGGATCGTGATCACTTCGACGGTCCGCAGGAGCAGACGAACGTACTCCTGGCGCTGCTGGATGCTCACGTAGGGGTCGAACTTCCTCCGACCAAGGACATCCGCCAACTCCTCGAGCGTTGCCCTCGACGCGAGGACCAGACCATCCCTCTCGGCTTTCCGCACAGCCTCGCCCGGGGTCGACCGCGGCAGCAGTAGCCGGCTGATGAGAAGGTTGGTGTCAACGACGACCCGCGTCGGCACTCTTTCCATCCAGGATCTCGGCGAGCTTCTCTTCCGTAAGGCCTCTCTCCGCCGCCTGAACCGCGATCCGGTCGCAGTACTGGTCGAGTTCCTGGAGGTTCAGTCCGCGTAGCCGTTCGTATTCCCTGGGCGACAGAACGACCGCCACCTCCCGTTTCTGGCGGCGGACCATGATCGGCTCGTGCTGCGCGGCGTCGAGGATTGCCGCAAGTCTCTGCTTCGCCTCGGTTGCGCTGACGGTTCGCACGTTCGCGTCTCCTCAAACGAGTCTAAAGTGGACATTCTAGACAAACTATCCATCGGTCGCCATACGACGTGAGACGGCGCGGCCCAGCGGGCCGTCCCGTTTCCGGGGGATCATGTAGTTTGTCGGCCGCAGGCACGGCGAACACGACCGTCTGACGACGAGGAACCAGCACGATGACGCAGAACACCCTGAACCGACGCGGTCCCCGGGCCCGGCTCTACCTCGCGGTCGCGGCCCTGAGCCTCGCGGTCGCTGTTCCCGCCGCGGCTCAACTCGACATCGACGACTGGGCCCAGCGCGCCGGCGACCAGATCGTCTGGCACCAGACCCAGTTGAGCGACACGGTCTACCTGCTCCTGCCCGAGCCCGGACTGGCCGGCAACCTTGCCGTCTCCGCGGGCGAGAACGGCATCCTGATCGTCGACGACGCGATGATGCCGGTCGTGCCGAAGATCAAGGCGGCCGTGGCGAAGATCCAGGAAGGCAGGATCGACTTCGTCGTCAACTCGCACTACCACTTCGATCACGCGGGCGGCAACGCCGGCTTCGGGGCGGACTCCGCGATCGTCGCGCACGCAAACGTGCGCAAGCGCCTGCTGGAGAACCGGCACGCCGGAGCGAACTTCTCGGCCACGCCGTTCCCCTCCGAGGCGCTGCCGATCGTGACGTTCAACGAGAGCGTCACGCTGCACTGGAACGGCGAGGCGATCGACGTGATCCACTTCGGCAACCCGGCGCACACGGACGGCGACGCGGCGATCTTCTTCCGCGACTCGAACGTGGTCCACGCCGGCGACCAGTTCCCGAACCTCGGCGGCTATCCGTACATCGACCGGGACGTCGGGGGCAGCGCGCTCGGCCTGCGCGACAACATGGCCCAACTGCTCGAGATCGTCGACGACGAGACGAAGATCATCCCCGGCCACGGACCGCTGGCGACGAAGGCCGACCTGCAGAAGTACCACGACTACGTGGCGGAGACGATCGACCACATCGACCGGCAGAAACGCGCCGGCAAGTCGCTCGAGGACGTCCAGAAGGACGGTCTGCCGGAGAAGTACGCGCCGTACGGCAACGGCCCGCTGTCGCCGGAGCCGGTCTGGATCGGCTACGTCTGGGCCAGCCTCGACGACTAGGGCCGAATCTCCACCCGACTCCGCCGAGTGCGGGAGGGCAAACCCGCACCTTCGGCCCGCGTATGAGAGCCTGAGGCCGAAATGACAGGCGTCTCTTCCCTTCCAGCCAACGACGTCGTCATCGACGTCCGGGACCTGCGCAAGAGCTACGGGGAACTCGTAGCCGTCGACGGCGTCTCGTTCCAGGTCCATCGCGGCGAGATCTTCGGCATGCTGGGCCCGAACGGCGCCGGCAAGACGACGACGGTCGAGATCCTGGAGGGACTCCGCCAGGCGGACGGCGGCGAGGCGTTCATCGACGGCGTCGGCGTGAAGAAGAACCGGCGCCGGGTCAAGAGCATGATCGGCGTCCAGCTCCAGCAGAACGCCTTCTTCGACAACCTGACGCTCCGCGAGACAGTCCAGTTGTTCGCGACGATCTACGGCTCGGACGCCTCGCCGGACGAGATGCTGGCCAGGGTCGACCTCGGGGATCGGGCGAAGTCCCGGTACAAGCACCTCTCCGGCGGCCAGCGGCAGCGCTTCTCCATCGCCGTCGCCATGGTCAACGAGCCGGTCGCGATGTTCCTCGACGAGCCGACGACCGGGCTGGACCCCCAGGCGCGCCGCAGGATGTGGAAACTGATCGACGGCCTGCGCTCCGACGGCATGGCGATCATGCTGACCACCCACTACATGGAAGAGGCGGAGGTTCTCTGCGATCGCGTGGCAGTCATCGACCGGGCCTCGATCGTCGCGGTCGACGCGCCGCAGACGCTGATCGAGCAGTTGGCCAACCGCGGCGGCCAGTCGGTCCGCCGGGACGGCGCCCTGACGCTGGAAGACGTCTTCCTCGACCTGACCGGGCACCAGCTCGTCGAGTAGGGACACCACGATGAAGATCTACGCGGCCTTCATCGCCGCCGAACTGAAGATGTTCTTCCGCGACCGGGCGGCGCTCTTCTGGTCGCTGGCGTTCCCGACCGTGATGATGGTCGTCTTCGGTCTCTTCGACTTCGGCAGCTTCGCTCCGCCGAGCGTGGGCGTCGTCGATCAGGCGAAGAACCAGGCGTCGACCCTGCTGGTGTCCGTGCTGAAGGGCGACCTCGGCGGCGAGCCGCTCTTCAACGTCCCGGACTCGGACGACGCCGACTTCCTGCGCTCGGAGGTCCTCGCCGGCGACATCACCGCGGCCCTGGTGATCCCGGAGGGCTTCGGCGAACTCGGCGCCTCCTCGACGATCGACCTCACCTTCGACGGCAGGAAGGCCCAGGAGGCGGAGGCCGCCCGGTCCATCCTCGGCCAGGTGCTCGAAGGCGTCTTCAAGTCCGTCGCCAACATTCCAGCCGAGTACCGGGTCGAGAACTGGGCGACGATCGCCGCCACCGAAGTCGCGGGCCGCGGCCAGGGCTACAAGGGCTTCATCGTCCCGGGGATCGTCTCGCTGGCGATCATGCAGAGCGCGCTCTTCGGCGTCGTCTTCACACTGGTGCGGCTGCGCAACCAGGGCGTGCTCAAGCGCCTCTTCGCCACACCCATCGGCCCGAACCACTTCCTGGTCGGCTCGCTCACGACCAGGCTCCTGCTGCTCGTGATCCAGACGAACGTGCTCCTGCTCGTCGGCATCCTCGTCTCGCGGGTGACCG
>JAJDZH010000239.1 GCA_022824725.1 Thermoanaerobaculia bacterium | reverse complement strand
CCCAGATCACGCCCTCCATGAAGGTCGCGCCGCGGCCGCCGTGCTCCTTCGGCCAGGTGATGCAGGCCCAGCCGTCGTCGTACTTCTTCTTCTGCCACTCCTTCGTCGCGGCCAGGCCTTCCTGCTCGGACAGGCCGTCGTAGCGCGATGTGCTGCCCGGGGGAAGAGGTTCTGCGTTCGCCTCGAGCCAGGCGCGAGCCTCGGCGCGGAAGGCGGCTTCCTGCGGTGAGTCCTGAAAGTCCATGGAGCGTCTCCTGGGCAACTGGGGGGTACGTGATCGGGCTGAGCGGGAGATTGTATGCGGGATCGACGGACGGTTCAGAGCCGGCCCGAGATGACGCCGTCGTTGGCCAGATCGGCGATCTCGGAGGCGTCGAGTCCGAGTTCGCGCAGCAGGTCGCCGGTGTGCTCGCCTAGTTCGGGGGCCGGTTGGGGTTGCACCTTGTCCTCGCCTTCGATGAACACGGGGCTGTCCACCGTGCGCAGACGCCCATACTCGGGGTGGTGGAGGTCGCGGAACATGCCGATGGCCTCCATCTGCTCGTCGGCGACGATGTCGTCCAGGTTCGAGACGAGGCTGTAGGCGATCTCGTAGCGGGTGAAGCGCTCACTCCACTCGGCGAAGTCCCGCTTGGCGAAGTCCGCGTCGAGAAGGGCGATGAACTCGGGCATGTTCAGGGTCCGCTCCGGGGTGGTGCAGAAGCGTTCGTCCGAGATCAGGTCGCTACGGTCGAGGGCGAGGCAGAAGCGTTCCCATTCCCGATCCTGCTCGATGATGCTCAGCTTGATCAGGCGGTCGTCCCGGGTGCGGTAGTAGAGCTGGCCGAAGTTCAGCGTCCGTTCGCGCGGCCGCTTCTCGTGGAACTCCGCTCCGACCAGCCTGGCCTGGATGGCGCAGGCATTCGCCCATGCGCCGGCCGCGAGGAGCGAGGTGGTGACGTAGGAGCCGACGCCCGTCCGTTCCCGCTTCAGCAGGCCGGCGAGCACGGCCGAGAAGAGAGTGACGCCCGTAGGGTGGTCACCGGTGCCGCAGCCGAGCGGTCCCAGATGGCCGTCGACAGGCGTGAACGTCGCGACGAGTCCGGAGCGGGTCCAGTAGCAGACCTGGTCGTAGCCGGGCTTCTCCGCCTCCGGCCCGGTGTGCCCGTAGCCGGTGCCGTGGGCGAAGATGAGCCGTGGATTCACCTCGCGGAGCCGATCCCAGGTCATGCCCAGGTCGTTCAGCACCGAGTTGTGGCAGTTCGTCAGGAAGACGTCGGCGGTTTCGATCAGACGGTGCGCCACCTCCTGGCCGCTCTGCTTCTTCAGGTCGATGACGACGCTCTTCTTGTTCCGGCCGTCGAGCAGGAAGCAGTAGGGAATCTCCGAGTCGGGCATTCCGGGGAGATCCTGGAAGTAGCGGTAGACATCGCCCCTGCCGGGCCCTTCGATCTTGATCACCTCGGCGCCGAAATCGGAGAGGATGGCGCAGGCCGAAGGGGCCATGACGACCGTCGCCAGTTCCACGACACGAACCCCGTCGAGCAACGCCGGATCGGCGTTCAGGCCCGCGGTGGTCTCGCCGGGTACGGCGTCCCTGGGAGGTCGAGAGTGTGCAGTCAGAGCGGCGGGCATTGTGACATAGCGCGGGATACGATCCCGCCGATGATCGAGGTCGCGGCAGGATGACCGGCATTCGGCTGACGAAGCCCTGGAGGGATTTGGACGAGGTGGAGGTCGCCCTGCTTCCCGGTCAACTGGGTGTCTTCGAAATCGCCGACGAGGAAGGCTCCACGTTGGAACTCGGCTTCGCGGGCGGCCACTCTCGTTTCGGTCTGCGAAGTGCGATCCCTGACGCCGCGGCAAGGCACGAACAAGCGGCCCGTTTCCGCTACGAGGTGACGATGCAGTACTGGAGCCGGTTCGAGGAACTCCTGGCCGTCCACGTCGCCGATCACGGCGAGGTGCCGGCCGGGAACGCGGACCGGGGCGACCGGCGGATCGGCCGGATCGCCGCGCCGGGGAGTTGAGGCATTGGACTTCGAACTCAGCACCGAACAGAAGCTGATCCTCGAGACGGTGCGCCGCTTCGTCCGCGAGGAGATCGCGCCGCTCGAAGCGGACCTCGACCCCGACGCGAGCGAGCTGCCGCCCCACCACCGCGAACGGCTCGTCGCGATGACGAAGGAACTCGGTTTCTACGGCCTCGACATCCCCGAGGAGTACGGCGGGCCCGGCATCGATCTCACCACGAGGACGTTGATGGCGTTCGAGATGGCGCAGCACCGGGCGGGCCTCTACGCGCCCTGCTACGGCGTCTTTGGCGGCGCGGGCCTGGCCCAGTTGTACGAGGCGGACGACGACCAGAAGGAGCGTTATCTCTATCCCGTCTTGCGGGGCGAGAAGCGCGGTTTCTTCGCGCTGACCGAGCCCTCGGGCGGCAGTGATCCGGCCCGCGCGATTCGCACCACGGCGGTACGCGATGGGGACGACTGGATCATCGACGGCGAGAAGACGTTCATCTCGGGCGCGGACAAGGCGGACTTCGGCATCGTCTTCGCCCGCACCGACCCGGAGCTCGGCCGCAAGGGAATCACCTGCTTCCTCGTCGACACGGACATGCCGGGCTTTCGGGTGCGGCGCATCGTCCATACGTTGCGTTCCACCCACTACGCGGCGGAGCTCGAGTTCAACCGGGTGCGGGTACCGGGCCGCAACGTGCTGGGCGAGGTGAACCAGGGCTTCGCGATCGCCAACGACCGTCTGAGCCGCAACCGGATCCCGTACGCGGCGGGCTGCGTCGGTGTCGCGCTGAAGGCCCAGGAGATGGCGATCGCCTACGCGAAGACGCGGAAGACCTTCGGCGACTACCTGTCCACGCGGCAGGCGGTGCAGTGGATGATCGTCGATAACGAGATCGATCTGCGGACGGCCCGGGCGCTGACCCTGGAGGCCGCGGCCCGCGCCGATGCGGGCAAGCCGTTCCGGACCGAGGCGGCGATCTGCAAGCTGGTGGCGAGCGAGGGCGCCAGCCGCGTCGTCGACCGGGCGATGCAAATCCACGGCGGTTACGGCATGACGAAGGACCTGCCGCTCGAGCGCTGGTACCGGGAACTCCGGATCCGCCGCGTGGGTGAAGGCCCGAACGAGATCCAGCGCCTGATCGTCGCCCGTGACGTGATCGGCGGGTCGTTTCACTGAGGCCGGCGTGACCGAAGGCGAACTCCCTCCGACCAGGCCGCTGGCCGGGGTCCGCGTGCTCGACCTCGGGCAGGTCTACCAGGGTCCTTACGCCGGCTACCTGCTGGCCCAGGCGGGGGCGGACGTGGTCAAGGTCGAGCCGCCGGGCGGGGAGCCGCTGCGGCGCCGTGAGACTGATGGCGGGCCGCCGTCCTTTCCGCTCGCCTTTCTGAACACGAACAAGCGGTCCCTGGCCTGCGATCTGAAGGACGAGGAGGGGAGGCAACTGCTGCTTCGGCTGGCCGGGGTCGCGGACGTGCTGATCGAGAACTTCGCGCCGCGTGTGATGGATCGCCTGGGCGTCGGCTGGAAGGTGCTGCGGGAGCTGAACCCGAGGCTGATCTACGGTTCGGGCACCGCCTACGGCCTGAGCGGCCCGGACTCCGAGCGGCTTGGGATGGACCTCACGGTCCAGGCCTGGTCCGGGGTGATGAGCATTACCGGCGAGGCGGGCGGCGGACCGCTCAAGGCCGGCCCGGCCCTCATCGACTTCCTGGGCGGTACGCACCTGTACGGGGGGATCGTCAGCGCGCTCTACGAACGGGAACGCACAGGGACCGGGCGCCTGGTCGAGGTGGCGATGCAGGAGGCGGCGTATCCGACCCTGCTCACCCAGCTCGCGCTGATGCACCACGAGGGGAAGCTGCCGGGACGAACCGGCAACCGGCACGGCCGTGTGTCGCCCTGCGGCGTGTATCCGTGCCGTGACGGCCATGTCGCGATCATCTGCATCACCGAGCGGCACTGGCGGAGCCTGCTGCGGGCGATGGAACGGGAGGACCTGGTCGGTGATTCCCGGTTCCGGAACAACGAGGCTCGTGTCTCTCGTCGGGACGAGACGGAGGCTCTGGTCGAGAAGTGGACCACCGGCCTTTCGCGTATGGAGATCAACGAGGCGGTGCGGTCCCAACGGGTGCCGTGCGCGCCCGTTCGCGACCTGGCCGAAGTCAACGCGGACCCCCACCTCTGGGAACGCGGCTACTTCGAAACCGTCGATCATTCGGCCCTCGGCGAGATTGGCCTGCCGACCAGCGCCATCCGTTTCGACGCGCGACCGTCGGGTCCGCTCGAGCCGATTCCGGCCCTTGGTGAGAACACGGACGAGGTGGTCCGCGAGTGGCTGGGCGGTGACCCGCCACGGGAGGGAAGCAGGGGATGAAGGTTGCGAGCATCGAAACCCGCCACTGCGACGCCGGTTGGCGGAACTACCACTTCGTCAAGCTGACCACCGACGACGGCATCGTCGGCTGGAGCGAGTACGACGAGCACCAGGGCGCGGTCGGCGTGACCACCGTGATCGAGCAGCTCGGGGAGCGCGTCGTCGGCTCGCGGGTTCGCGACGTGGAGCGGATCTACCAGCGGCTCCTGGTCCGGGCCCGGCAGTCGATGTCCGGGGTCATGGCGATGGGCATCGGAGCGATCGAGAACGCGGTGCTCGACGCCTGGGCGAAGGAACTCGGCGTCCCCTGCTGCAACCTCCTGGGTGGCCGCGTGCGGGACCGGGTGCGGGTCTACTGGTCGCACTGCGGGACCTGGCGGATCGGCTTGCCCCAGTACTACGGAAACGCGATCACCGACATCGAGGGCGTCGCGGCCCTTGGAGCGGAGGTCCGTGAAAGCGGTTTTGGGGCGCTGAAGACGAACATCTTCGACTACTCGAGCGGCTCGCCGCGCGGCTGGGCGCCCGGCTTCGGCCGGCCGTTCGAGCCCGGACAGAACGTCGACCGCAAGGTCATCTCGAATCTCAGGCGGCATCTGGGGGCGTTGCGCGAAGGGGCCGGGCCGGACATGGACATCCTGCTCGACCTGAACTTCAACGCGAAGATCTCGGGCTACCGGCAGATCGTGCGGGCGCTTGCCGATCTGGACCTCTTCTGGATCGAGATCGACACGCCGTCGGCGGAGGGGCTGGCGACCGTCCGTCGGGAGAGC
>JAJDZH010000101.1 GCA_022824725.1 Thermoanaerobaculia bacterium | reverse complement strand
ATCGGCCGGTGACGGTCGCCTCCACTAACAGCCGCCGCAGGCAGCACCTGTTTCTGCTCCGCGAGCTCGTCGTTCGCAACCTGCGGTCGCGCTACGCGGGTTCGGCGCTGGGGCTGGTCTGGTCGCTGCTGAACCCGCTGTGGCAGCTCCTGCTGTTCACCTACGTGTTCTCGTTCCTGCTGCGGTTCTCGCTCGACGGCGAGCGGACGCAGAACTTCGCGGTCTTCCTGTTCTGTGGCCTGCTGCCGTGGATTGCGCTTCACGAAGGGGTCAGCCGTTCGGCTTCGGCAATCACGGACAACGCGGACCTGATCAAGAAGATGCGGTTGCCGGCCGAGTTGCTGGTGGCGTCGCTCGTGATCGGCGCGTTGCTGCACGCCTCGGTCGGCGTGGTGGCGTTCATCGTGATCCTGGCCGTGATCGGCGAGCTCTCCGTGCAAAGTCTGCCGCTGCTGCTCGTCGCGGTGCCGCTGCAGGCGTCGCTGGCGTTCGGACTTGGTCTCGGCCTGGCGGCGGCGAACGCCTACTTCCGCGACACCGCGCAGGCCGTCGGCCTCGTGCTGAACGCCTGGTTCTTCCTGACGCCGATCATCTACTCGGTGCATCTCGTTCCGGCTGACTACAAGTGGTTCGTGGAATGGAACCCCCTGACCGGCCTGGTCTACCTCTACCGGGCCGCGTTTCTCGGTGGCGGACTTCCGCTGAGCCTGGCGCCGCTGCTTGCCGCCACGATCGCCGCGGTGGTCTTCGGCGGCGCCTTGTTCGCCCGGCTCAAGCATGGCCTCGCCGACGAGATCTGAGCCGGCCAGAAGGCCGGCGGACCGACAGGCGGACCGACAGGCGCAGGAGTGTCGGTGCGCCGGCCGTGGCGCGGGCCTTCTGGCCCGCGATCCGACCGATGCCGCGAAGCGGCGAGCCCGAACATGATGATCTCCGCGGTCATCGTCCACTACCGGACGCCCCGGCTCCTGGAGGCCGCGGTGGCGGCGCTCCACGAGGACTCGCGGACGTCGGCGGTCTCGCTCGAGGTCATCGTCGTCGACAACGGGGCCGCGGAGGGGCCGGCGGCTGGGGAGCGTGCGCCGAACGGTCTGGAAGCGCAGGTACTCCGCCCGGGCGAGAACCTGGGCTACGCAGCCGGCATCAACCTCGGCGTGGACCACGCGGCGGGGGACGTGCTGCTGCTGATGAACGCCGACGTCGCGGTGGAGCCCGGTTGCCTGCGCGCCCTGCTCGACGCGCTGGGCGACGCCGAAGTGGCCGGGCCGCGCCTTTTCTGGGACGAAGGCTGCCGGCTGATGCTGCCGCCGCAGGCGCTGCGGACGCGGCGGGCGGAACTGGACGCGGCGTGGGCGGAGCGCTCGCCGGCCTGGGGCCGTTCCTTCCGCGGCCGCTGGCGCCGCCGCGCCCGGGCCTTCTGGGGGGCCGAGGCGCCAATGACCTGCTACGAGCTGACCGGCGCCTGCCTGGCGGTGACGCGGGACGGCTGGCGGCGGGTGGGGAGGTTCGACGAGGGCTTCCGGCTCTACTTCGAGGAAACGGAGTGGCTGTTGCGGGCGCGGAGCCGAGGCGTTCGGGCGGTGCTGGCGCCCGCGGCGCGCTGCGTCCACGCCTACGACCAGAGCGCGAAGCGGGAACCGCGGGCGCAGTCGTGGTTCGAGGAGTCGGCGCGGCGTTTCCGCCGCCGCCGGTACGGGGCGTGGTTCGCGGCGCTGCTGCGCCGGCTGGAGCGGGCGCCGCGGCGGTTCGAGGAGGTGGCCCCGCTCGCCGGCGGGGCGAGCGGCGACGGGGTCTGGGTCGAGGTCACGCCGCTGCCGCTGGGCGCTCCGGCGACGGGGTGCCGCGTCGCGGCCGGTGACGTGGCGGCCTTCGAGGTGCCGGAGGACGTGCTGAGCGGCGCCAGGTCGGACCTCTGGGTCCGCGTGACGGATGAGGATTGCCGCGACCTCGGCGGCTGGCTCGTGCAAGTGAACCAGAAGTAGCACCCAGCGGAATCAGAACAGGTCCCCGTCGCCCTTCGTGTAGTACCCCGCGGCCCGCACGCGTTCGACCGCGTCGCCACAGACGAAGGGCACCATGATGGTCACCAGGCCCTGGGGTTCGGGCCGCCGGACGAAGCCGAGCCTGTCGATCTCTCTTGACCACCACGGCGGTCTCTCGCTGAACCAGCCGGCAAGCGGCAGGCCGGCCTCCCGGACCTCGGCCACCAGGGATCGCAGCGCCGGGCGCTCCCGGGGGTCTATCAGGACATCGCCCAACTCCACCCCGTCCGGCAAGCGCCGGGCCGCCGCCCAGCCCGCCAGGCGGCCGCGGCGGTAGGCGGCGACCAGCTCCAGACCGTCATCGGGGCAGTCCAGGTAGCGCCAGCGCAGGTACTCGACGGAGCGCTCCACCAGCAGGCCGTAGCGGTCGGCGACCCGGTCGAACAGGGCGTCGAACTCCGTACCGACCTCGGAGCGCTCGGCGATGCGGCGCAACTCGTAGCCGCGCCCGAACCGCTGGCGGCCGCCGAGCCGCGCTTCCTTCGGCAGTACGCGGTAGGGAGCGTCCTCGACGACGTGGGCGCCCACGTAGCGGGTGGAGAACTTCGTGATGTTGCCCGTGTTGAAGCCGTAGTTGAACGCGACCCGGCCGTTGCAATGGACCAGGTAGAAATGCCGCGAAGTGCGCGCGAGGATGCTGGTCGGCCCGCGGCCCACGCCGCGGGCGCTGCGGCGGGTCATCGTGTCGCCGACCTGGTGGCCGTCGACAGGGGCCGACCGGGGAAGGCCGCGCCAGCGTACGGGGTACGCGCAGTACTGGCAGACGAGCTGGCCGTCGGGCGCGAACGCGAGCGAGATGCGCGGGCCGCCGCGCGGGTTGTCGAGGTACCTCCACCGCCAGCGGTCCAGGCGCAGGTTCTCGCCGAAACTGTCCCGGAAGAGCTCGAGGATCGCGAGTTCATCGCCCGGCCGGTAGCTGCGAATGCGATAACCGTCCCGCCGGGCGCGCAGGACGCGAAACGGGGGCGACTCCCCGCCCGCCCGCTCCTGGACGATCCGGAACCCCGCCTCGAGCAGGTCGAGGACCAGCCGGTCGTAGCCGTGGGCGCCGCCGGGCGCGTCGGCGTCGCTATCGCCGCCGTCCGCCCAGCCGATGAGCGCCTCGTCCGGCAGGGCGTCCGCGTCGTCGATCGATTGCGAACCGAGGACGAGGCGCGCGGCGTCCTCCGGCACGGCGGAGATGTCGCCCCGCGGCAGGACGCCGGCGACGGCTCGCTCGAGATCGTCCTCGGGCGCCTCGCCGGCGCGCAAGCGGTCCAGGGAACGATGCCAGGCCGTCTCCGCTATTGGTCCCACGCCCCGACGCTACACGCGCTCCTCACGACTGCGATAGAATCCCGCGACTTGTCCGAGCTTTGGCTGTTGGGGAGTAGGTAGTGGCCGTCAGGATGAACGACACGCTGCTCGAGCTGATCGAGGGCGACATCACGGAGTTGGAAGTCGACGCGATCGTCAATCCGGCGAACGAGGAGCTGCAGCTCGGCGACGGCGTCGCCGGCGACGTGCGCGAGAAGGGCGGCGCCTCGATCCAGGACGAGTGCAACCGGATCGGCGGCACGCCGGTCGGCACCGCGGTGATGACCGGCGCGGGCACGCTGAAGGCCAGGCAGGTGATCCACGCCGTCGGCCCGCGGATGGGCGAGGGCGACGAAGACCGCAAGCTCGCCGCCGCCGTGCGCGCGTCGCTGGCCCTGGCCGACCGCAACGGCCAGCGCACGATCGCGATCCCCGCGATCTCCACCGGCATCTTCGGCTATCCGGTCGACCGCTGCGCCCGCATCCTGCTCACCGAGGTGCACCGGTACCTCCAGGGCGGCACGAAGCTGGAGCGCGTCGTCGTCTGCCTCCACGGCGAGAAGAACTTCCAGACGTTCCGCAACGAGCTGCGCCGCGGCTTCCGCTGATTGAGCCAGAACGTCCAGCCGCTCCACGTGACCTTCGAGGCCACGCCGGAGATCTTTGCCACGGACAGCAAGGGCGCGTTCGTCTATGCGCTCAAGCACCTTGGCGGCGAGCGCGTGGACACCCAGCGCTACGACGAGATGCGCTTCGTCGTCTCGGTGTGGCACCCGCGGGAAGGCAAGAACATCGATCTCGACAAGGCCTACCTCGAGTTGCGGGCGAACTTCTCGGAGAACGGCCACTGGACGCGGCTGGCCGAGCTCGAGCCGGTCGTTTCGCCCTACAACCGGGGCGAGAGCTTCGACGGCTGGATCGTCCTGCCGGTGCTGTCGGGAGATTCGGCGTTCCGGCTGCACGGCGGCGGCTTTCAGCCGCGGGCGCGGCTGCAGGTCCGCGCGTCGGCGTACTTCGTCGCGTGACGGGGGCTGCCATGGGGCGGCAGGAACTCCTGAGCCGGCTGGCGCAGCGCAACGGGCGCCGGATCGTGCTGCTGGTGCTCGACGGCGTCGGCGACCTGCGGACGGACGCTCAGCCGCGGACCGCCCTGGACGAGGCGCGGACGCCCCACCTCGATCGGCTGGCGGCTCGGTCCTCGCTCGGCCGGCTGGTTCCGGTCGGAACCGGCATCACGCCGGGCAGCGGACCTGGCCACCTCGCCCTGTTCGGCTACGAACCGGCGTCGCCGGAAACGGACATCGGCCGCGGCGTGCTCGAGGCGCTGGGTCTCGGCCTGGACATCTTGCCCGACACGGTCGTGGCGAGAGGCAACTTCGCAACGGTCGACAGGGAGGGTCTGCTGGCGGATCGCCGCGCCGGACGCCTTCCCGGCGCCGAGGGCCGGCGGATCTGCGCCCGGCTCGCGAGCCGGATCGAGGCGGCCGGTGATGCGCCGGGTGACGCGCTCGGCAATGCGGTGGGCGATGGCATCGAGATCGAGGTCCATCCCGGCGAGGCCTACCGCTTCGTCCTGCTGTTCCGGCCCCGGCCGGGGACGCCGCCGCTGGGTGCGGAGCTGGCGGACACGGATCCGCAGCGGCTCGGTGTGGCCGTGCCGCCCGTCGAGGCGGCAGCCGGCGCCGGCGAAGAGGCCCGGGGGACCGCCGCCCGCATCGGCCCGGCGGTGGCCGCGCTCCAGGCGGAGCTCCGGGACGAGGAGCGAGCGAACGGCTTCCTGCTGCGCGGCTTCTCGAAGCTGCCGGCACTGCCCGGCGTCGGTGAACTCCACGGTCTGCGGGCGGCGGCGCTGGCCGGCTACCCGCTCTACCGCGGCGTGGCGAAGGTCTGCGGCATGGAGATCGTCGACTGCGGCGGGAGCTTCGGGCAGGTCCTCGACCGGCTCGAGGAACGCTGGGACGACTTCGACTACTTCTTCCTCCACGTCAAGGGCACGGACATGGCAGGCGAAGACGGCGATCTCCCGGCCAAGGTCGGCGCGATCGAATCCGTCGACGCCCTGTTGCCCCGGCTACTCGACCTGGGCCCGGACGTGCTGGCGATCACCGGCGACCACTCCACGCCGGCGCCGATGACGGCCCACAGTTGGCACCCCGTGCCGCTGCTGCTGCGGTCGGAGAACTGCTTCGTCGACGAGTGCCCGCGGTTCACCGAGGTCGAGGCGATCCGCGGCGCGATCGGCACGATCCCGGCGAGCGACCTGATGGGCCTGCTGCTGGCTAACGCGGGGAAGCTCGCCAAGTTCGGCGCGTAACAGACTGGGTGCGCGGGTCTTCTGACCCGCTGCCGCCGAAGGCGGCGTCAATATCGTCGCCGGCCTTTGGCCGGATGGCGCCGAAGTGCTCACTAAGTGGGATTCTCGGCATCGGAGGGGAGGGTCCTGGCAACGATGGGCATCTCCACGATGGGCATGGCGGGTTCGCCGGCCTTCTTCACCAAGTAGCCCCGACCCTCGGTTCCGGTTCGCCACACCTGCCGGTAACCGTCGTAGTCGGCCTCCAACTCGTCGTCGTACACGCCGATCAGCTCGGCGCCGTGAATCAGAAGGTACTGCCCGGCGTACTTCCGGCGGTACTCCTCGAAGTGCTCTTCGTAGAAAGCGATCTCTTCCGCGAGCGCCTTCTCGGTCATTGGGATCTCCTTTTCGATTAGCGACCGGCCGTCGCCTGGTTCGTGAACTCGAAAGAGAACACCCCCTCCGCCGCGAATGCTAGCAGGGGAGTTGACCGCCGCCGGCGTCAATATCGTCGCCGGCCTTCGGCCGTCGGCTGCTTTGAATCGGGCTCCACCGCTTCGCGGCTCCGCCCGAGGCGGGTCAGAAGACCCGCGCACCCAGCGGAACCCGGCGGAACGCCCGCACGTCGCTGCCGGCGCCCTCGAACAGTTGCCGGACGGTCGGCAGGGGCAGGCCGACGACATTGCTGTAGTTGCCGTCGATCTCGAGGATGAAGAGGCTGCCGAGGCCCTGGACGGCGTAGGCGCCGGCCTTGTCGTCGGGCTCGCCGGTGGCGGCGTACCAGTCGATCTGCTCGGGGGTCAGTTCGGCGAACAGGACCCGGGTGCTCTCGACCGCGTGGAGGGTGTCGCCCGCGGGCGGGCGGAGCGCCGTGCCGGTCAGCACGAGGTGCCAGCGGCCCTGGAGGCGTTCGAGCATCCTTCGGGCTTCGTCACGGTCGGCCGGTTTGCCGAGGATGGCGCCGTCTTCGACGACGATCGTGTCGGCGGCCAGCACCCACTCGCCGTCGCGGCCGCCGGCTTCGGCCTTCTCGCGGGCGAGCCGGCGGACGAGGTCGCGGGGCCGCTCGCCCGGGGCGGGGGTTTCGTCGATCGTCGCCGGGCGCACGGCGAAGTCGAGGTCTAGCGACTCGAGTAGCTCGCGTCGCCGGGGGGAGGCCGAGGCCAGGATGAGGGGGCCGCTCGGGGCTGCTGCTGGGCGGATTCCGCCTTCGGCGGATGCCGGCGAGGGCGCCGGCGCACCCAGTGGGTCGGGCAGCGCACCCGGTGGGTCGGGCGGCGCACCCAGTGGGTCGCGTCCGTTCACTGGAAGTACCCGGGGATCGTCTGAACCTTCAGGCCGCGCCGGCCGCGGCCGCGCGGGTCCTTCAGCTTCACCTCGACCTTGCGGAAGGCGTCGCGGTCGCCTTCCGGCGACTCGAACACGAGCAGGTACTGGGAACGGACCTCGGTCTCGATCCGCTCGTAGACCCGCGGCAGCTCGGATGCCCCGGTGATGAAGAAGCAACGGCCGCCGGTTTCCTTGCAGAGCTGCTGCAGCCGGCCGCGGAACATGAGCTCGCGCTGGTCGATGTCGATGCCGATGCTGTAGATCGCCACCTGGGAGCGGCGGGCGAACTCCAGCACGTCGTCGAAGCGGTACTCGCTGCTCGAGTCGCCGCCGTCGGTGAGCAGGATGAGCGCCCGCTTCCCGCGCAGTCCGCCGAAGTAGTAGAGGGAGTAGAGGATGCTGTCGTAGAGCGCGGTCTCGCCTTCCGCCACGAGGTCGGCGAGGCCGCCGGCCAGCGTCTCCCTGGAACCGGTGAAGCCGACGGCCAGTTCGGGGCGGTCGTTGAAGGTGATGAGGGCGGCGCGGTCGTGCGGCCCGAGGACGAGTTCGAAGAAGTGGAGCGCCGCTTCCTCGGCCGCGTCCAGCCGGTGATCCATCGACAGCGAGGTGTCGAACAGGATGCCGGCATGGATGGGCTGGTTGGCGGCGTTGTCGAATCGCTGGAGCTGTTGAGGCTCGCCGTCGACGAAGACCTCGAAGTCCTCGTTGCCGAAACCGCGCACCGGGTCGCCGGAACGGTCGGTGACGGAGACGTAGAGCTCGATCAGGGCGACTTCGACTTCCTCGACCAGGTTGCGGGAGTTGACGAAGACCAGGTCTTCGGCCCAGGCGCCCGTTTCGAGGTAGGCGACCGCGCGCACGTAGGAGAGCGGTTCGGCCGGATCGATGCCGATCGGCTGCTCGAACGGCGGCTGGTAGAGGGTGGCGGTGCGGGTGTCGTTCAGGAAGAACTCCACCCGGTCGAGCCGCTCGTGGCGGGGCGCCTCCACCTCGGCCACCGCGCGTACGCTGCTGGTGTGGCTGGCGCCGCGCTGCGGCGAAGTGAGGCGGACCGCGAAGCGGTGCGGCCCCGAGTTGATCGTCACCTCGTCCGTCGCCAGGATGCCGCCCTGGCCGTCGTAGGCGTCGACGCGCAGGGAATGGGCCCGGGGCGCGCCGCCGACATCGATCTCGACCTGGTAGGGCGGCCGCCGCTTGCTGATCAGTTCACGGCCGTCGAGCGAGAAGGCCAGGTGGTGGATGTCCGGCCCGCCGGCGTCGGCGCCGACCCGGACCCGGCCGGTGATCAGGCGCTCGGGCAGGGGGTGGATGCGGACGCTGTGCTCGTCCCGCGAGTCGACGAACCGGGGGCTGACCGCGTTGGCTTCGGCGAGCCAGTCGGGGATGGGCCCACTGGGTGCGCGGGTCTTCTGACCCGCTTCCGCCGTAGGCGGAGGAGAACTGTCGCCGGCTTCGCCGGTGGCCGTACTCACGGGCCTGCGCCGCTCCGCGGCTTCGGCCGTTGGCGGGTCAGAAGACCCGCGCACCCGGCGGAGATCGTCTGAGTCGGTCCTCGCAACGAGAGGCACCTCGATCTCGGCACTGCCGCCGAAGAACCGGTCGGCCTCCAGCTCCCGCACCTTGACCACCAGCCGGTACGGACCCGGCCGCAGGTAGCGCTCCGTGATGAGCGGGATCGCCGCGGCCTCGCCGCCGGGCCGCGGCCGCGGCTCGAAGCGGTAGCGGAAGTTCTCGAACAGCTCGCCCCGGCGGAGCACCTCACCGTCGAGCACGAAGCGCCGCGCTCCGTCGCCCGGTGCCGGCAGGTGGGCCGGGTCGATCCCGACGATCGCCTGCACCACGGTGCGGTTGCCGCGGCGTCCCGGATAGCGCAGCGTGATCTCGGCCGGCAGCGCTTCCGCGCCGTCTGGCGTCTCCGTGCTGCGGTCGAGGAAGGCGAGCGCCCACTCGTCGTCCGCCCGGCCGGGGTCCGGCGCCTCGGCGCCCATCGCCTGCCAGTCGAGCGCCAGGCCGAACGCGCTGAGCAGGTCGCCGCCGCGCGAGCAGCGGCGGTTGATCTCGCGGAGCCGGGCGTCTCGGTCCGTTGAAACGGTGGCGAAGGCGAGCAGGGAGGAGAAGCCGTCGGCGGCGGTCCACAGACGGAAGCCGGCTGCCTGGCGAAGGAAGATGAGGTAGAACTCGCCGCGCACGGCCGGGCTGTGCGGGTAGTGCCAGACCTCGAGAGTGCGCAGCAGCTCGCAGGTGGTGCGGAAGGTGCGAAGCGGCTCGCCGTGCAGCAGCAGCGACTCGAAGCGGTCGTCCCGGGCATCGCCGAAGCGCTCCTCGGCCGTCTCGACGGCGTGCTCGAAACGCTCGCGGAACTCGTTCTGCGGCGTCTCGGGGTAGGGGTCGCGGACGGCCCAGAAGCGCTGGACGAAGGCGTCGCGCTGGTAGGCGTGCCGGAGTTCGCCGAACACGCGGCGCTCCGTGTCGGAGAGGATCGGGTCGACGGTGTCGAGGAAGTCGGCGTGGCGGCGGTCGAGGGTGGTGTCCTGGGCGGCGGCTGCCGTGGCGAGCAGCAAGATCGCAACGCCAGCGGAAGACCTCACGGGTAGTAGCCCTTCAGCGTCCGGATCGACACGCCGGGCGCGGTGGCGTCGGCTTCGATCTCCCGGAAGCGGCGGTTGCCGCTGGTGTTCGTCGACTGGTAGGTGATCAGGTAGCGGGAGCGCAACTCGCCGAGGATCTGGTCGTAGACGCCGGCGAGTTCGGCGATCTGGCCGATGAAGAAGGCGCGGCCGCCGGTCTGCGCGGCGAGCCGGGAGAGGGCGCGTCTGGCCGGCCCTGGCTGTTTGCCGAGGCCGATCGCGTAGACGGCGACGCCTGAGCGCTGGGCGTACTCGAGCGCCTGGTCGAAGCTGAAGCGACTGCTCTCGTCCTTGCCGTCGGAGAGCAGCAGCAGGGCGCGCTGGCCCTTGATGCCGTTCAGGTAGTAGAGGCCGAAGACGATGGCGTCGTAGAGCGCGGTGCCGCGTTCGGCCTTGAGGCCGGCCAGCGAGCCGGCCAGCGAGCCCTGGTCGTTGGTGAAGTCCGAGGCGAGGTACGGGTGGTCGTTGAAGGTAACGAGCGCCGCCCGGTCGCGGGGCGTGATCCCGGTCTGGAACAGGTCGAGCGCGGCCTCGCGGGCGACGCCGAGGCGGTTGACCATGGAGGCGGAGACGTCGAGCATGACCTGGAGGTGAACGGGCAGGTCGGTCACCCGCTGGAAGCGGAGGATCTCCTGCGGCGCGCCGTCCTCGAGAATCCGCAGCTGCTCGGCGCGCAGCTCCTCGTACGGTCGCCCCGAGCGGTGGAGCGCGGTGGCGTAGAGCTCGACGTACTGGATGTCGACGATCTCCAGGTAGTCGGGCGCGTTGACGTAGACGACGGCGTCGGTCGTGTTGCCGTCGACCAGGTAGGCGGCGGCCCGCAGGTAGGTGATCGCGTCGCCCGGCGGCAGTTCGACGAGTTGACTCCAGGGCTCCTGGTAGAGGGTGGCGACCGGTTCGTCGTTCAGGTGGAGTTCGAGGCGCTCGACCAGGCTGCCGTCCGGCGCCTGGACGTCGATCTCGACGTGGACCTCGTCTTCGTAGCGGACGCCCTCGCGGGGTTCGGCAAAGCGGAGCGCGAAGCGGTTGCGGCCGGCGTTGAGCGAGACCTCGTCGGAAGCGATTTCCGCGCCTCCGGCGTCGTGGGCGGTGGCGCGCAGCACGTGGACCCGGGGCGTCGAGCCGAGGTCGAGTTCGACGGAGAAGGGGGCCCGCCGCTTGCGGGCGACTTCGCCGCCGTCGAGCCAGAAGCGCATCTCGGCGATGTCGCCGGTGGCCAGGGTGTCGAAGCGGACGAGGCCGGTCTGGAGCTCGCCAGGGGGCTCGAGGAGCTGCACCGTCGGCACGTCGCTCGTGAGCACCGCTTCCGCCTGGTCGATGATCTTCTGTACCGCCGGGTCGAGCTGGCGGGTGGCGGGCGCCTCGAGCGCCGGCACTTCGAGCGGCCGCTCCAGGCGGGCGAAGCGGCCGCCGTTCAGGTCCTCGATCTTCAGCACGAGCCGGTAGTCGCCCGGCCGCAGCCGGCGCTCGAAGGAGAGCAGGATGGGCGGTTCGCCGCCGTCGTCGCCGTCGCCGGCGGGCGCGGTGTCGCCGGCGGCGCCCAGGGGCAGGTCGAACTTGTAGCGGAAGTTCTCGAAGAGGTCCTCGCCGCGCAGCACCTCGCCGGTCAGGAAGAAGTTGTAGCTCGACTGGCCGCCGACCGTGTCGCGGTGCGCCGAGGCCGGGTCGATCTCGACCAGGGACTCGACCACCGTCCGTGCCTGGTAGCGGGCCGGGAAGCGCACGTCGAGTGTCGCCTCGAGCGGCTCGGCATCGTCCGGAACGTCGGTGGTGTAGGCCTCGAAGGTCAGCGTCCACTCCGCCGACGGCGCCTCGGGCCGCTCGTCGAGGCGCGCCATCAGGGTGGCGAACTCGAGCCCGTTGCTGCGCAGGAGCCAGTTGATGGCGGAGGCGGCCACGTCGCCGTTCGCGCAACTCTGGATCTCGGCGGCCGCTGCCTGCACGTTGACGCCGAAGTCGAGCAACCGCTCGATGCCGTCCGAGGGATGCCAGAGTTCGTAGCGCTGCTGGTTGCCGCGCCGGTAGAAGAGCAGGAAGAACTCGTGGCCCACCCGGTCGCTGTGGCTGTAGAACCAGATCTCGATCGGCCAGGTGACCATCGTGCACTGGAACTGGATGCGCCCGGACGGTTCGCCGTTGAACAGGAACATCCGCGCGCGGTCGGAACGCGGGCTCTCGAACTCCTGGTCGACGTGGAGCAGACGTTCCTCCCAACGGATCCGGAACTCGTTGCGCGGACTGTCGGGGTACGGGTCGCGGACTCGCCAGAAGCGCTCGATCCAGGCGCGCCGCTGGTAGTCCTGGCTGACTTCGAGGAACGCCTCGCGCTCGGCGTCGGAGATCAGGAAGTGGACGTTCGAGAGGAATTCCTTGAACTCGAGCGGCAGCGCCTCCTCGGCCGCGGCGAGCGCGGCCCGGCGCTCGCGGCGCTCCTTGCGGTTTTCCCTGCGTTCCTCCTGGGCGGCCGCGATGGCCGGGAGAAGCAGCCCCGCCGCCAGGGCAAGAGCCAGGGCTTGGCGTACGGGTCGGTTCGGCAACGGCGTTTCCTTGCTGCGGGCGTGGCGCCTGGATCGTCAAGCGTACCGCTTTAGAATCGGCCAGCCATGCGCGACGTTCCCGTCTACCTCGACCACAACGCCACGACCCCGCTCGACCCGCGGGTCGCCGAGGCCATGCTGCCCTGGCTGGGCGGCCGGCACGGCAACCCGTCCTCGGTCCACTCCTTCGGGCGGGCGGCGCGGGCGGCGGTGGAGCAGGCGCGGCAGCAGGTCGCCGAGCTGATCGGCGGCAGCCCGCCCGAGGTCGCCTTCATGGCCTCGGGGACCGAGGCGAACAACGCGGTGCTCATGTCCATCTTCGATGACGGCGCCGGCGGTCACCTGGTCATCTCGGAGCTGGAGCACCCGTCGATCCAGCGCGCGGCGGACCGGCTCGAGAAGTCGGGCGTCGAGGTGACCCGGCTCCGCCCGGGAGCGGACGGCGTGGTCGGCGCCGCGGCCGTGGCGGCCGCCCTGCGGCCGGACACGCGCCTCGCCTGCCTGATGCTGGCGAACAACGAGCTCGGCACGCTCCAGCCGGTTGCCGAGGCGGCGGAGGCCTGCCGGGAGCGGGGCGTGGCGCTGCTCTGCGACGCGGTCCAGGCGGCCGGCAAGCACGCGGTCGACGTGGTTTCGCTCGGCGCCGACTACCTGGTGGTGGCGGCCCACAAGTTCAACGGCCCGGTCGGGGCGGCGGCGCTCTGGGTCCGCGAGGGCGCCGGCTTCGAACCGCTGATCCTCGGCGGCGGCCAGGAGCGGCAGCGGCGCGCCGGCACGGAGAACGTGGCGGCCCTGGTCGGCTTTGGCGCGTGTGCCGCCGTGGCGTCAAGCGAACTTGACCGTCGCATCGAGCGTCTGGGCAGCCTGCGCGACGGCCTGGAGGCCGGCCTGGCCGGCATCTCCGACGCCCGCCTCCACTGCGCCTCGTCGCCGCGGCTGCCGCACACGACCCACGTCGGGTTCCCGGGGCTGGTCGGCGAGGAGCTCGTCGTCCGCCTCGACCTGGCGGGCTTCGCGGTCTCGACCGGGGCCGCGTGCGCCTCCGGCGTGGTTGAGCCGAGCCGGACCCTGCTGGCGATGGGCGTATTGCCCGAGGAGGCGATCGCGTCCATCCGCATCAGCCTGGGCACGTCGAACGACGAGGCCGAGATCGACCGCTTTCTGCCGGTCCTGGCGCGCGAGGTAGAGGCGCTGCGCTCTCTGTCGGCCGAACCGGCGGCGGCACGATGACTTCCGAGGCGCCGCTCACGGCCGTCGCGATGAGCGGCGGTCTCGACTCGTCGGTCGCGGCGCTGCTGCTCCAGCGCCACGGCGGGCCGGTCGTCGGACTCTCCATGCTGCTCTGGGACCGCTCGCACGAGGTCCGCCACGGCCGCTGTTGCGGCTCGCTCGACCTCGGCGACGCCCGCCGGGTCGCCGAGCAGATCGGCCTCCCGCACTACACCCTGCGCATGGACGGCGAGTTCCGCCGGCACGTGGTCGACCCCTTCGTGGACAGCTACGTCGGCGGCCGGACCCCCAGCCCCTGCATCTCCTGCAACACGGAGATCAAGTTCGAGGCGTTCCGGGAGCGGGCGCGGCGGCTGGGCGCCGGGCGTATCGCCACCGGCCACTACGCCCGCATCCGCCGCGGCGAGGGCGGGCAGTACGAACTGCACACCGCCGTCGACGAGTCGAAGGATCAGAGCTACTTCCTGTTCGAGCTGACCCAGGAGCAGCTCTCGCGGGCGGTGTTTCCGCTCGGCGAGCTGACGAAGGTCGAGGTGCGCGAGCTGGCCCGCGAGGCCGGTCTGGCTGTGGCCGAGAAGGGCGAGAGCATGGAGATCTGTTTCGTCGACCGGGGCGTGCAGGAGTTCGTCGAGAGCGAGCGCCCCGAGCTGCCGCGGGAAGCCGCGCGGGTGACGACGAGCGCCGGCGAGGTGCTGGGCGAAGGCGCGCCGACTTACCGCTACACGGTCGGCCAGCGGCGCGGCCTCGGGGTCGCGGCCGGCCGCCGGCTCTACGTGCTCGACGTGCAGCCGGAGGCGAACCGCGTCGTCGTCGGCGATCGCGACGAGCTGCTGGCCCCGGGCCTGGTCGGACGCGGCCTGCACTGGATCGCCGGCGAGCCGCCGCGCGACGGCGCCGGGATCCAGGCCCGCATCCGCTCGCGCCATCCCGGCGTCGCGGCCACGGTCGAGGGCGGCGGCGCGAACGGCGGCACGGGCGCCTGCCGCGTCCACTTCCGCGAGCCCCAGGCCGGCGTCGCGCCCGGCCAGGCGGCTGTGTTCTACCGCGGCACGCAAGTGCTCGGCGGCTGCTGGATCGAGGGTGCGCTCGGCGCAGCCTGACCCGCCTTCCCGTTTGACTTCAGCTTGCACTACACTCGCGCCCGCAAGCGCCCAGCACCTTCTTGACCAAGAAAAAAGGAAAGTTCCCATGAAGCGACTCCCCCTGGTTGGCCCGTTCGCGCTGACGCTGGCGCTCGTCTGCCCCTCGCTCGGCGCCCTCGAGTACTTGCAGAACGCGCAGTTCCGGCTCGTCTGGAAGGACGAGTCGCTGGGGCAGTTCGCCAAGCCTGCCGCCTGGTCGTCGGACAAGGGAGTCCTGTACTGGGTCGAGGACCAGGAGGAGCCCGAGGCCCTGGTCAAGGTCCGCGAGCGGGACGGCTTCTGGAGGCTCGACCTGTCGGTGACGACGGACCGCCAGGGGATCCTCTACGTCGTGCACAACGAGACGGAGGCGCTGTGGGCCGTCCGAACCGGTCGAGCCGAAGATGTCGTTCCCCGCTACGACGGGGACTACCCCGACCACGCGGTGACCTGCATGATCCCGCGCGGGGCGCCTCGGAGCGCCTGGCGCTGCTATTGGGGAACGACGCTGATGCTCAACGACGCATGGGATCTGGAAGGGAACATTCCGGCGAAGTACTTCGAGCCCTGGCCGCGCTGCCAGGGGACGTTCGAGAGCGTGGTCGTACTGGGGGAACCAACCGTTTCGACCACTGGTGGGCGGCCCGCTTCCCAGTGTCCGTCGGATAGCTCCGGCCAGGCCCCTCCGGCGCCCTGGATCGGGCCTCTCGAGCCCTAGCCCGACTCGCTCTCAGGAGCGTCGGCCGCACCGGCCGACCACGATCGTCACTTCGCCGCGCAGCTTGCCGCTCTCCGCGGCCTGAGCGGCGATCTCGTCCAGCGAACCGCGCAGCACCTCCTCGTGGAGTTTGGTCAGCTCGCGGGCGAGGGCGGCGTTGCGATCGGGGCCGAAGACGGCGGCCGCATCCGCGAGCGAGGCGGCGGCGCGCCGCGGCGACTCGAAGAAGACGACCGTGTGCGGGAGTTCGGCGTGTGCCTCGAAGAAACGCCGGCGCTTCCCATGCTTCGGCGGCGGAAAGCCGAGGAAGGTGAACGGATACGGCGGCAGGCCGGAGACGACGAGGGCGGCCAGGATCGCCGACGGTCCGGGCAGCGCCTCGACCGGGAGGCTCCGCTCCAGCGCGGCCCGCACCAGGCGGTAGCCCGGGTCGGAGACGAGCGGGGTGCCGGCGTCCGAGACGAGGGTCACCGCGTCGCCCTGCTCCAGCCGCTCGAGCACCCGGCCGATCTGCCGGTCCTCGTTGTGGTCGTGCAGCGGCAGCAGCGGCGGACGCTCGGCCGAGCCGCCGCGGCCGGCGGCGAGGCTCTGGAACAACCGGCCGGTGCGGCGCGTGTCCTCGCAGGCGATGAGGTCGGCGGAGAGCAGCGCCTCGCGGGCCCGCGGCGAGAGGTCCGCCAGGTTGCCGATCGGCGTGGCGACGATGCGCAGGCGGCCGGCGGCCGTCGCCGGCTCCTCCCCGCTCACGGGCGGCCGGGGCCCTGCCCGTAGAGGTCGTGGTACTGCGCCACGTTGTACAGGACGCGCTCGATGTAGTTCCGGGTTTCGCGGAAACCGACCTTGGTGAAGTACTCGTCGGCGCCGGTGGTGTAGCAATGGCGCTGCCAGAGCGCCGCCTGGGCCTCGCCGGCGTTGTAGGCGGCCAGGATGACGTGCTGCTCGCTGCCGAACAGCGCGCGGAGCTCGGCCAGGTAGGAGGCGCCGAGCTCGACCGCGAGCGCCGGGTTCTCGAGTTCGCGCGGGGTCGAGAGGGATCGGCCGGCGTTTGCCGCGAGCCGCGCCGCGGTGGGATAGACGAACTGCATCAGGCCCCGTGCCGAGGCGGCCGACACCGCCTGGTGGTCGAATCGGCTCTCCTGGCGCATGATCCCGGAGATCAGGAAGGGGTCCAGGTTGAGGCGCGCGGCGGCGGCGGCGATCAGGTCGCCGTAGGCGTCGGGGTAGAGCGCCCGGCGCATCGTCAGCGGGTAGAGGGGCTCCGGCACGCGGCGCGGCGCCCTCTGGGCCAGGATCTCCGCGATCAGCAGGGCTCGCCGTGGCCGGGTCTTCGCCAGCCCCTCCGCGGCGGTCAGGGCGAGCCGCGGGTTCGCCACCGGGAAGTGCCGGTCCACGACCTCGGCCGCGTCGCCCCACAGGCCGAGGGCGAGCAGCAGTTCCTGCGGGGTCGAGGCGGCCCGGTCCCACAGCGGCCATTCGCCGGGCGGCACGCTCCGGAGACCGAAGAAGGAGCGCATCGCCGGATCGGCAACCAGGCGGCCCTGGAGGATCTGCCTCGCGGCCTCGGCTTCGTTGCCCTGGCGGCCGTGGAGCAGCCAGGCGCGATAGAGCCGTGCCGGGTCCTCCGACCGTGCGAACCCGGCGGCGATGAGCTGGACGTACGCTCTCAGAGGCTCGGCGGCCAGGCGCTTCTCGGCTTCGCGAGCCAGCGGGTGGAAGAGGTCGGCGGCGAGCAGGTCGGCGTAGCCGGTGATGGCGCGGTCGAGCGCTCCGCGGGCCTCGTCGAGCCGGCCTCGCCAGTAGCGGACCTCGAAGTCGACGCTGCGGCTGGCGCGGCTGGCGTCGCTGAGCCAGTCGCCGGCGCGGTCCGTGCGGCCCTGGGCGATGTCGGAGGCGGCGAGGAAGAGGCTGGCGCGCGCCGATACCGCGCGGTCGTGGCGGAGCTGGAGCAGCACCGAGTAGAGATCGAGCGCTTCGTCCTCCAGCCCGCGGCGCCACTCCAGGCGCATGGCGCCGAGCAGCGCCGCCACGGAGAAGTTGCCCTGGGGGTCGGCCAGGTAGGCGCGGCGGTAGTCGGCGGCCGCGGCGATCCAGTCGCCGGAGAGTTCCTCCGACCGCGCCTTCTGGTAGAGCGCCTGCCCGGATTGGCGTGGCGAGGACACGTTCGTAGCCAGGAGCTCGTAGTGCCGGGCGGCGTCTTCCAGGCGACCCTGCCGGAAGTGGCTGCGCGCCCACCGGTAGTGGATCTCGAAGTCGGAGGTCGATTGCACCTCCAGGTCGACCACGATCTGCCCGAGGAGTTCGTTCGAGCGGTCGAAGACGCCGTGTTCGTGGAAGGTGTTGCCGAGCAGCAGCACCTCCTGGCGGTCCTCGAGGGCCGGCCTCAGGCGGTGAAGGCGGTCGGCGGCCTCGAAGGCCACCAGGTCGTTGGCCCGTTCCCGGATCAGGCCGGTCAGGACGCCGGCCGCTTCCTCCGGTTCGCCGTCCGCGAGGTGGCACTTGGCCCGGCTGAGAGTCAGCAGGCGACGTTCCGGCGCCGGCAGTCGCGACATCGGGACGCCGCGCAGTAGCCGGCAGTCGCCGCCGCGGTCGAGACTGGTGGCGAGCAGCTCGGCTGCCGGCTGCACCAGTACGCGTGGCGGCTGTCCGCCGAGCAGCGTGGCGGTGACTCCGGCGGCGATCTCCGGGTAGCCGAGCCGCGTCTGGCCCAGGGCCAGCCGGTAGCGCGCCCAGGGCTCCAGCGCGGGCGTTTCGGTCAGGCAGGTGGCGAAGGCCTCGGACGCCGTCTCGAGCTGCTCGAGCTCCTCCAGCAGGTGTCCTTCGAGGTAGCAGAGGCCATGCCTGGACGCGAGGTCCGGTTCTTCGGCGCGAAGCCGTTTCGTCTCCTCGAGCGCGGCTTCGGCCCGGCCGGCGGCCTGGAACTCGACGAGCTGGATGCGCGGATCCTGGGCGACGGCCAGGGCCAGGAGCGGCAGCGTCCAGGCGGTCACGATTGACGCGGCCATACGAAACGATAACCCGGCGAGCAGAATCCGGCATTCCGCCGGGTCCGTGGCAGGATACGGAGTGCACAGGAGGATCTCGGGCCATGCTCAAGAAGCTCGAACAGATTGAGCAGGCGTACGACGAGCTGGCCGCCCGGCTCGCCGATCCGGACGTGCTCGCCAACCCGGCGCAGTTTCGCGACACGAGCCGGGCGCTGGCGGAGTTGAACCCGGTCGTCGAGCTCTACCAGCGGTACAAGAAGACGCGGGACGAGCTCGACCAGACGGCGGAACTGCTGGGCGAGCTCGAGCGCGGGGACGACATGTACGAGATGGCGGCCGAG
>JAJDZH010000341.1 GCA_022824725.1 Thermoanaerobaculia bacterium | reverse complement strand
GCGCCATGGGCGCCGGCTTCGGACAGGGTGGCGTGGTCGGCCGTCACGGCGATCCGGAGAGGCCGCTCGAGTTTCCCGAGGAACGCTCCGAGTTCCCGGTCGACCCGCTCCAGGAAAGCGACCTTCAGATCGGGGCGACGGTCGTGAGCCGCGATGTCGGCGCCCTTTACGTGGATCATGACCAGGTCGTGTTCGTCGAGGGCCTCCGCGGCGCACTGGAACTTGAGTGCCAGGTCCGTGTCGACGTTCGCGGTCATGCCACGCCGCCGGATCACCGAGGCGCCGAGCGCCGAGGCGATGCCCGTGACCGTCCGGTCGCCTCCGATGCAGGCCGCGCTGAGCGGGAGACCGCCCGGTTCCAGAGGCAGGAGCTGGTGGACCCGGCCGACTCCCCGGGTCAGAACGGCGTTCGCCGGCAGTTCACCGTTCTTCCGTCGTTGCTCGTTCACCGGATGCCGCGCCAGCACGCGCCGCGCCTCCTGCTCGAAGAGGGCCAGGATGCGCGCGGTGTGCTCGGCGCTGTCGTCGTTCGGATCGAGGGGTCTCGGCGCCAGCGGTCGTCCGGAGGGAGCACCGTCACCCGGGTCGGAGCCTTCGATGGCCGACGTGAGGCCGTCGCCGCGCAGCGTGATCGCGATGCGATGCTCGGTTGTCGCTCGCACGCGGACCTTGACCCGGTCCGAGGCCGGCAGATCGAGGCGGTCGATTGCCTTCGCGAGTTTCTTGGCCCCCCCGCGAATGCGGCCGGCCCGGCGGTCCACGACGAAGCCACGTTCGTCGAGGGTGGCGAAGTTACCCCGGATGGCGATCGTGCCCGTCTTCAGCTTGAGGCCGGCGCCCAGGGCCTCGATCGGCCCTCGGGTCATCACGCGGGGAGACTGGGCGAACAGCGCGAGGTTTCCGGATGCCGTGTCGGGAACCACGCCGGGTGCTACCGGGTCGGCCAGGCCGCATACGCCTTCCTCGGCCAGCCGGTCGAGCGTGGGCGTCTGTGCGGCCTCGAGCGGCGTCCGCGCGCCGAGCGAACGGAGCGGCCGGTCGGGCAGACCGTCGATAACCAGCAGGAGAGCCGGCCTTCGCCGCTCGCCCAGCGATGTCGCCGACGCCCGGGTGAGCCAGGGCAGCCGCTGTGAGAGGCTCTGGCCGAGCAGGGCGATCGTGGTTGGAAGCAACTCCTCCCGATCCGTCGTGTCGAGGATCGGAACCCGCGCCTCCTTCGCCAGATCCAGCAAGTGGCCCTGCTGGCCCCGGATGACCCGGAAGTGGTCGAGTTGCCGGTTGGGCCTGCGGCCGGCGAACGACTCGCGCGCGAGGAAGTGGCTGCGGTGAATCTCCTCGTCCGGGGTCGAAAGCATGGTGAAGAACTGGTAGGCCTCGCCTTCGAGATCGGCGAACGGAACCAGACCGGGCAGGAGATGGACGCCTTCGACGACCAGGCTCAGGTTCTCCGCGATCGCCCGTTCGACGACCGCCCGGACGCCGACGCAGACCCTCGTGGCCTGTTCTTCCAGCGTCGCTACCAAGGGTTTGCCGGCGCCTGGAGCGAAGTCGCTCGTGGGATCGGCCGGCGTCTCGTAGCTCGAGACGTGGAGCGCCGGCAGGATCGCCGGCGCGAACACCATCCTCATCACCTGGCGCACTGTGTCCGTCGCGTTGATCCGGTAGATCCGGAGTTGCGGCGCCAGGTCGAGTGCGAGCGTCGACTTGCCGGTGCCGCCCGCGCCGCCGATGTAGATGATGAGGGGCTTGGGGAGCCGTCGCAGGCGACGGATCAAGCGGTAACGTCGAGCAGTGTCCGCCCCCTCTTCCGCTTCCAGCAGTTCCGCGATCCGCTGGGCTAGCCGCCGCTTCTCGAGGCCGGTGGTGCCTTCGTGCTGCAGCTGCCGCTGCAGTTGCTCCACGCGCCTGTAGGCCCGGTCGAAGTCGAGTCCGGCCGCGTAGAGGCTGCGTGCAAGCAACCCGCGGGAGAACGGCTGCGCCTCGCCGTGATGAGTGATCTGGATCGGGCTCTCCGGACCACCCTCCGTGACGATCAGGTGTCCTCCCGCGGCCGTCGCAGCGGACAGCTGGCGCAACTGAGCGACTCGCCGTCGGGTCCGAGAACATCCGGACCGCCGCAGGAACCGCGCAGGCAGCGGCCACTCAGCAGCACGCCGACCGACATGAGAACCACGCAAACGGCGATGACGGTGATGCTCAGAAACAGGATCGCCATGACTCGATGAGTCTACCGGCGAGTGGCGGCGAGGGTGGAGGGCTGTCCACTACTCGGCGGGTCCGAACCAGTCGTGGAAAGCTCCGCTCGGAAGTTCCTCCAGAGAATCCCCGCGAGAGACCAGGAGCAGGGCAGCAATGTCGTTCTGGTCGGCCCAGCGCAGGCCTTCCTCTGGACCGAGGACCATCAGGGCGGTGGCATAGGCGTCGGCCACGGCGCAGCTCTCGTGAAACACGCTGGCCGAGGCGAGGGAGTGTTCAACGGGCCGGCCGGTTCTCGGATCGATCGTGTGGGAGTAGCGCACGCCGTCGCGTTCCCAGTAGTTCCGGTAGTCGCCGGAAGTCGCCAGGGATCCGTCGGTGAAGGGGAGGACCTTCTGTAGGCCGGAGTGGGTGGCGTCCTCCGTTGCGGTGGCGGGGTCGCCTGGCGTCGGATTGGTCACTCGAACAGGCGGCCGTTCAATCGCGATGCGCCATGCGTCGCCGGCAGGGCTATGGCCTGCGGTGCGCACCTCGCCTCCGACTTCGACGAGGTGATTGGCGAAACCTGCATGGCTGAGAGCTTCCGAGACCCGATCCGTTGCCCAGCCCTTGGCAATCGCGGACAAGTCAAGCGCCGCTCCGTCTTCAAGCTTGAGCACTCGCCGCTCCTCGGATAGGAGTTCGATAGCTCCAATCGCGCTTCTCATTTCAGCCAGGCGATCATCAGCCACTGGAGTTGGCTCCGCGTCGCGTCCCGGCGCGCCGAAGCCCCAAGCGTCGACCAACGGTCCCACCGTCGGATCGAACGCTCCGCCGCTGTCCTCCCGCACCTGCCAGGCGAGGTCCAGGACCGCCCACGTTTCCTCAGAGAACACGAGGGACTCACCGGCTGCGAGCCGGTTGAAGCGAGAGATCTCCGAGTCCTCTCGATAAGTCGACATCGCCCTGTCCACTGCTTCCAGCCGTTCCTCGACGAGGCCCCGGATCGCCTCCCGATCGCCAGCCTCCGCCACAACGCGAACCCGGTAGTAGGTCCCCATCGTGGGTCCCTGCAGCACCACTTCTTCGGCTGCCTGCCCACAGCCGATGGTGAGGGCGGCGAGGGCGGCCAACACCGGCCAGCTTCGTTGCCGTCCCCGCTTCGACTGAGACGACTTTGGGGGAGGCGCTACGACTCGGCGGCGAGACGCCGTCCAGCCAGGTGCGGATCCGGAGGGAGGGGTCCCAGGTGGCTCGGAGCGAGCGACGGCCAAAGACCCTACGGAAACCGATATCCAACCGGAGCGAGCGGAGTGCAGTGAGCGCAAACCCCTCGCAATCCGAACAAGCGCGAACGGCACCTGGGACCCCTCCCTCCGGACGCGCGCCTGGCGGGTGTCAGCAACGACCCCGCGCACGCAGCGCACTCTTAGCCGAAGTCGTCGAATGCGATGTTCTCAGGCTCGACTCCCAGGTCGTCGAGCATCTTCATGCAGGCCTGGAGCATGAGGGGCGGGCCGCAGAGGTAGTACTCGCAGTCCTCCGGCGCGGGGTGGTCCTTCAGGTAGTTG
>JAJDZH010000395.1 GCA_022824725.1 Thermoanaerobaculia bacterium | reverse complement strand
TACCGCGCAGACTCAGACGCGGCCGGGTGCTAGACCGCCTCAAGCGGGGCGAGGAAGCGATCCACGACGCGTACGGCCTCGGGCGCGAGCTCGTGGCAGACGTCGCAGCGGATGCAGCGGGCGTCGTCGATCGTGAGACCTGCGCTATCGACCGCCGCCCCCTCGACCTCCTCAGCCGCGTCGTCAGCGGGCGCCGCCGCGCGCTCCACGATCGCCCCCGTCGGGCAGAGCGGGCGGGCGACGGCGAGCTCGGCCGAATGCGGATCGGTGACCAGGTAGCGGGTCAGGCCGGGCGCGGCCAGCGCCGGGTCGCGGCGCTGCTCGATGTGCACGTCGAGCTCGGAGCGGAAGTAGTTGACCAGCCCGCGCACCGCGAACGGTGTGAACTGCCCGTGCAGACAGTTGGCGTTCTGCAGCGTCTGATCGATCACCCCGATCCGCTCCAGATCCTCCGCCCGCCCGTCGCCGTGCAGGATTCGCTCGAGCACCTCGACCAGCCGCTGCGATCCGCCGTGACAGGTCGTGCAGCGGCCGCAGGACTCGTCCTCGCAGAACTCGCTGAAGTACTTGGTCAGGTCGACCGCCGAGGCGCGGTCGTCGAACAGGATCAGCCCGCCCGAGCCGAGCAGCACGCCGCGCTCGGTGACGGGCGGACGCTCCAGCTTGAGCCCCAGGTCGGAGGCCGGCAGGAGGCCGCCCAAGGGGCCGCCGGGCTGGATGCCCTTGGGCTCGCGACCCTCGGGCGGACCGCCGCCGCAGCCCAGCAGCAGCTCGTCCATGCCCATCCCGAACGGCACCTCGAGGATGCCGGGCCGCTCGAGCGCCCCCGAGATCGAGAACATCTTCGTGCCCGGGTCGGACTCCGTGCCGTGCTGGCGGTACCAATCGGCGCCGCCACGCACGATCAGCGGCACGTTGGCGTAGGTCTCCGTGTTGTTGACGTTGGACGGTTCGGCGAAGACGCCCTTCTGGGCGGGGAACGGCGGGCGAATCTTGGGCATCCCCCGCAGACCCTCGACCGACGCAATCAGGCCCGTCTCCTCGCCGCAGACGTAGGAGCCCGCGCCGCGCGTGATCTCGAGATCGAAGCGAAAGCCTGAGCCGAGGATGTCCTCGCCCAACAGACCGCGCTCGCGCGCCTGGACCAGCGCCAGCTCCATCCGCGCGATCGCCAGCGGATACTCGTCGCGAATGTAGATGAAGCCGTACTCAGCGCCCGTCGCCTTGCCGGCGATCGCCATGCCCTCGATCACGAGATGCGGGTCGGACTCCATCAGCACGCGGTTGACGAACGCGCCCGGGTCGCCCTCGTCAGCGTTGCAGACCAGGTACTTGGTCGGCCCCGGCGCACCCAGCAGGAACTTCCACTTCTGGCCGGCCGGGAAGCCGCCGCCGCCGCGCCCGCCGACGCCGGCCGCCAGCACCAAGTCGCAGATCGCCATCGGTTCCATGCCGACCGCCCGATCGAGCGCCTCGTAGGCGCCCCCGGCGATCGCGTCGTCGAGCGATTCAGGGTCGATCACGCCCATCGAGCGCATCAGCCGCCGCTCCTGCGGCGCCCAGAAGGGATGCGCGTCGAGCGAAGGGACGCCCGCCGCAGGCGTTCGGGCGCCGACCAGCCAGCGCGCCGCCGCCTCTGCCGGATCAGCAGAGAGCGCCGCATCGAGGAAGTCGGCCGCCTCTTCAGGCCGCACCGGGCCGTAGACGACCGCGCCCCCGCCGGGCCGCTCGAGCTCGACGACCGGCTCCAACCAGCTCAGGCCCAGCGTGCCGACGCGGACCAGATCGACGCCGCGCTCGGCGCAGAGCGGACCCAGCGCCTCCCAGAGTCGGTCGGCCTCCGCCGCAATCGACGACGTCGACAGGTCGACGCGCAAGAGCGGGCGTTCGGGCGCGCGGCGCGGGGCCGCGGCCAGCTCGGCGGCTTCGCGAATCTCCTCGTAGCTGCTGCTCATCTCGCCGCTCCATCCAGTTCGGCGGCGTGCGCCTGCCCGTACACCTCTGCCTCGCCCGTGAACGTCGCCGGCGCGATCTTGATCGGCCGTTCGGGCCAATCGATCGGATCCTCGCCGTCTTTCAGGCGCCGCGCCAGGCGGACCGTATCGACCATCGTCAAGGGACCCACCACGCGCCCGTTGACCCAGACCATCGGCGCGCGCTCGCAGGTGCCGTTGCATTGGCCCAGCCACAGGCCGAGCGCGTCGTCGGACGTGTTCTCACCCAGCCGGCAGCCGAACTCGGCCTCGAAGATGCGGCGGATGCGGTCGCCGCCCACGACCCGGCAGGACGGACCCGAACACCAGGTCACCAGCGTCTCGGGCGGCGGCGAATGGCGGAACTCGGCGTAAAAGGTGGCCGGCCCGTAGACCTGCGCCTCCGAGACCCGCAGGTGGCGCGCAATCAGGCGGATCGCGTCGCGCGATATCCAGCCCAACTCTTCCTGCGCCAGGTGCAGCGCGCGCAGCATCTGACCCTGCTCGCGGGGCAGCTGCCCCAGCAGTCCGGCGAAGCGTTCCATCGCGGCGCCCCTCCCCGCTCTGTGATGCTGTCTGATCCAGCGCCGAGTCGCAGCTCGGCCTGCCTTGATGCTATCCGCGGCTCAGATCAGGAACAACCACCCAGCCGCCAGTCTGGCCATGTTCGCTGAGGCTCAGCCGTGCGCGAGCCGCAGCCCGGGACGCGGCCAACGGCAGCTGACCAGTCGACCCGTCGTGGACAGCGTGAGGTAGGCCGTCCGCATGTCCGCGCCGCCGAAGCAGATGTTGGTCGTCAGCGGATCGTCGCCGACCGCCACGTGCTCCACCTCGCGCGTGGCAGGATCGATCACGGTCACGCCGCCCGCGCCGATCGAGGCGACGCAAACTCTGCCCGACTCCTCGACCGCGAGCGAGTCGAACATCGTGAACCCCGCCGCGCCCGCGATGTAGGCATTGAAGCCGGCCGCGGCGCGATCGTCGGCCAGCTGTCCAGGCTCAGCCACTTGCCAGCCGAACAACCGGCCGGTCGGCGTTTCGGCCGCGTAGACCACAGAACCGTCAGGCGAGAGGCCGATCCCGTTCGCCCCGCCCATGACCGGGAAGACCTGCCGCGAGATGTGCGATCCGTCCGCCCTGGCGTAGTACACCGCGCCCAGGTCGCGGTCGAACTCGCGGTTCTTGCCCAGGTCCGAGAACCAGAACCCGCCCTGCCCGTCAAAGACGATGTCGTTCGGTCCCTTGAGCGGGATGCCGTCGCACTCGGTGTAGACCGTCTCGACCGCGCCGCTGTCCAGGTCGACGCGCTGGATCGAGCCGCCGCTGTAGTCGTCGGGCGTGCCGGCCGGCATGATCCGACCGCCCGACCGATCCCACTTGAAGCCGCCGTTGTTCGTGATCCAGACGTGGCCGTCCGGCCCCAATGCGGCCCCGTTGGGCCCGCCGCCGGTCTCGGCCACGACCGAGACCGCGCCGTCGGGCGCGACGCGGGTCAAGGTCCCCCGCGCAATCTCGACCAACAGGACGGTGCCGTCCTCAAGCGCGATCGGCCCTTCGGGGAACTCCAGCCCCGACGCGAGTTCCGTGATCTGCATGGATGCCAGCCATCTAGAGCGGATGATCCGCCGCTGCTCAGTCGCTTGTCCGCGAAGTCTAGCGAACGGGGCGCCCGTAACCCGTTGACACCCGCCGGCGCCGCTCGCGGGTGATCTGAGCCGGTTAGCTGGGCGGCTGGAGGATGAACTCGCGCCGCTCGGGCGGACCGACAATCGCGTCGATGCACAAGGCCAGCTGGGCCTCGAGCGGCGTGCGCAGCACGACCTGTTGGCCAGAGTGGTGAATCGGTTCGAGCGCGCCGCGCGGCTCGACGCCGGTGACGACGATCTCAAACTGGTCGGAGTCCGACTGGCGCGGACGCGTCAGCGCGACCGCGCGGGCGATCACCGAGCCGGACGAGGTGAGGATCGTGCAGGCCAGCGCCTGCGGCGCGGTCGGCCCGCTGGTCGGGGCCGCGGCTGCGGCTGAGGTGGACGGATCGTTCGCGATCTGATTGGGCTGATTGGGCTGATTGGCTGGCGCCGTCAAGGCGCCGATGCTCAGGTTTGGGGCGGCTGCGGATGTGACCATTGATCCCTCGCTTCGCTCTGGTTCGCTCTGTCTGGAGGAGATGCGCTGCGTGTGTTCTCTACTAACGCTCTAGCAAGCCGCGCCCCGTTCCGTCAAGTAGGCGCCCCGCGAACGAGTCCGCTGCGGCCTGTATCCTGCCTCCAACTCAGCTGCTGACGGCGGACTCGGCGTCCGCCGCGGCACAAACCAACCACTGGAGAGGGTCCAACGCATGGGCAATCGACTTGAGGGCCGCGTCGCGATCGTGACGGGCGCCGGACGCGGGATCGGGCGCGGACACGCGCTGCTGCTGGCCGAAGAGGGCGCCAGGGTCGTCGTCAACGACTTCGGCGGATCGCAAGGCGGCGAGCTGGACGGCCAGGCCGCGCCGGCCGACGAGGTCGTCGCAGCAATCCGCGACGCCGGCGGCGAGGCCGCCGCCAACTACGACTCCGTCTCGGACATGGACGCCGGCGAGCGGATGGTGCAGCAGGCGCTCGACGAATTCGGCCGGCTCGACATCCTGATCAACAACGCCGGCATCCTGCGCGACCGCATGGTCTTCAACATGACCGAGGAAGAGTGGGACGTCGTCGTCGCGGTGCACCTCAAGGGGCACTTCACCGTGACCAAGTTCGCCTCGCAGGTCTTCCGCCAGCAGCGCTCTGGGCGGATCGTCAACACCTCCTCCGAGTCCGGGCTGGGCAACATGGGCCAGGCCAACTACGCCGCGGCCAAGGAGGGCATCGTCGGACTGACCCGCACGCTCGCCCGCGACCTGGGCCGCTACGGCGTGACCGCCAACGCGATCCGTCCGCGCGCGGGCACACGCCTCACGCTGACCGAAGAGCTGGCCGAAGCGCAGCGCCGCGCCCGCGAGGCCGGTCTGGCGGCCGGCGACGCCGGCGACATCGACTTCGGCGCCGATCGCGAGGCGATGATGGCGCCCGAGAACGTGTCCCCGTTTACGGTCTGGCTCTGCACCGACGCCGCAGCCAACATCAACGGCCGCGACTTCCTCGTCTGGGGCAACGAGGTCGGCATGTACTCGCTGCCCACCGTCGAGGCCGCCGTATTCGGCTCCGGCACCGGCTTCACGCTCGACGAGCTAGACCGCGTCGCAGCCGGCTCCTACCTCTCCCAGCAAAAGAACCCCTGGCCCGCCCAAACCCCGCGCTAAATCAAAACCTCCCCCTCCGGGGGAGGTGCCGCAAAGCGGCGGAGGGGGCTCCC
>JAJDZH010000322.1 GCA_022824725.1 Thermoanaerobaculia bacterium | reverse complement strand
GGGTTGAGCTTGTGGAAGTCGAGTTTTCCGGCGATGAGGAGGAAGGCGACGCAGATGGTGTCGAACCGTTTGTAGCCTCTCGCCTTTCTCTTTGCGGACTGGAAGAGTCCGTTGAGGGCTTCGAGATAGCCGTTGGTCTGTCGGGTTCTTGCCCACGCCGCGATGGCCTGTTCGTGCTTTCGGATCGTGCGGGCCACTTTCTTCATGGGTTCGACCTTGGAGCGGTTGACGTTGGTGCACCACTGGCGGAGCATTCTCATGGTCACGTTGACCTGCTTGCGGTTGAGGATTTCCCTGAGATGCTCCCGGTAGGTCCAGGCCCTGGCGGTGCGCTTGCTGGCGACCTGGGCGACGAGCGCATCGAGATCGGCGCGCTGGGCGGCGGTCAGGGAATCGCGGTCCTTGAGCAGGGTCCAGCGCAGGCCCTTCAGGGAGGGATCGAGCCGCCGTTCGCGGCGACGCGTCTCATCGACCGCATCGGAGGCCAGGGCGATGACGTGAAACTTGTCGACGGTGTGCTCGGCATTGGGGAGATGTTCGGCGATGTCCTTCAGGAACGCGGCCGACATGTCGGAACAGGCTCTGGTAACGGCAGCGGCGGCGCCGCCATGCCGGTTGAGATGGTCGGCGAACTGCCCGATCGTGTCGGCCTTGCGTCCGTCGGCCAGGAAGACCACGCGGCGCCGCTCGGTGTCGGCGACCGCGGTGACATACCGCTGGCCTTTGGCTCGCGAGGTTTCGTCGATGGCCACATGCCGCAGTTCGGACAGATCGTCCTGCTCGAGGGCGAGTTCGACGTATCTCTTGCAGACGGCGTGCACCCGATGCCACGACACGCCGGTCAGCCGCGCCACGGCGGCGAAAGTCATCTCCTGGCACATGGCGAGGATCAGCGCCTCGAACAGCAGCGTGAAGCCCGACAATCTGCCGGACCAGGGCGGCGTGACCAGCACCACCCGCCTGTCGGGGAGGCGCACCCGGGGAACGCGCACCTCAAGCAGGCACTCGTGTTGGAAGAAGTTGAGATGACGATAGCGCTTGATCTGGGTGTCGTGCACCGGATGAGCGCCGCCGTCTCCCGCGTGGGCAAACCGGCTCCCCCGCCGGAAGTCGATGCGCACGGTCAGCCGCCGCTCCCCCTCGTCAAAGTCCACGCCGTCGACGAACCAGGGCTCCGAAACGCCCAACGCCTTGGCGAACAGCTCTCCATGCATCCTCCCATCCTCCTTCGAGTCGGCCCGAAAGGGGGAAGTCTTGCCCGAAACGGCCGACACACGCCAGAGCCAGCCGCCTTGCGGGAAGACGGCCAAGCCCTCCCCACGGCCGACAGAAGGGCAGACCGGACACCTCGGATCGAGCCTCGAAACACTGCGTTATCCGTGTTTTCCACAGCTCCACCCGGCGGCGGCTGCGGACCTCTCCTCCAACGTCGCTGCCTACACCGAGCACAGGCCCCGAAACCCGGCCTACCCACTTGCATTTCAAAGGAGGCCTCCGATACCTCTCGCCCATCAACTTCGAGAACGCCTACAACGAAGACCGCGAAGCAGCCTGAAACCCTAAACATGAACCGTCCACGAAAACGGGGCAACTCCACCGGCTAACCAGCCCCGCTGCTGCCCGCCGTTTCGTCACAACTCGACATCGTCGAAGTAGCGGATCATGTCCTCCGTCATCCACACAAACCGGCACAGCCAGACTCTGAACTGTTGCCTCTTGACCTGCCGCGCCACTCTTCTCACGTAGCTTTCGTTCGACGAGAATCGACCCAGACGAACTACCTCGCTCCCCACATTCGTCAAGCTGTAGCCGCTGAGCCGTACGTCCTTCTGTCGATCTTCATGTCTGACAACAACGGCCCGGTCGTGTGCCAGGAGAGCCGTCTCGAACCTGTCGTCGACCGCTGACTCGAACGTACGCTGGAGCTGCACTTCAGCGTTCTTGACAACGCCAATGTCCTTGAGGCGAAGAAGCAAGGACACTGTAATACCTTCCGTTTGTAGTTCTCCAGAAACGTCACTGACGATAAACGAACTGTCAAGCACGAACGGAGCCACTTTCTCGATGATCCGGGCCTCTTCTTGAGAGAGATTCTTCAGGAAGTCCAGCGTTCGTAGTGAGAATGAACCGGGCGACTTTACTTCCCCCGCAAGTACGCGTCCCCATAGCACCTGGAGGTGCTCAGAAGAAACACCGCCCGTCAGTTTACGCCAACGGAAGAACCAATCGTCCTCGACTTCTCGTTCCGGTGGTTCCTGCTCGTCGGTGCGGAGCTCTGCTTCCGCAGCGAGTAGGGCCTTGGCGACGTTCCGCTGGGAGCGAAGCTCATCGCTCATCACTGCGCGTTGCGCCGCCATGACGGCCGCCTCCTCTGGAGTGCTACGGTCAAGAAGGTGCTGCCCATCATCTGCTAGTAGCTTCTGCCGAGAGAGAATGTCCTCAACCTCCAGGTGGGTCTTCGCTTCTACGAGACGTCGTATTCGATCAGCGTCTACTTGTGCTCGTTCGGTGCGCCGTATCTGCCAAGGTCTCAGCAGTCCAGCGAGCCCCTTCTCGGCTGTATCCCAGAGTCGGACGACGAGCTTCTCACCTGGCCAGTCCATTCTCTCTCCTCGTCATTGCGCATCGCTGCCAGACTGCGGGCGGCATCCGGTCCCGTTGGGCGGGGTAACGCTGAGAGCATTCCGAGCACGATCACGAGACCGATCAGGATCGGGGCGCTCTCGGCATCGTGCGCCAGTCTCGCACAGACTTGCCCGCCGACGTGCGCGCCCACGAGCCCAAGCCGGGAAGCTGTAGACGTAGCTGATCTCCGGCACGAGCATCACGCCGCCGTAAGCCGCACCCGTTCCCCGTCCAGTTCGATCGTTGTCTTGGAATAGGTCAGCTTCTTAACGATCTTGCCGTCCCTGAAGTGGAGGATGTCGAGGCCGCGCCTGGCTTCGTGCTTGTCGCCCTGGCCCTTCTCGAAGGAGGGCGAGTCGAGCTGCCAGCGGAAGAGCATCTTCTGTTCGGCTTCGTCGATGAAGGTCTCTTCGGTCGTGAACACGAAGTCTCCATGATTGGCGAACCATGGCGCCCATGCCGCACGGAGATTCTCCTTGCCGCGGACCGAGGCTCCCGTCCAGTTCTCGAAGTAGATCTCGTCGTCAAACAGGTCCATCACCCCGTCGAGGTCGTGCTCGTTCCAGGCAGCGCCCCATCTGGCGAACGCGCTGGCCATTTCGGCTCGGGTCAGCATGGTCTCTTCCTCCTTGGTAACGGCACAGAGAAGCAAGGGCTGCCCAGAAGGGCAGCCCTTGAGCCGACAGCACGCTGCCGGCGGGTATCTGTCGGAGACTATACGTGCAGAGCCCCAAGAGCCCTAAGTACGCCGCGATGGAAGTCAGCAACAAGAACCGGGGCCACCAGGGTGTCTTCTCGAGCTCCGCACTTCCGCACCAGTGCTCCGCCCTTGATGCCCTCTCCCCGTTGCGGTGGCGACGCCTCCGCGGTCGTTTGCCTCCGCCTTAGAATCCCTTCCGACTCGAACGGCTGGCCCATATGCCCGAAGGAGGGTCACTATTGGAGAAGGCGGCCACGGGCTTGGCCTGGACATTGAAGGTGCAGGTGGAGGCATTCCAGGAAGACGGCGATTGAGTCGTCATCTGCCCGGCCCTGGACGTGGCCAGCCAAGGTGAAACCAGAGAGCATTGCCTTCGAGATGCTCGAAGAAGCCCTGATCGGCTACTTCGAGTGCCTCTCGGAACTCGGCACACTTTGGGAGGTGCTGGACGAGAAACGCCTGACGCCAGCCGTAGCAGCCGTTCTTCGCACGCCGACTTCGGACCGCAGGGCGCACTGGCTCGACATCCCGGTCTGGCTTCTGCCCGGTGGCAAAGTCCCCCAGGCTGCCGTCCGCTAGGCCGCGCCAGGTCAGGCCCGCCCGAGGACGTGGCCCAGCATCGAGGACGCCGGCCTGGATCTCGACGAGGTCAAGGCGACTCCACCCCGGGTGGGTCAGCCCGAACTCGGCGCGGCGACTATCATCCGAGCATGACCTCCGCCGCAAAGCGCAAGCTGCCGCTCGGCATCCAGAGCTTCCGCAAGGTCCGGGAGACCGGCTGCTACTACGTCGACAAGACCGCGTACATGAAGCGGCTGGTCGACGAGGGTGCGCACTACTTCCTTTCGCGGCCGCGGCGGTTCGGCAAGAGCCTGTTCGTGGACACCCTGAAGGAGCTCTTCGAGGGCGCCGAGCCGCTCTTCCGGGGGTTGGCAATCCACGAAGCGTGGGACTGGTCGGCGCAGCGGCCGGTCATCCGGCTCGACTTCGGCGGCGGCGCCTATCGGAGTCCCGAAGGCGTCAAGAACAGCGTCGCCGCCCAGTTGGACGCCATTGAGCGGGCGGCCGGCGTGCAGCCTCGCTACGAGACGCCGCCCGAGCGGTTCCGGCACCTGATCCGCGCGCTCCACGAAGCGTCCGGACGACGAGTCGCGGTGCTCGTGGACGAGTACGACAAGCCGATCCTGGAAGCGCTCGACGATCCCGAGCGCGCCAGGGCGAACCGCGACTTCCTGCGCGGGTTCTACGGCACCGTGAAGTCGGCGGACGCGCATGTGCGGTTCAGCTTCTTCACCGGGGTCAGCAAGTTCACGCGCGTGAGCCTGTTCTCGGACCTCAACAACCTGACCGACATCACGCTCGACGCGAGCTTCGCCAACGTCTGCGGCTATACCGAGGGGGACCTCGACGAGGTGTTCGCGCCGGAACTGCCGGGCATCGACCGGGAGCGCATCCGCGACTGGTACAACGGCTACAACTGGCTCGGCGAGGAACGGGTGTACAACCCGTTCGACATCCTGCTCTTCTTCCGCACCCGGCAGTTCAGGGCGCACTGGTTCGAGACCGGCTCGCCGGACTTCGCGGTCCAGATGCTGAAGCGCCGGCGGGTGGTGGTTCCCTCTCTCGACGGTCTATTCGGCACCGGTGAACTGCTCTCGAAGTTCGACGTGGAGAACATGGCGGTCGAGGCGCTCCTGTTCCAGGCCGGCTACATGACGATCACGGCGCAGGAGGAAGTGGGAGACGAACCGCTGTACCGGCTGGGCTACCCGAACCGGGAGGTCCGGCAGAGCCTCAACCGAGGCCTGCTCGAAGCGCTGGCCCCGGCGGAGACGAACCACGTCGGGACCGCCATGCGGCTGCGGGAACTGCTCGCGGCAAACGACTTCCCCGGCATCGAGGCACTGTTCCGGGCGTTCTTCGCGGGGATCCCCTACGAATGGCACACGCGGAACGACATCGCGCGCTACGAGGGGTACTACGCGAGCGTTTTCTACTCCCACTTCGCTGCGGCCGGTCTCGACGTGGCGACCGAAGACAGCAGCAGCCGCGGCCGGGTCGATATGGCGGTGCGGTTCGAGGGCCGGGTCTACCTCTTCGAGTTGAAGGTCGTTGAGTTGACGTCCTCCGGTTCGGCCTTGGAGCAGTTGCGGGACCGGGACTACGCGGCGAAGTACCGCGCCGGCGGCGAGCCGGTCTACCTGATCGGCGTGGAGTTCAGCCGGGAAGAGCGGAACGTCATTGCGTTCGAGGTGGCTGAAGGCTGAGGGACCGCGCGGCGGCCTGCCGAACCACGAGCCACGCGCGCGGTTGCCGACCAAGTAGTCGGCGGGACGTTCCTCATCGAGATGCGCGGGACCGACGGGCAGCGCGCTGGCTCGCCGGCGCAGTCT
>JAJDZH010000384.1 GCA_022824725.1 Thermoanaerobaculia bacterium | reverse complement strand
GCCGTCTCGAAGTCCATGCCGGTGAAGCCGATCGCGGCGTCGCCCCAGACGTTGATGCAGAGCTTGTCGGGCTGAGCGAGCTTGGCGCCCATCGCGAGGCCGAGGCCGTAGCCGAGCTGGGTCGTCTTGCCCCAGCCGATGTACGAGAGCGGCGTCGTACTGCGCCAGAAGGGGGAGATCTGGTCGCGCGGCGAACCGGCGTCGTGGGTGATGATCACGTTGTCGCGGTCGACCGTGTGCATCAGGTCCCAGAGCACCCGGTAGGGCGAGAGCGGCGCCGAGTCGGAGGTCAGCTTCGGCATCCACTCGTCGAGCCAGCCCGAACGGATGCGCTCGATCTCGCCAGGCACGGACTCGGCCCGAGAGGCCGCGTGGGGCAGCGACCGGCCTTCCAGTTCCGCGATCAGGGCGGCCAGCGTCAGCTTCGCGTCGCCGGCGACCACGCAGTCCGAGGCGACGTTCTTGTTCAGGTCGACAGGATCGAGCGTCGCGTGGACGTACTTCGCCTGGGGGTACTTGCCGAAGTAGAGGCCGAACGCGGTCGTGGTGAAGCTGCAGCCGATGCCGAAGATGACGTCGGCAGCGCCCAGGAACTCGTGGACCGTCTTCGGCACCGCGCGGCCGCCCGAGCCGAGCGCAAGCGGATGGTCCTCGTTGAAGGCGCTCTTGCCGCCGAGGCTGGTCGTCACCGGCGCGTTGAGTAGCTCCGCCAGGCGTCGCAGCTCATCCCAGGCCTCGGCGTAGTGGACGCCCTGGCCGGCGTAGATCACCGGCCGCTCGGCCGCCGCCAGCATCTCCGCCGCCTCGCGCACCAGGTCGGGATCGGGGCCGACGCGCACTCTGCCGTTGGGCCGGGGACCCAGGTCGTCCGGAACGTCCTCGCCGAAGACGTCGGCGGGCACCTCGACCATCACCGGACCCGGACTCCCCGAACGCAACTGGCTGAAGGCGCGGCGCATCACCTCGGGCAGCGCCTTGCCCATGGAGAGCGGCTCGCACCACTTCGTCACATGCTGGAAGTTGGCGACGGCATTGAAGTTCGGCGCCACGTGCATGGCCCGGCGGCTGTACCCCATCGGCATGACCAGGATGGGCGCCGACTCGCCGTAGGCCTGGGCCACGCCGCCGAAGGCGTTCTCGGTCCCCGGCCCGCTCTGCATCGTGAACACGCCGAGCTGCCGGCCTGAACTCAGCCGGCTGACGGCGTCGGCCATGTGCAGGCCGATCCGCTCCTGGCGGACGATCACGGTGCGGATGTCGGCCACCGCCGCGGCCTCGATGATCGGATTGACCGGGTAGGCGAGGATGAACTCCACGCCCTCCCGCTTGAGGTACTCGGCGACGCCCTGGGCTACCTTCACGCTGAACTCCTGGGATTCTGGGAGGGGAGGGGGCGGCTACGATACCCGGAACCGGCGCCGTACCAGAAGCCCGCCGACACTTCAGAGAGGATCTGCCAGATGACGATTGCAACGATCTTGATGGCGCTCGGCCTCGCCTTCGCGGCCACTCCGAACCCGGCGACCCTGTCCGGGCCGATCACGGGAGGGGAACGCGGCACGCCGTTCAACGCGGTGAACGTGGCGGATCGCGGCTACCTGACCGAGGAGTACTTCCTCGAGGGCGAAGCGACCGCGTACGAACTCGTCGACGGCACGCATTCCGGGGACGGCCAGTGGAGAACCCGGGCGTCAGCCGACAAGGCGGACTTCAAGACCCGCATGCTGGTGGTTCGGCCCGAGGACCCGTCCGCATTCAACGGCACGGTCGTCGTGTTCTGGCTGAACGTCACCGCCGGCTTCGAGCTGGGTTCCGCGGGAGGCGAATCGCTGCGCGGCTATGCCTGGGTCGGCGTGTCAGCGCAGAAGGTCGGAGTCGACGGGTTCCCCCAGAATCCCGGGGGACTCAAGGCGTGGGATCCGGAACGCTACGCTTCCCTCGTCCACCCCGGAGATGCCTACTCCTACGACATCTTCACCCAGGTAGCGAGCGCCATCGGTCCGGACCGCGACCGGCAAGGCCTCGACCCCATGGGCGGTCTGGCGGTCGAGCGCCTGATCGCGGCGGGCGCTTCCCAGTCCGCTGCACGGCTACGCACCTACATCAACGGCGTGCAGCCGCTTGAAGGGGCGTTCGACGGGTTCATTCCGTACATCGATTTCGGCAGCATCGTGCCCTTCGCCTCCGAGCGTGGCGGCGGGCGCCGGGGCCGCAGCCTCGCGTCGGTCCGGGCGGACCTGGACGTCCCGGTCATCGTGGTGAACTCCGAGACCGAGCTGCCGAGCTACTACACCGTGCGCGAGCCGGACTCGGCCCGCTTCCGGCTCTGGGAAGTGGCGGGGACTGCGCACGTATCCGTGGTGAGACCGGACGAACGCACCGTCGAAGGCTCGAACTGGCTGTCCTACACGCCGGTGTACGAAGCGGCGATCAGGCATCTGCACCGCTGGATCAGGGACGGCGTCGAACCGCCGAGAATGCCGCGCGTGGAGATGAAGGCCGGAGACCCCCGCCCCGAAGTCGTGCGGGACAAGCATGGCAACGCCGTCGGCGGCATTCGCCTGCCGGATCTCGAGGCGCCGACCGCCTCGCACAGCGGCTTCGGCACGCAGAGGGAGGGGACGCGGTTCGGGTTCCTGTACGGCGCCGCGACCGACTTCGACGCGGAGGAGTTGGCGGATCTGTACCCGGACAGCAAGAGCTATCTCGACGCCTGGAACGCGGCGCTGGACAGGGTGATCGAGCAGGGGATGATCCTGGCCGAGGACGCGCCGGAGATGCGGGAGCGGGCCGCGGAATGGGCGGCGCGGCTGGATGCACGGTAGCTGACAGATTGGTCGCCGCGTCGCGGCGCGGGTCTTACGCGGGTCAGAAGACCCGCGTACCCAGCAGACCGGACTACAGGTCGTAGTAGCTGCGGTACCAGTCGACGAAGCGGGGAATGCCGACGCCAATCGTGGTCGTCGGTTCGTAGCCCAGTGATTCCCTGGCGCGCGTGAGGTCTGCCGAGGTCCGCACGACATCGCCGGGCTGCATGGGCAGGAACTCCTTCTCGCCCTCGCGGCCGCAGCTCGATTCGATCTGCCGGATGAACTCCATCAGTTCCTCGGTGCGGCCAGCGGCGAGGTTGCAGACGAGGTCCTCGTGGTTGCGGTCGATCGCCGAGACG
>JAJDZH010000240.1 GCA_022824725.1 Thermoanaerobaculia bacterium | reverse complement strand
CACAGCTTGGTCAGGTTGCGGACGAGCACGAAGACGACGACCAGGATCAGCACCACGTTCAGATTGCGCAGCGCGAACAGCAGGATGCTGTTGTTCAGCACCGTGGGGTCGATCTCGCGCCCGCGCTGGAGGGCGTAGTAGCCCGCCGTCGGCACGGCGAGGGAGAGCGCCAGGAGCCAGACCAGGAAGCGGTTGGTCTTGATGAGTTCCCGCAGCGGGGGCCGGGAGGGGGTCGAGCGGGCGGTCACTCCGCCTCCTCCCCGCCGCTGATCCGGCGGTGAACGCGGCTGAGCGGCGTCGTCTGGGCCCAGGCGGTATGGACCCGGTCCGGAATCAGGCCGAGCCGGGTTCGGGTCCGGACTTCGGCTCGTACCCGCAGCACCAGGCGCCCCGGCGGTTCGTCGGCCAGCTCGACCGACGGCAGCCCCTCAAAAGTCGTCAGCGCCCGTTCCAGGTCTTCCTGCGAGGTGACGACACGGCTGGCGTAGAGCTCGCCGTCGCGCTTGAAGTTGACGAGGTACTCGCGGGTCAGGGCGTTGTACATCGCCACGACCTGCAGCCGGGTGGCGACCACGGCCTTGTCGAACCAGCGCCGCCGGATCCGCCGGAGCTGAATGTCGTAGGTGAAGCCGGTGGGAAGCCCGCTCTCGATCTTCTCCCAGGTGCGCTCGTCGAGCGCCCGGTCCAGGCGGAAGCTGACCAGGAGTACCGGACCCTCGCGCACGGCGGAGAGTCCGGCGATGGCCGCTCCGGCGGACCGGACGGAAGCCTCTCGCGGCGGCTGGGCCGCGAGTGCGTCGCCGCCCAGAACGCTCGACAGGCTGAGCGCGCAGATCAGCCGTCCCGCCCGCGGGACTCTCATGGCGTGAGACTACCAGTCCGCGGCGGGCCCGCGTCCCGCGGAAGAATCGGGGCGGCTACGGAGGCGAACCGGCGAGGCCGGGGTGCCAGGTCGCCGGCTGATCTTCCTCGAGGGGACGAACCGCTTCTGGCGGCAGTTCGTCGCCCCGCATCCAGGTCCAGTACCTTGGGTTGGCAACCAGTTCCCTGAGCAACTCGTAGTGGAGTTGATGCCCGCCCCGCAGAACCTCGAAGTGGCCCCAGATCGGCGCTCCGAGCAGGGTGAAGTCGCCGACGGCGTCGAGCGCCTTGTGGCGGACCGGCTCGTCCGCGAAGCGGAGGTCCGTGTTCACCGCGCCGTGTTCGTCGAAGACGATGCAGTTGTCGACCGATCCGCCCAGACCCAGTCCGGCCCGCTGCATCTGCTCGACGTCCATCTGGCGGCAGAAGGTCCGCGCCGGCGCCAGGCCGCGCTCGAAGCTGCGCGTGTCGACGTCGATCTGCAGCCGCTGGCGTCCCACGGCGCAGCCTTCGAAGTCGATCGTGTAGTCCAGGCGCAGGCCGGGGTAGGGCGATGCGCGCAGCCACTTGTCGCCGCGGTCGATCTCGATCACCGAAGTGATCGCGAGGATGCGCCGGTTCGCGTTCTGGGCCCTTGTTCCCGCCGCCTGCAGCAGCAGCAGGTAGGGCATCGCCGAGCCGTCGAGGATCGGCACCTCGGGGCCGTCCATCTCGACGACCAGGTTGTCGATCCCGAGGATGTAGACGGCGGCGAGGAGGTGTTCGACGGTCGAGACGGTGACGTCGTCGCGGCCGAGCGTGGTGGCGAGCTCGAGAGAACTGACGCTCGTGAGGTCGGCGGGAACCTCCACGTTGCCGGCATCCGCGCGGCGGAAACGGATGCCCGCATCGGGCGGCGCCGGCAGGATGCGCAGATTCGTCTCCCGGCCGGTGTGAATGCCCACGCCGGAGATCGCCGTCGGACGCCGGATCGTCTGCTGGCGGAACAGGCGGTCGCGCGTGTCGTTGGACTGTCGCCGGGGACCCCGGCCCGATCCGTTGGCGCGCTTTGCCATCGGCCAAGTGTTTCAGCACGGATCGTGCCAGCCCGGCGATGGCCGTGCGTCTCTTGCAAGTTCCTTGTTTTTCAGTCGTTTACGCTCGCCACAAGAGCCCGTCGATGATCCGAAGTGTGGCGTTTTCGCCACGCCTCTGTGGCGCTTCGGCCGCATCTCGGCTGCCTGCGTCGGGGCGTCCGCGGCGAGTAGACTCACTCGGGAGATGCACCCAACGCCGGAAACGAACACCGATGGCCAGGCGCAGCAAACAGAAGCAGCGGTCGCTCGCGGGCGGGAACGCCCTGGCGGTCAACCGGAAGGCGCGGCGGGAGTTTCACGTCCTGGAGCGGCTCGAGGCCGGCATTGAGCTCCTGGGGACCGAGGTCAAGTCGATCCGGAGCGGCAAGATCCAGTTGCGTGACAGCTACGTCGCCTTTCGTGACCACGAGGCCTGGCTGCTGGACGCTCACATCTCCGCGTACAGCCACGGCAACCGGGAGAACCACGATCTCGAGCGTCCCCGGCGGCTGCTGCTGAATCGGCGTGAGATCGACCGCCTGTTCGGGCGTACCCGCGACCGGGGCCTGACGGTGGTGCCGCTGTCGGTCTATCTGAAGGGCAACCGGATCAAGGTCGAGCTGGCCCTGGCCCAGGGCAGGAAGTTGCACGACAAGCGGGAGCGGGAACGGGAGCGGACCCTCGACCGCGAGGCCGGCGAGGTGTTTCGCGGCCGGCGGCGCCTGCGAGCGGACACGTCGGGGAACGCCCGGTGAGCGGGAAGAAGATCGTCGTTCGCGGCGCCCGCGAACACAACCTGAAGAACCTGACGGTCGAGATCCCGCGGGATCGGCTGGTCGTCGTTACCGGCGTTTCGGGCTCGGGCAAGTCCTCCCTCGCCTTCGACACGCTGTTCGCGGAGGGACAGCGTCGCTACGTCGAGTCCCTGTCGGCCTACGCGCGCCAGTTCCTGCACCAGGTCGAGAAGCCGGACGTCGACTCGATCGAGGGACTCTCGCCCGCGATTTCGATCGAGCAGAAATCGGTGTCGCGCAACCCGCGCTCGACGGTGGGGACGGTGACCGAGATCCAGGACTACCTGCGGCTGCTCTACGCCTCGGTCGGTGTGCCGCACTGCCCCGAGTGCGGCAAGGTGATCCGGCCGCAGACCGTGCAGCAGATGGTCGACCGGGTGGCCGGGATGCCGGAGGGCACCCGCCTGCTGCTGCTCGCGCCCTACGTGCGGGGCAAGAAGGGCGAGTACCGACGCCAGCTCGAGCAGATGGTCCGCGAGGGCTTCCTGCGGGCCCGCATCGATGGCGAACTCTTCGAACTCTCCGGCGACCTCCCCGCTCTCGACAAGAACAGGAAGCACGACATAGAGATCGTGATCGACCGGCTCGTCGTGCGGCCGGGCATCGAGCAGCGGCTGGCCGCATCGTTCGAGACGGCCCTCGAGGTCGGCCGCGGCCTGCTCGTCGTGGCCCCCCAGGGTTTGCCCGAGGAGACGATGTCCCAGCACTTCGCCTGCGCCGACTGCGGCACCAGCCTGGCCGAGATCTCGCCGCGGCTGTTCTCGTTCAACAGCCCCTACGGGGCCTGTCCCGAGTGCGGCGGCCTGGGGTCCTCGATGGCGGTCGACGAGGAGAGGATCCTGGACGATCCGCGGCGGTCGATCCAGGCCGGCGTGCTCCGTCCCTTTCCGACGAGTTCATCCTCCTGGCGGCTCAGGATGCTCAGGACGGTCGCCGCGGAAATGGGCTTCGACCTCTCGACGCCGTGGTGCGAGCTGTCCGAGGAGGTGCGGCAGGTCGTGCTCTACGGTTCGGGCAGCCGCGAGATCGCCTTCGAGATCAAGGGTCGGCGCTCGTCCTACCAGTGGCGGGGGCGGTACGAGGGCGTGGTGCCGATGCTCACTCGCCGCCACGCGGACACGGAGTCCCCGGGCGTTCGCGCGGAGATCGAAAAGTACATGTCGGTGCGCACCTGCGGCTCGTGCTCGGGCCGCCGGCTTCGTCCCGAGGCGCTGGCGGTCACCGTCGGCGACCGTTCGATCGACGATCTGACCTCGATGCCGATCGGCGACCTCCGGCGGGCGGTCGGAGCGTTGGGGCTGAGCACGAAGGAACGGCAGATCGCCGGCAAGATCCTGCAGGAGGTGGAGGACCGGCTGACGTTCCTCGATGACGTCGGTCTCGGCTACCTGCACCTGGACCGGGCCTCGGGATCTCTCTCGGGAGGCGAGAGCCAGCGCATCCGGCTCGCGACGCAGATCGGAAGCAAGCTCCAGGGAGTGCTCTACGTGCTGGACGAGCCCTCGATCGGCCTGCACCAGCGGGACAACGCGAAGCTGCTGCGGACGCTCAAGGGCATGCGCGACCTCGGCAACTCCGTCCTCCTGGTCGAACACGACGAGGAGACGATCCGCGAGGCCGACTGGATTGTCGATCTGGGTCCGAGGGCGGGCGAGCACGGCGGCGAAGTGGTCGCCGAAGGATCGCTCGAGAAAGTGGAGAAGGCGAAGGGGTCGCTGACCGCCGCCTACCTCCGCGGCGAGGCGGAGGTGCCCGTGCCCGCCGCGCGGCGGCCGGGAAACGGCGCCTGGCTGGGCATTCGGGGCGCCCGCCAGAACAACCTGGCCGAACTCGACGTGGACGTGCCGCTCGGCTGCTTCGTCCTGGTCACCGGCGTCTCCGGTTCGGGCAAGAGCAGCCTGGTCAACGAGGTGCTGTACAAGGCCCTGGCGCGCCACTTCTACCGCGCCGTCGATCCGGCCGGCGACCACGACCGGATCGAGGGCCTCGAGCATCTCGACAAGGTGATCGCCATCGATCAGAGTCCGATCGGCCGCACCCCGCGCTCCAACCCGGCGACCTACACCAACGTCTTCACGCCGATCCGCACCCTGATGGCGAAGACGCCGGAAGCGCGGGCCCGCGGCTACAAGCCCGGCCGGTTCAGCTTCAACGTCAAGGGAGGCCGCTGCGAAGCCTGCGCCGGCGACGGCCAGAACAAGATCGAGATGCACTTCCTGCCCGACGTCTACGTCACCTGCGACATCTGCGGCGGCCTGCGCTACGACCGCGAGACCCTGCAGGTCCGTTACAAGGGGAAGAACATCGCCGACATCCTCGCCATGAGCGTCGAGAACGCCTGCGAGTTCTTCGCCAACGTCCCGGCCATCGACCGCATCCTCTCGACGCTGGACGAAGTGGGCCTCGGCTACATCCGCCTCGGCCAGCCCGCGACCACGCTGTCGGGCGGCGAGGCGCAGCGGGTCAAGCTGGCCACCGAGCTGTCCAGACGGGCGACGGGCCGGAGTCTCTACCTGCTGGACGAGCCGACGACCGGTCTCCACTTCGACGACGTGCGGCGCCTGGTCGGCCTTCTGCAGCGTCTGGTGGACCGGGGCAACACGGTGCTGGTCGTCGAGCACAACCTCGACGTGATCAAGAACGCGGACTGGATCATCGACCTGGGCCCGGAGGGCGGCGTCGGTGGCGGCAGGCTGGTGGTGGCCGGCACGCCGGAGCACGTGGCGACCTCGCCGGAGAGCCACACCGGGGAGTTCCTGAGCAAGGTGCTGGCGACTCCGGCGGCGGTGCGCGCCACCCAGGCAAGAAAGGCGAGCTGAACTTGGCCGACCCCGGATCCTCCCCCTCCCGGAAGGCGTCAACGGACTTTGCCGGCCGCCGCCAACGGCTGCGGCTCGAGACGCTCTACGACCTGGTCGTGGCGCTCCATTCCCACGAATCCGAGCAGGAACTGCTGGACGACCTCCTGCAGCGTCTCTGCACGATCGTCGACCCGGCGGCTGCCGCGACCGTCACCCGCGACCGCTTCGGGGTCGCGCGGTCGGCGTCCACGGTTGGCTTCGGCAGCGATTCCCCGGCTGCCGAGGCATTGCTTGCCGGCCCCTTGTGGGACGATCTCCTGGCCCGGGACGACCTCCTGGCGCGGAGCGGCGGCTCGCTGGCCGGTCGGGAGTTCCAGTCCCTTCTGGCGGCGCCGCTCAAGTCCCGTGATGCCGTGCTGGGCTTCGTCGCCGTCCTCGACAAGGAGGTACGGGGCAAGGGCGAACCGGGCTTCAGTGACGGCGACCGGAGGTTCCTCCGGTCCGTCGCGGCGCTGGCCGGAGTGGCCCTGGACGGTCTGCGCCAGGTGGAGCGGCTGGTCGTCTCGCGGGAACGGCTGGCGGAAGAGAACAAGCTGCTCAAGGAGCGCCTCGACGACCTGGCGGAGGTCGGCGGCAGGCGGATCGTGGCCCATGCGCCGGCGATGCGCCGCATTCTGGAGGTGATCGACCGGGTCGCGCCGCGGAGCGTCGGCGTCCTGCTTCGCGGCGAGAGCGGCACGGGCAAGGAACTCATGGCGGCCTTTCTCCACCAGCGATCCGAGCGGACCGGCCCGTTGGTGGCGGTGAACTGCGCCGCGCTTCCGGAGAGCCTGCTGGAGAGCGAGCTGTTCGGCATCGAGGGCGGCGTGGCCACCGGCGTGAGGGCGCGCCTCGGTCGCTTCGAACTGGCCGAGGGGGGCACCCTCTTCCTCGACGAGGTCGCCGATCTCGATGTGGCGCTGCAGGTCAAGCTGCTGCGCGCGCTCCAGGAGCGCGAGATCGTGCGGGTCGGGGGCCAGCGGGCGATCGCCGTCGACGCCCGGGTCGTTGCCGCGACCCACCAGCCGCTGGAACGGCTGGTCGAGGAGGGCCGGTTCCGCGAGGATCTGTACTACCGCCTCAAGGGAATCAGCGTCGAGCTGCCGCCGCTGCGGGAGCGGCGGCGGGATATCCCGCACCTGATCCGCCACTTCGCCGAACGGTTCTGCGAGCGGGAATCGGTCGAGCTGCCGCAGTTCGACCGGACGGCGCTGAACTTCCTGCTGGCGCACGACTATCCCGGCAATGTGCGGGAGCTGCAGAACATCGTGGAGGGCGCGGTCTCCCTGGCCGACGGCGTTGTCGACGTGGCCCTGATCCAGTCGCTGATGGGCGGCGCGGTCGGCCTTCAGAGCCCGGAGCCGCTCGACCTCGAGACGGTCAAGCGACGTCACGTACGCCGGGTCATCGGGATGACGGGGGGCAACAAGAGCGCCGCCGCGAGGCTTCTCGGCGTCAACAGGCGCACCCTGACGCGCGGAGGGTACTGATCGATCCGCTGCCGGTGCATCCCGCGATCGTGTTGGGTCATTATGGCCCACCATAGGACATATTGTCCCTAAGACATGTGGGGTGGGCGTAGCGTCTCACCAGAGCCGGCCCGGGACCGGGTGGCGCGACTCGCTCGGGACAAATTGCCCCGAATCGACCATCCGGTCCCGACGGTGCTGCTCGTCGTCAAACCCGCGTCAGAGCTGGGTTTACGGGCGGTTTGCCCTCGTATCTCCCCGGCTGGCAGAGGACTTGCTCTCTACCAGGGTCACCAAAGGGGAGGTCGAACAGGATGCCAGCGCTAGCGCGAGTCGCCGTTGACGGCCACGATTCCCTCAGCGGGCCGCACGAGCGAGGAGGTCGAACACAATGGTAGAGTCGCCGTTCAGTTTTTTGGACCGTGGGGGCGTCACCGCGCCGGTTTCGTGGGCGGGGAGTCTCTCCGCCGGTGTGTTCTGGTCGTCCGTGGTGGTCGCCAGCTTTCTTTGGTTTCTGCTGAACGACCGGATCCAGCCCGTGGTGATCTACTGTCTCAAGCTCTTTCTTGTCGCCTAGGATCCCGGCCGCTGGGACGCCGATCGCCTACCCCCGATGTCTGAGCTCGGAGTTCTTGAAGAAACCCACCTGACCTTCAGGCTCGCGCCTGAGATGGAACTGGAGGTGCGGGCCTGCGCCTGCGAGATGGCGAAGTCCATCCGGATGAGCACGGACAAGGTGGAGGAAGTGGGCATGGCGGTGGTCGAGGCGTGCATCAACGCGATCGAACACAGCCGGGCCGCCGACGGCCAGCTTCATCTCGGGCTCGCGGTACTGGGTTCGGCCGAGGCGGACGAGCCGCGGGTGCTCCGGATCACGATTCAGGATCAGGGAGTCGGCTTCGACTGTTCGAAGCTCGTGCCGCCCCGGATCGAGGACAACCTGAAGTCGATCCGGAAGCGTGGCTGGGGGTTGAAGATCATTGAAGGACTGATGGACGAGGTGAACGTGCTCTCGGGCGAGGGCGGCACCTCCGTCGTGATGTTGAAGGTACTCTGACGCACTCTGACGCTCTGCTGAGCGAGGAAGTCTGGTTGGTTCCATGACCGAGGGTCTGAAGTTGAAGGTGGAGCGCCGCGATGGTCTGGCGGTGATCTACACGGACGGCTACATCAACAATCAGGGCGGCGAGGAGATCGCGGAGGCGGCGTACGGCCTGCTGGACGAGGGCTTCAGGACGCTGCTGCTGAACCTCGCCGGGACGAAGATCGTCAACTCGATCGGCATCTCCATCCTGATCGAGATCATCGAGAAGATGATCGAAGTGGAGGGCCGGCTTTCCTTCTGCGATCTCACGCCGACGATCGAGAAGACCTTCCACATCATGGGGCTGGCGCAGTACGCCAGCATCTTTCCCGACGAACAGGCGGCGGTGACCGGGCTTCAGGCCGGGGCCTCGTGACTTCGCCGGCCGCCGGTGCTGCCCAGGCGTCGGAGTCGACCTCGGCGGCAGGAGCGGGTCTCGGAGCCGAACTCTGGCGGCTGGCGGCGGCGGCGGAAACCCCGGAGTGGGAGAGCGGCGCGGCGCAGACCCGGCTGGTCGGGCACTGGTGCCGGACGCAGGGCCTGGCCGGCGCCCAGATCTACCGCCGCGACGGCGGTCCCGTGGCGTCGTGGGGCGTGCTCGGCACCCGCGAACGGAGCCTGGAGCACGGCCTGGTCCTCTACTACGCGGCCGTCGACGATGCGGCTCGCGATGACGGCGCCGGCGGCGGCCAGGGGAACACGCCCGAGGAGCACGACCTCGCCGGCGTGCTGGCCATCGGCCTCAGGCTGCGGGAACTGGCCGACGAGCTGAAGGACCGGAAGTTCCAGGACAACTACAACGTCGTCACGCTGCAGGCGGTCTACGACGTGGGGCTGGCGATCGCTTCGACGCTGAACCTGGACGAACTGACCGAGGAGATCCTGCTGCGCGCGGTTTCGCTCCTGGACGCCCGGCGCGGCGCCTTCTACCTGCTGGACGACGAAGGCCGCCTCGCGCTCGCCGGCACGATCGGCGGCGGCGCTCGCGAGGCGATCGAAGCGCCGCCGGCATCCGGTTTCGACGACGCCGGCATCGAAGCGGTAGCGGCGGGCGTGATGCCGGCCGCGGAACACTCGCTCGCGGTCCCCATCGAAGGCGACGGGGGCAGCGGCAGCGTCGGCCTGCTCGTGGTCGCGGACAAGGAGAGCCGGACCGGAGTCGGCCCGTTCGCCGCGGCCGATCATCGGGCGCTCTCGCTGTTCGCCAACCAGGCCGCGATCGCGTTGACCAACGCGAAGCTCCATCGGCAGGCGCTCGAGAAGGAGCGCCTCGAGCGCGAAGTGGAGCTCGCCGCCGAGATCCAGCGCAACATCCTGCCCGCGGAGATGCCGAGCGCGGGCTGCTTCGAGACGGTTGGCTGGAGCCGTCCCTCACGCCAGGTCGGCGGCGACTACTACGGCTCGCTCCGCTTCGCCGGGTCGCGCCGTGGTCTGGTGGTCGCGGACGTCACGGGCAAGGGGATGCCGGCCGCGCTCCTGGTCTCCACCCTGGACTCGGCGTTGCGGTTGCTCGTCGACGACTGCCGGCTGGGCGGAGAAGGCGTGGGGGCGGAACTCTCGCCGGAGCTCTTCGACCGTCTGAACAAGCACATCCTCGAGAGCAGCGCCAGCAACTGCTTCATCACCCTGATCCTCGCCGAGATCGATCCGCGAAACCGCGCCGTCCGTTACCTCAATGCGGGACACAACCCGGGGCTCCTGGTGCGCGGCGACGGCGAGGTGACGCCGCTTCCGGCCAGCGGCCTGCCGCTGGGCCTGCTTCCCACCGCGAGCTACCAGGTGGAGCCGCTCGAGATGGGGCCGGGCGACCTCCTCTGCCTGTACAGCGACGGGATCACGGAGTGCGAGTCCCCGGACGGCGAAGAGTACGGCCAGGAGCGGCTCGAGGACTTCCTTCGCTCCCGCCGCGAGCGGCCGCTGTCCGAGATCGTGGACGCCCTCGACGCCGACGTGAGGCGCTTCGGCGCCGGCCGGCCCCAGGGCGACGATCAGACCGTCGTGCTGATTGGTAGCCGCTAGCAGTCTGTCGGGCTTGGCGCGGCGCACTGGGTGCGCCGGCGCCCTCGCCGGCTTCTGAAGACGCGGCACACTGGGTGCGCCGGCGCCCTCGCCGGCTTCTGAAGACAACGCGCCGCGAAGCGGCGACCATCCTGCCGCGCTAGCCCGCCGCGGTCAGACCGTCCACGTCGGCCACCGCCAGGGCCGGCGCGGACGTGCCGCCGAGGAAACCGTCGCGGGAGGGACGGCAGAACAGGGTGTCGCCGATACCGAGCAGGTTGGAGAACACCCGGAGCAGGCTGTCCTCCCAGACGAGATCGATCACCGGCTCCGCGAGCCGGCCGCCCCGCAGGCGACGCACCCCGCGGGCCCTTGCCCGCACCCGCATGCGGGCGGGGTCGAAGCACTCGACCTCGTCCAGCCTGCTGACCCAGACGCCGCCGTCCGCGATGCGGAACAGTTCCCGCTCGCCGTGCTCGCCGGGTTGGAGAAACGTGTTGAGGGGATAAGCCTCCTCGCCGCCCGTGCAGTGGCAAGTCGGAGAAAGTCCCACGCGGGCGGCGGTGGCGGTGTCCAGCGCCGGTGTTCGCGGCACGCCCGCGGACACCAGCTCGACCGGAGTCTTCGAGACGCCCTCCAGGTCGAAGGGAAAGGGGAGGCCGCTCTCGCGGCAGGCGTCGTCCGCCAGGTCGAGGCGGCGGTCGAAGACCTGCACCCCCGTGTGCTGAAGCAGAAAGGACTCCTGCTCGAGGATGGCCCGTGACGAGAAGGCGTGGAGGTTCAGCAGTTCGACGAGCTCGATCGTCGCCTCGGGAGCCAGGAGGACCGGCGCGCCGCTGGGCGGCGTCGCCGCCGTGCCTTCAGGCGCTCTCCGCTCGCGCGCCGTCTCGACCAGTCGCCCAAGCTGGAGGCGGTCGAGCGAGCGGGCGGCGTGGCGGGCGAAGCCGGCGCCCGGATCGGCGCCGCTTCGCACTTCGACCATGACGGAACTCGCGCGTTCGCCTCGCGCGAGTTCCCGGTTGTTGGCGATGGCGGCCTGGCCGATGGTCCATTCGATGATCGCCGCTTCGTCGGCCCTGAGCGCTTCTCGCAGCAGGCGCCGGGCCGCCTTGGCGTGCAGGCGTTCGAGCGCCGGGTCGGAGACGGCGGACGACGGAGCTTCCGGTTGGTTGCCCTCGGGCAACAGGGGGAGCGACTCGGCGGGCGCCGCCCGGGCAGCCGCGAGAGCGAGGCGCACCGCACCGTCGAGCTCGCCGCTGCGTACGCCGCCCGTGCGGTGGATTCCCGTGCGTCGCCCCTCCCGTACCCTCAAGGTGACCTGACGGGAGCGCCGCCGGTAGCTGTCGAGGTCGGAAACGCGGTAGCCGGTGCGGCCGCGCCGGCTCTCGAGCCAGAGGATTTCCGTTTCGTCCGCCGGCGAGCGGTCCAGCGCGGCGCCGAGTTCCTCCCGGACCCGGCCCAGGGAGCGCAGGCGGGGCTCGGCCTCGGCGCGTCCCGATCGCCTCCTTCCCGATCGGCGGTTCGGGCGACGATCCGGCACGGTGTTTGCCTATCATAGGGAATCGTGCAGAAACTCTGGCAGTCGAGGTCCGGGTCGCCGCGGTTCGTTGCGCTTGCCGGCGTCGTGTGCGCGTTGGCGGCGGTCGGCGTCGCGGGCCAGCCCTCTGGCCGGTACGATCCGTTCGCGGCCCAGCGCACGGCCATGGTGGAAGAACAGATCAGGGGCCGGGGAATCGAAGAACCGAAGCTGCTGAACGCGCTCAGAACGGTGCCCCGGCACGAGTTCGTGCCGGACTCCCTGCGTGACGACGCCTACGGCGACGAGGCCGTCCAGATCGGCTCCGGGCAGACCGTCTCCCAGCCCTATCTGGTCGCTCTGATGGCGGACCTTCTCGAACTCGATGGCGACGAGAAGCTGCTCGAGATCGGTACCGGCTCCGGCTACACGACGGCGGTCCTGGCGCGTCTGGCTCGCAGGGTCTACTCGATCGAGATCATCGACGATCTGGCGGAGAGGGCGCAGGGGGTTCTGGACGAGCTCGGCTACGGCAACGTCGAGGTTCGGGTAGGTGACGGCTACCGCGGGTGGCCGGAAGAAGCGCCCTTCGACGGCATCCTGGTCTCCGCCGCGCCCGAGGAGGTGCCGCCGCCGCTGATCGAACAGCTCAAGGTGAACGGCATCCTGGTTGCCCCGGTCGGTGGACCCCTGCAGGACCTCGTGGTCATCCGGAAGACCCCGGACGGACTCGAGCGCCGCCAGGTCGACGTGGTCCGCTTCGTGCCCATGGTGGGCCGAGCGCAGGAGGACCCGGACTTCTAGCAGTCCGGTACTCCAGGAATGTGGTGGAGCAGAAGGGACTTGAACCCTCGACCCCCACGTTGCGAACGTGGTGCTCTCCCAGCTGAGCTACTGCCCCACGAGAGTTCTCCCGTACCTCGGGGGCGACGGATTGTAGCAGCGCCGGACGCGTATATGATCGGGCCATGAGCAACGCCAAGAATAGAGAAGGCGACGAGGACGGCGGCAACGTCACGTCGATGGATCTGGCCCGGGAGGCCGTCGCCGAGGGGGTGGAGAAGGCCCGCTCGGCCGTCAGTCACGGCGTCGACGCGGCGCGCGACCGGATGCGGGACTCCCCCCTGTCGGAACGGGTCAAGAAGGCCTCGGCCCGGGCCGGCGAGGCGGCCAAGGGAGGCTACGGCGCCGCCAAGGAGAAGCTCGGCCACGGCTACGAACGGGCGCGCAAGGACCTGGATCAACTGGTTGGCGACGTGAACGTGTATGTCCGTGACAATCCCGGTCGGGCGGTGCTGATCGCGGCCGCCGCGGGCTTCGCCCTGGGATTCCTGCTGCGTCGTGACCGCCGATCCTGACCAACCGGCGATCGAAGATCGGATTGTCGGCAGTCTGACGCCCGGTCTCGACTGGGTGGCGCTCGTGCGTGCGTATCCGCTGGCGTCCGTGGCGGTGGCGGCTTCTCTCGGTTTCCTGATCGGACGCGCCCGTGGCCGGGAGATCCTCGGCATTCTGGGCGACCTCGCCGGCGAGCGGGTCGACGAGAGCGTGCGCAGCGTCCTGATCCGTTAGGGCCGAACACTCCCGATCGAGCCGCGGGACGACTCCGCTGCGCCGTCTGCTCCACCTCTCCGACATCCACTTCGGGCCGCCGCACTACCGGCCGGCGGCCGCGGGCGTGGAGGCGCTGGTCGCCGACCGGCGCCCCGACCTGGTCGTCGTGTCGGGAGACCTGACTCAGCGGGCGAAACCTCTGCAGTTTCGCCAGGCGCGGCGGTTCCTGGAAGGGCTCGGGCCGCCGTTCCTGGCCGTGCCGGGCAACCACGACGTGCCGATGTACCGGGTGTGGGAGCGTCTGCTCGACCGTTACGGCGCCTACCGCCGCCACTTCAGCCCCGACCTCGAGCCCAGCTTCCGGGATGCGGAACTGGAGGTCGTCGGCTTCAATACGGCGTTCAACCTGACGATCGATGACGGCCGCTTCACGGCACGCCAACTGGCCGCGGCGGAGGAGCGCTTCCATCGGGACGGTTCGGCGGAGAGCGAGGGCCGTGTGCGAGTCGCCGTCGCCCACCACCCGCTGGCGGCCCTGCCCGAGCTGATGGGCTGGCGGACGGCGCGCCGCAGCGGCGAGGCCCTGACGGCGTTCGCGGCCGCCGGCGTTGACCTGGTACTGGCCGGGCACGTCCATGTAGCCGCCGTGGGCCCGGCGCCGGACTGCGGAAGAAGGCTTTGGCTGGTGCACAGCGGCACGTCCACCTCGAGGCGCGGACGGGGCAGGGAACAGGGGCGGAACACCTGCAACCTGATCACCCTGAACGCGGGGCCCCAGGACGCGGGCTGCTTGCGCCGGTCGGCGACGGTCGAGCAGATGCTCTGGTCGGAGCGGAGCGGGCTCTTCGAGACAGAAGCGGTTCACGACTGCCCACTCGCATGACCACGGTCGATCTGCGGGCGTTGGACCGCGTGGCGGGTCAGGCCGAGACGCTGGACAACGGCCTGCGAGTGGTCCTCCTGCCGCAGAACGGGGCCGAATCGATCGCCGTTGCTCTCTGCTATCGCGCCGGCAGCAGGGACGAGGAGCCCGGCGAGTCCGGTCTGGCGCACTTTCTGGAGCACATGATGTTCAAGGGCTCCGCCGCCTGGGAACCGGGCGCGATCGACCGTCTGACCCAGCGCCTGGGCGGTACGAACAACGCGTTCACTTCGCACGACGCAACCCTCTACCACTTCCAGTTCGAGCGTGGATCCTGGCGGGAGGCGCTCCGGATCGAGTCCGACCGGATGCGGGGTCTGAGCCTGCTGCCGGAGGAGGTGGACAGCGAGCGCGAGGTGATCCTCGAGGAGATCCGGATGGTCGAGGACGATCCCTGGGACGCCGTGGAGCAGGCGGTGGCCCGGCGCGTGTTCGGCGACCATCCCTACGGGCGATCCGTGCTCGGCACGAGGGAGAGCCTGCGCTCGCTGGGCGCCGCGGCGCTCCGCTCGTTTCATCGCCGGCACTATCGGCCGGGTCGGGCGGTCCTGGTCTGTGCCGGCGGCTTGCCCCCGGACGCGATGGAGCTCGTCGAGGCGGCGCTGGGAGGCGTGGCGGCAGCCGGCGAGGGCGCCGGCGCACCCAGTAGTCGAAACCAGGCGGGTCTCGGGCCGCCCGTCTTCGATCCGCGCCGGCGCCGCCGGGTGGAGTTACGCCGGGGCGAGACCCCGAGACTGCTCGTCGCCCATCCCGCGCCGGCGCCGGACGACCTGGCCCATGTCCATCTCCGTCTGGCCCTGGCCGTCCTTTGCAGTGGCCGCGCGAGTCGCGTCCAGCGTGACCTCGTGGAGGAGGATCCGCTGGCGCTCTGGGCCTCGGCGACCGTGACCGGGCACCGGCTGGGAGGCATGGCGACGCTGTCGGCCGAGGCGGTGCCGGGTGTTGATCCGGAGCGCCTGGAGCAGGAACTCTGCGCGCGAGTCGAGGGCCTCGCGAGTCGTCCGCCGGACGCCGAAGAGCTCGGGCGGGCGAAGCGGATCCTGTTCGCGGACTGGGTCTTTCTGCACGAAGCGATCGCCGAGCGGGCGGTGACGGCCGCGCTCGAGCAGGCTCTGTTCCGACCGGGCTTCAGCCGCGACTCGTTCGAGGCGCTGTCCGCCGCGACCGCATCCGACGTCGCCGCGGCCTGTGCAGCCTTCCTGTCCGCGGGAACGCGGGTCGTCGGCTGGTCTCGCCCGTGACCGATCGCGAGCCGCTGCGTCTCGACCTGTGGTCGGGCCGGCTGCGCCTGGCCGCCCTGCGCGTGCCCGCCACGGACGTCGTGGCCGCCCGAGCCTGGCTGCGCGGCGGCGCCCGCGTGGAACCGTCGGCGGGCCTTGCACGGCTTACGGGTCGGATGCTGGTCGAGGGTTCGGAGGCGCGCGACTGGCGGGAGATCGCCGAACAGGCCGAAGCTCGCGGCATCTCGATCGACGGTTCGGCAACCGCCGAAGTCCACGGCTTGACGGTGGACGCCCTCGCCTCCGACGCGGACCTCGCCCTCGACTGGTTGGCCGAGCTGTTGCTGTCGCCGAGCTTCGCCCGGGACCGCTTCGAACTCCTGCGCGACCAGACGCAGGGCGAACTGCTGAGCCTCGCCGACCGGCCCGAGGTCGTAACCGGCTGGGCCTTCCGCGACCAGCTCTACCACCCCCATCCGCTGGCGTCGCCGAGCCAGGGTACGCCGGAATCGCTCGCTGCGCTGTCGCCGCAAGACTGCCGGCGCTTCCACGAG
>JAJDZH010000107.1 GCA_022824725.1 Thermoanaerobaculia bacterium | reverse complement strand
CCACTTCCCGGTCACCGAAGGGGTGCTGATGCGGCGGCGCGTCGGGTCCGTCAAGGCGGTCGACGGCGTGTCGTTCGAGCTACGGCGGGGCGAGACCTTCGGCCTCGTGGGGGAGAGCGGCTGCGGCAAGTCGACGACGGCGCTGGCGATCCTGCGCATGCTGGAGCCGACCGCCGGGCGGATCGTCTTCGACGGCGAGGACATCTCACGAATCGACCAGCGGGGGCTGCGGCCGCTGCGACGACGCATGCAGATGGTCTTCCAGGATCCCTTCGGCTCGCTCAATCCGCGGATGCGGGTGCGGGAGATCGTCGGCGAACCGCTCAAGGTCCACGGCGTTGCCGGCAGCCGCCGCCGATTCCGCGAGCGGGTCGCCGAGCTGCTCGATCTGGTCGGCCTGCTGCCGGCGATGGCCGACCGCTATCCCCACCAGTTCTCGGGTGGCCAGCGCCAGCGGATCGGCATTGCCCGCGCCCTGGCGCTGGAGCCGGACCTGCTGCTCTGCGACGAGGCGGTGTCGGCGCTCGACGTCTCGATCCAGGCCCAGGTGCTCAACCTGTTGATGGAACTCCAGGAGCAGTTGGGCCTGACCTATCTCTTCATCGCCCACGACCTGTCCGTCGTGCGCCATATCAGCGACCGGATCGGCGTGATGTACCTGGGCCGGATCGTCGAGGTCGCCGAGCGCGACGAACTGTTCGAGCGTCCGAGACATCCGTACACCGAGGCCCTCCTGGCCTCCGTGCCGACGCCGGACCCGATCGTCGAGGCGGCGAGGGCGCACCACCTGATCGCCGGCGAAGTGCCGAGCGTGCGTAACCCGCCGTCCGGCTGCCGCTTCCATCCGCGCTGCCCGAAGGTACTCGGCCACTGCGACCGCGCGGAGCCTCTGCTCGAAGCGGATGGCCCGGCGCGGGTCGCCTGCCACCTGTACGCGGATTCGTCGCCTGCTGCCGCCGGTGCAGGCCAGGCCGGGGACCTGGCGGTTTGACCGCTTCAGGCGAGCCTCGACGGAGGTTCTACGGCTGGCCGATGGTCGCCGTGGGTTTCGTGACCTACGGCCTGGGCATCGCGCCGGCCTACTACGGCCTGGGCGTTTTCGCGTCGTCGCTGATCGACGATCTGGGGCTGACCCGCCAGCAGATCGGCGAGATTTTCGGGGCGTTCACGCTCACGTACGGTCTGATCAGTCCCGTCGCGGCGGCCGTCATCCGCCGCTGGGGCGTCCGGGCCACGGTGACGGCGGGCGCTCTCTGCGCCGCCAGCGGCTTCTGGCTGGTCAGCCAGGCGTCGAGCGTGACCGAGCTCTACGTCGGCTACTCGCTCGTCGGCGGCATCGGGATCGGTTTCTCGACCCTGCTGCCCGCCCAGACGATCCCGGTCTTCTGGTTCCGCAGGTATCGGGCGCGGGCGACGGCGATCATCCTGACGGGCGCCGCGATCGTCGGCTTCGTGTGGCCGCCGGCGGCCGGACTCGTGCTCGAGTTCTGGGACTGGCGCGTCGGTTGGCGGATCGTCGCCGGGATCTCCCTGGTCGTCGCGGTGATCGCCGTTCTCTTCATCCGGAACAAGCCGAGCGACATCGGCCAGCGTCGTGACGGTCTGCCGCCGGCAGGCGCCGGCGGTCCGGACTCCGGCGATTCGGGTCATCCGGCCGAGTCACGGCCGGCGGGTAGCGGCGCCGAAGCGGCCGGCGAGTCGGCGCCGAAGGGCGCCCTGATGTGGGCCCTGCGCACTCCGCAGTTCTGGATCGCCACCTTCGCGACCCTGGCGAACACGGTGCCGTGGCGCGTCGTGACCGCTCATGGCGGCATTCATCTCGAGGATCTCGGTTTCACGACGCTTGCCGCGTCGGCCATCCTGGGCGTACGGGTCGGCGCCAGCCTGTTCGGCCGGCTGAGCGGCTCGCTGGGGGACTTCATGGCGCCGACGCGCGTTCTGGCGCTGGCCCTGCTGCTCACCGCGGTCGCCCTGTCGTTCTTCGTGTCGGCGAGTTCGGCGGTCGTGGCGTATCCCTGCGTCTTCGCCATCGGCGTTGGCTACGGCCTCGCCTACACGAGCGAAGTCGTCGTCTTCGGCTGGTTCTTCGGGCGGGCGGCGTTCGTCGGCTCGACCGGCGCCCGGCTCTTCCTGATCGGCCTCATCGGCGCTCTCGGACCGGCCCTGGCCGGCGCCGCGGCGGATCGAACGGGTTCCTATGCCGGCACGCTCTGGACCTGCTCCGTCCTGGCGATCCTGGGCGCGGCGTCGATCTGGTTCTGCCGGCCGCCGGACCGGTCCTCGTTGACGGGCGGGCGAGAAACGGCGCGATAGACTGGCGCAATCCGACGAAGGCCACGAAGGAGGATCTCGCATGGAACCAGTCGCCCACTGGGTGCGCCGGCGCCCTCGCCGGCAAGGCGCTCGACACTGGGTGCGCCGGCGTCCTCGCCGGCTTCTGAGGAGAACGCGCCGCGAAGCGGCGGCGACGTTCGCCATCGTCGTGCTGGCCGGGATACCCCTCGCCGCCCAGCAGGACGCGCCGGAGCTGGAGCGCACCCCCTGGGGCGCGCCCGATCTGCGCGGCGTCTGGGACT
>JAJDZH010000398.1 GCA_022824725.1 Thermoanaerobaculia bacterium | reverse complement strand
CGCCGCCAACGACCGGGGGCTCTGGAACGAGGACGGAGCGGCCTGGGCGTTCTCGATCGCACCGGCCTACTACCAGACCAACCTGTTCAGGCTGGCCGTCGTCGCGAGCGTCATCCTGGGCCTGACCCTGCTGTATCGGCTGCGCCTGCGCCGTGTGACCGCCCAGCTCCACGCCCGGCTCCAGGAGCGGCTGGACGAGCGTGCGCGTGTCGCCCAGGCCCTGCACGACACGCTGTTCCAGGGGTTCGTGAGCAGCTCCATGCAGCTCCATGTGGTGGCCGACGAGATCGTCGACCAGGGGGCTCGATCGAAGCTCACCCGCGTGCTGCAGCGCATGAACCGGATCATCGTGCGTATTTCGGCCCAAGTGGATCGCTCATTTCGGCGGAAGTGGATCGCTGATTCCGGTCGAAGTGGATCACCGATTTCGGCGAAAGTGGATCGCTTTCGGCCGAAGTGGATCACGTCCGGGGGAAGGGGATCGCCCCCCAGCCCGAGGATCGTGAGAGCTCGTCGGTAGCCTGACCGCGGCATGCTTCGCCCTTTGCGACGAGGAGGGCGAGGCGATGCCGGCTCGGAGGCTGCTGATGCGGAAGATTCGGAAGATTCTACGACTCAGGCACGAGCAGGGCCTGTCCCACCGGGAGATCGCTCAGGCCTGCGCCATCGGTCCGGGCACGGTGTCCCGCTACCTGGAGCGGGCGGCGCGCCGCGGCCTCGGCTGGCCGTTGCCTCCAGAGCTCGACGACACGGGGCTGGCGGCTCGGCTGTTTCCCCGCGGCGCGCCGGTGCACGATCGGGCCCGCCCCGACTGTGCGCACATCCACCGCGAGCTCAGGCGCGACGGCGTCACCTTGCAGCTCCTCTGGGAGGAGTACCTCCAGGTCCATCCGACCGGCTACCGCTACACCCAGTTCTGTGAGATCTACCGCCAGTGGGCGCGGCGGCTCCGGCCGTCGATGCGCCAGGTGCACCGCGCCGGCGAGAAGACCTTCATCGACTTCTCCGGGAAGCGGCCCGCCCTGGTCGACCGACGCACGGGCGAGCTGCGCCGCGTCGAGCTGTTCGTCGCCGTCCTCGGCGCCAGCAAGCTGACCTACGCAGAGGCGACCGACACCCAGCAGCTGCCGGACTGGGTCGACGCGCACGTCCACATGGTGGACTACTTCGGCGGCGCCACCGCACTCTGGATACCCGACCAGCTCCGGAGCGCCGTCACCCGCCCCTGCCGCTACGAGCCCGACGTCAACCGCACCTACGAGGACCTCGCCGCCCACTACGGCGCCGTCGTCGTGCCCGCGCGGCCGAGGAAGCCCAGGGACAAGGCTGCGGTCGAGAACAGCGTACTCGTGGCCCAGCGGTGGATACTGGCCCGGCTCCGCGACGAGACCTTCTTCGGGCTCGGCCCGATGAATGCGGCGATCCGCGTCCTCCTCGACGCGCTCAACGACCGGCCGATGAAGAAGCTGGGCGTCAGCCGCCGCGTCCTCTTCGAGCAGCTCGACCGCTCGGCGCTGCGGCCCCCGCCGACCACCCGCTACGTCCTGGCGCGGTGGAAGCTGTGCCGCGTCAACATGGACTACCACGTCGAGGTCGAGCGCCACCTCTACAGCGTGCCGTACCAACTGGTCCGCGAGCAGGTCGAGGTCCGCTACACGACGAACACCCTCGAAGTCTTCCACCGCGACAAGCGCGTGGCGTCGCACCGCCGGCGCTTCGACCGACAGTCGTCCACCGTCGCCGAGCACATGCCCAGCGCCCATCGCGCGCACGCCGAGTGGACGCCGTCCCGCCTCATCCGCTGGGCCGAGAAGGTCGGGCCGGCGACCGGTCAGCTCGTTGTCCGCATCCTCGAGAGCCGCCCGCACCCCGAGCAGGGGTACCGGCCCTGTCTCGGCATCATGCAGTTGGGACGGCGTTACGGAAACGCCCGACTCGAGGCGGCCTGCGCCCGCGCGCTGGCCTTCGGCTCCTGCCGCTTCCTCACCGTCAGGAACATCCTCACCGCCGGCCAGGACCGTCTGCCTCTGGAACCGTCGGCCGAGACGACCCCGACGCCGACGCACGCCAACATCCGCGGCGCCGACTACTACGCCGCCGCTACCACCCAGGAGGACCCGTGCTGATCGAACAGGCCCTCGACAAGCTCAACGCCATGAAGCTCGGCGCGATGGCCGACGCCTGCCAGCAGCAGCTCCAGACAGCCGAGGCCGCCGGCCTCGGCTTCGAGGAGAGGCTCGGCCTCCTCGTCGACGCCGAGTGGACGGCCCGCGAGCAGCGCAAGCTCCAGCGGCGGCTCCGCAGCGCCAAGCTGCGCCATCCGGCCACCCTCGAGGCTGTCGACTTCACCCACCCCCGCCGGCTCAACCGCCAGCAGATCCTGACGCTCGGCGCCTGCGCCTGGATCGCCGAGCGACACAATTTGCTCCTGATCGGCCCGACCGGCATCGGCAAGAGCTTTCTCGCGTGCGCGTTCGCCGAACGGGCCTGCCGCCGGGGCTTCACCGCATGCTACGTCCGAATGCCGCCCCTGCTCCACGCGCTCGCCGTCAGCCGCGGCGACGGCACCTACGCCCGGCTCCTGGCCCGCCTCGCCAAGCTCGACCTGCTCGCCATCGACGACTGGATGATCGCGCCGTTGCGCGACACCGAGCGCCGCGACCTCACCGAAGTCATCGAGGACCGGGCCGAACGGGCCTCGACGCTGATCGCCAGCCAGCTGCCCGTGACCGACTGGCACGCCGTCATCGGCGACCCCAACCAGGCCGACGCCATCTGCGACCGCCTGCTCCACGACGCGCATCGCATCGAGCTCGAAGGCCGCTCGATGCGACGAACGCACCGTGCCCCGGAGGCCCGTACGCCGGAGACGACATGAGCATCCCAACGCCCGCCTGCACCCCGGCGCCGAGGCAGAACCCGGACCGAACGGACCGGTCCCGTCCGAAATTGCCACTGGCGCCTGCCCCCCGCGGCCGTGCTCCCGGTCCTGCTGTGGCCCCGAGCCCGCCGACGGCCCGACGGCGTGGACGTCGGGGCAAGCCGCCTGTCACCGGTCCGTTACGTAACGGTGAGGAGTCGTCGTGGCGTTGACGAACGCGGAGCGGCAGGCGCGTTATCGGGCGCGTCGGAAGGCTGGCGAGTCCCGGCTTCGGTACCGCCGGCCGGTGGACCGGCGGTCACGGCCTCAGCAGTGGCACGACGCAGTGCAGACGCTCCTGACGCTGCAGGACCAGTATCGGGCGTGGCAGGACGCGTTGCCGGCATCCCTCGCCGGGTCCGCGACCGCGGCGTTGCTCGAGCAGGTCTGCGAACTCGATCTGTCGGTCCTGGAGGCCGTCGAGCTTCCCAGGGGGTTCGGGCGTGACCGCTGAACCGCCGGCAACAAGCTTCCGGTTGATGGCTAGGACCCGGCGCTGTCGGGCCCATCAGCATGACCGTGTGCTCGCCGGCGCGCACGGTCCCAGGCGATCCTGCCCGACAGCCCGGGAACGCTCAGACAGGAGGGCTTCTGGTACTCTAGAAGAACGACGTACGGCGCCGATGGAGGAAACTGACCGACGACGTTGCTGCGCTCCGACGAGCCGATCCACTTCACCGAAATCACCGATCCACATCCCCGGAATCGGTGATCCACTTCACCGAAATACGCAACGACCGGAAGCCGTGGGCCACCGCGGCGATGCGCTGGTACTGGAGCATCTTGGGCAGCGTCGACGACGAGATCGCCTTCCCGCTCGCATCGGGAACACGAGCGGGGCGCCGTCGCCGAGCGTTCGCGCCGCGTCGAGGATCTCGACCGCGCGCCGGCAGAGTGGAACCCGGCGCTCGCGCCTCGCCTTCATCCGCTGCGCCGAAAGGGTCCACACGTGGTCCGTCGTGTCGATCTCGGCCCACTGCGCGCCGCGCACCTCGCCCGACCGCGTCGCCGTCAGGACCAGAAACTCGAACGCCAGCTTGACGGCGGGCTGCGCGGACCCCGCCCGAACCGTCTCGATGGCCGCGGCCACGTCCTTGTGGGGCAGCGCCAGCCGGTGCGTCACGATGTCGTTCTGCGGGCCGAGCACCGGCAGCACCCGGTCGCACGGGTTGTCGTTCCGCATGTCCAACGCGATGGCCCACTCGATCACCGACCGGATGCGCTGGCGGACGGCGCGGGCCGTCTCGGCCTTGACGTGCCAGATCGGCGTGAGGATGTCCAGCACGTCGGCCGTGTTGACCTCGGACACGGGCCGGCTGCCGATGCGCGCGAACGCATACCGTTCCATGCTGTTCCACCAGTTCTGTGCGTGCCACCGGCCGCGCCAGCCGCC
>JAJDZH010000433.1 GCA_022824725.1 Thermoanaerobaculia bacterium | reverse complement strand
CGGTTGCCCTGGCTGAGGATGCCGACCTTGTAGATCCTGCCCGCCACCCAGGCGGCGCCCCAGACGGTCAGCGCCATCAGCACGATCGAGGCGGCGACCATCCAGGCGGGTACGTCCCCCATCACGGCTCGGGGGTACATCATGATCGGGCTGAAGAAGGGGAAGAGGGCCACCCAGTTCATCCACGGCATGGTGTTTCCCTGGAACGTCATCATCTGAAGCATGAACGGGACGATGATCAGGATGATGAGCGGCGCCTGGGTCTGGCCGGCTTCCTGCAGGTTCCTGCACATGGCGCCGACCGCGGCGAACAGGCTCGAGTAGAGGAAGTAGCCGAGCAGGAAGAAGACGACGAGCAGCAGAACGGCGCCGGGGCCCGGCAGGTACTGCCGGAACTGGGCCAGCTCCTCGAAGTCGGAGGCCGCGGCGATCAGGCTTGGCAGTGCAAGGCCCGCCAGCAGAGCCACGCAGGCGATCCAGATCGCTACCTGGGTGAGCCCTACGGCTCCCACGCCGACGATCTTGCCCAGCATGAGCTGCCACGGCCGCAGCGACGAGATGACGAGTTCGACGACCCGGCTCTGCTTCTCCTCGAGGACCGACTGCAGCGTCTGGGCGCCGTAGGCAAGCATCATGATGTAGAGGATGAGGCCGCCGGCGATGCCGGTGATCATGCCGGTGATCCGTTCGGCCTCGGCTTCTGCCGCTTCCTCCTCGTCGAGGCCCACCGGTTCGTACTCCAGAGCGCCGCCCTGGAACAGCCGGCGGACCGAATCGCCGTCCTCCATCTGGCCGAGACGCAGGTCGACGATCTCCTCGACGACGGCCGCCCGCATCAACTGCGAACGCACGCTTCCCGGCGGTTCCTTCCCCCGGTAGGCGAAGACGGCTTCGCTGGCGGTCGTGTCGTCCAGGACGATGTAAGCCTCGAGTTCTTCGTCCAGCACTTGCTGGTCCAGGTCCTCCATGTCGACTCCGGCAGCGGCGAGCTCCACCTCGTAGCCGGCTTGCTCGAGGGCCTGCCGGACCCGTTCGCCGAGCTGCCCGCTCTGGTCGACCAGCACGATCTGCCGCTCCGACTGCTCGGAGAGGACCGCGACGAACCCGACCACGGCGATGATGCCGATCATGAGCAGCGGCATGCCGAGCGTCGACAGGATGAACGCCCTCGTCTTGACGCGTTCGACGTACTCGCGGCGGATCACCGACCAGATCTGCTTCATGACGCACCTCCCGTCTGCAAGGGGGCATCGTCTTCGGTGGGCTCTCCTGCGTGGCGGACGAAGATTTCGTGCAGCCGGGGTTCGAGCAGCTCGAACCTGCGGAGGCTGACTCCTGCCGTCACGACCTTGGCCAGGATCTCCTCCGGCCGTACCTCATCGCCCAACGTCAGGTGGAGGGCGTCGCCGGCCTCCTCGACCTCCGACACGCCCGGCCAGGTGGCGACTGCGGGAGCCTCGCCGTCGAACTCCACCGCCACGGCGCCCGAGCGCTCGCGGCGCTTCAACTCCTTCAGGTCGTCGTCGAGCACCTTTCGCGCCCGCGAGATGAGACAGACCCGCTCGCAGAGCCGCTCCGCCTGCTCCATGAGATGCGTGGAGAAGAGGATCGTCTTGCCGCGTGCACTCTCCTCGAGAACGATCTCCTCCAGCACGTCCTGGTTGATCGGGTCCAGGCCGCTGAACGGCTCGTCCAGGATCAGCAGTTCCGGATCGTGGAGCACCGTGGAGATGAACTGCACCTTCTGCTGCATCCCCTTCGACAGCGCCTGCACTTTCTTGGACGACCATTCGCTGAGGCCGAGCCGCTCCAGCCATTTCTCGGCCCGGCTGCGGGCAAGGGCTCGCCCGACGCCGCGGATCTCGCCGAAGAAGACGAGCTGGTCGAGGACCTTCATCTTCTCGTAGACGCCGCGTTCCTCGGGCAGGTAGCCGACCCGGCTGCGCCGGGCGAAGTCGGGTGCGCCGCCGAAGAGCTCCACCGCGCCGCCGTCCGGCAGCAGGATGCCCATCATCATGCGGATCGTGGTCGTCTTGCCGGAGCCATTGGGCCCCAGCAGGCCGTAGATCGTGCCGGGCTCGATCTCGAGGTCGAAGTCGTCGACCGCGGTGTGGGCGCCGAACGTCTTGCGGACGCCGGAGAGGCGTACAACGGTTCCGTTCTGGGTCATCTGAGCCTACTCCGTTCTGAGGGGCGCGGAGAGGATACCCGGATTTAGCCTGGCGGCGGATGCCGGCCAGATGGCCGGCGCACCCAGTAGAGTCGGGCGCCACATTTCCCGGCTTACAGGACGAAACGGAGGACACGAGATGAAGAGATCACGGCAAAACCTGGGCGCCACGGCGGGCCTGGGTGCCTTCGTACTGGCCTTCGCGACGGTCGCCGCGCCAGCCCTTGCCGAGGAGATCCGTCCCGGCGTGTACCGCACTCCGGACGCCCGGTTCGAGAACCTGCCGGACTTCGACTTCGAGCCCCACTACCTGGAGATCGATGGCTACCGCGTCCACTACCTCGACGTTGGGCCCGCCGACGGCGAGCCGGTTCTGCTGATCCACGGAGAGCCGACATGGTCCTACCTGTACCGGAAGATGATCCCGGGCCTGGTCGCGGCCGGCCATCGTTGCATCGTGCCGGACCTGATCGGCTTCGGGCGCTCGGACAAGCCGGCGAGCATGGACACGCACACCTACAAGTTCCACGTCGATGCGATGACCGAACTCGTCGAGGCTCTCGATCTGCAGCAGGCCACGTTCTTCGGGCAGGACTGGGGGGGCCTCATCGGCCTTCGGGTGGTCGCGGAGAACGAGGAGCGATTCGCCAGAGTCGTCATCTCGAACACCTTCCTGCCCGTGGGGAGCGCGGCCGGCCCGGAGGACTTCCCGGAGGACAGCGCCTTCATCCGCTGGAAGCGCCGGAACCAGACGATGATCGACGGTGGCGACATTCCGACCGGCCGCATGCTGGCGACGAACACCGGCGACCCGTCGATCGCGACCGCCTACGATGCGCCCTTTCCCGAGCCCGCCTACAAGGCCGGGGCGCTGATCATGCCGCAGCGGGTGCCGGTCTTCGCCGACGATCCGTCGAACGAGGCGAACCGCAAGGCCTGGGAAGTGTTCGAGAGGTGGGAGAAGCCCTTCCTCACGGCATTCGGCGATAGCGACCCGATATCGCGCGGCCGCGACCAGCCGTTCCAGAGGCGCGTTCCCGGCGCCCAGGGCCAGGCCCATGTCTCGGTCGAAGGCGCGGGCCACTTCATCCAGGAGAGCCACGGCGAAGAGCTCGCCCGGATCATCAACGAGTTCATCGCGGCGAATCCGGTGGAGTAGGT
>JAJDZH010000127.1 GCA_022824725.1 Thermoanaerobaculia bacterium | reverse complement strand
CGCATGAGGCGGCGGCCTGCGGGCACACCGAGATGGTGATGACGGGCTGCTGCAGTGCTGACTCCGTCGATCCCGCCGCGGCCGGGATCCTGCCCGGTTCGGCCGGCGACATCGACCCGCCCGCGCTCGCCGGGAGCCTGTCCGTAGCGCCCGCCAGCGACGGGCTGGGCGCCGCGATCCTCGCCTGCGACGGGGACCCGCCGCCCGCTGTCCCGCGCTACAGGCTGTTCTCGGCCCTGTTGCTCTGATCCTCCGCTGAAGCGAGTCGCAGCGGTCGCCCCGGAAGCGGGCGGCCGCGGGAAGCACGTTTCTGCGGAGGAATCAGATGGTTCAGTGGCTCAAGCGTCATTGCAGCGGCAACACCGGCAAGCACGGACGCGGGATCGATCGACATACGCCTTGCCTGCCCGCGGCCGTCCTGTTGACGGTCGCCTGGGCGGGAACATCGATGGCCGGGACAGGCGAAGCAGCCGCTGTCAGCGGTACTCCGGCGCCGGCGGCGGCCGACCGGGTCGCCCAGGGCATCGCTGACGAAGCGCTGCGGGCGCTCGCCCTTGAGGCGCTGGCGCGGAATCCCGGCCTTCGAGCCGGGTTTGCCCGCGCGCGAGCCGCCGCGCAGAAAGCGCCGCAGGTCGCCTCCCTGCCCGATCCGATGGCCGAGGCGACCGCCTTTCTCGCCCCGCCGGAAACACGGGTGGGGCCGCAGCGGCTCATGCTCGGCTACAGCCAGCCGCTGCCGTGGCTGCCCAAGCTCGACTTGCGGGAAGAAGCGGCGCTTCACGCGACCGCCGTCCTGGAGCACGGAGTCCAGGCGGACCGGCTGCGGCTCGTCACGGAAGTCAGGCGGCTCTACCACGAACTGCTGTTCCTCGACCGTTCGCGGGAGACCGCCGAGACCTTCCTCGAGCATCTGATTCAGCACGAGGAGGTCGCTCAGGCCCGGTATGCGACCGGCGTCGGATCGACCCAGGCCGTGCTCAAGCTGCAGGCCGAGATCACACGGGCCGAGCGGGCGCTCGTCGACCTGGACCTCGCTGAAGCCGCCCTGCGCGCGCGACTCAACTCGCTGCGCGACCGGCCGGCTGCCACGGCCGTCTCGAGAGGTTCCCTGCCGGTGGCCATCGAGGAAGCCGCCCTGGGGCCCCGCGATCTCGCGGCTCTAGCGCGATCGTCGCGGCCGGAGCTGCGCGCGGCGGAGGCCGGACTCGCCCGGGCCGAGACGCTGGAGGGCCTGGCCCGGATGGCCGACAAGCCCGACTTCAACGTGGGCGTCACGTACACGCTGGTGACCCCGCGCGACGACGAGGCCGCCCGCCTGCTGGCCCCGGCCGGCAACGGGAACGACGTGTTCGGCGTACGCGGTGGCGTGACGCTGCCGCTGCGCCGCCGGAGCCGGGCCGCGGCGGTGCAGGAGGCGCTCGAGCTGCGCTCGCATGCGGTGGACGAGCGGAGCGGCGCCGAACTCGCGATCGAGAGTGAGGTGGGCGACCTGACCCAGCGCCTGCCGCTGGCCTGGAGGCGACTGCGCCTTCTGGAGGACCTGCTCGTCGTGCAGGCGGAGGAGGCGCTGGAGTCGGCCGAGGCGGGCTACATCGCCGGCTCGCTCAACACGCTCGACCTGTTCGACGCCGAGCACGTCCTGTTCGAGGCGCAGACGGCGACGGACCGGGCAAGGGCGGACTATCTGATCGGCCTCGCGGAGCTCGAAGGGGCGGTCGGCAGACCGTTGGTCGCACTCACGGAGAGGGGAGGAGCGGAACGATGACCGACAATGCGAACGGATTCGGCGGACGGCTTCGGACCTGGCTGCGTGGTGTTGGTTGGGTTGCCGGGAGCTTCGCCGCCTTCTTCCTGCTGTTCTTCGATCCTCTGGACGTGCATCCGGCCGACTCATGGCTCCAGCGCACCGTCGGCTACCACGCGGGGCCGATGACCGCTGCCGCCGGGGGCGGGGAGGCTGCGTCCGCTGCCGGCGAACGGGAGATCGTCTTCTACCGGAATCCGATGGACCCGACGATCACGTCGTCCGTTCCTGCGAAGGACGAGATGGGGATGGACTACGTGCCTGTGTACGCAGACGAGGCGGAACGGGCTCTCGGCGCGGGCACGACGGTGGCGATCGACCCGGCCGTGGTCCAGAACATGAACGTGCGCACGGAGACGGTGACCCGTCGCGACCTGCGCCACGAAATCCGGACGGTCGGCTACCTGGAGTACGACCAGGAACGGATGGTCACCGTGACGACGAAGTACGACGGCTGGGTGGAGAAGGTCTACGTGAACTACGTGGGCGAGCCGGTGGCTGAGGGCGCCGGCCTGTTCGAGGTCTATTCCCCCGAACTGGTCCAGACGGAGCAGGAGCTCCTGTCGGCAATGCGCTACGCGGCCCGCTTCCGTGACGCTCCGGACGACGCCCGGCTGCGGGCCGAGGCCCTGGTCGACGCCGCGAGGGCCCGCCTCGCCTTCTGGGACATCTCTCCTGCCCAGATCGCGCGTCTGGAGGAAACCGGCGAGATCTTCCGCACCCTGACCGTCACCGCGCCGGCCGGCGGCCTCGTCATGAAGCGGATGCCGGGCCTGGAAGGCATGGCGGTGACGCCGGGCATGGAGGCGTACCACATCGCCGACATCACGTCGCTGTGGCTGTCGGTCGAGGTGTTCGAGGACCAGGTGGTCTGGATCCGTCCCGGCGCCGAA
>JAJDZH010000063.1 GCA_022824725.1 Thermoanaerobaculia bacterium | reverse complement strand
GTGAGGCTACGGAGTTCTCGATGGCGCCCGACAAGACGCTGGCAAGAATCAACCTTCCCGGCATGGGCGAAACAGTCCAGGCTTACAACGGGGAGATCGGCTGGGCAGAGGACCCCATGCAGGGCGCCCGTCTGCTGGACGGCGAGATGCTCGCCCAGACCAGGCGCGAGGCTCGCTTCTACGCCCAATTGGAGTACGACGAGCTCTTCCCTGAGCAGACGACCGCCGGCGAGACCGAGTGGAACGGCCAGGCCGCCTACCAGATCGACCTCGTGGACGCCGACGGCAATGAGTCGTCCCAGTTCTTCGCCAAGGACACGGGCCTGATGATCGGGTTGGAAGCCACGATGACGAACGAGATGGGGACCGCGGACATGTCCGTGAACATCAGCGACTACAAGGAGTTCGGAGGCATCATGATCCCGACCTCGACGGTCATGAACGTCATGGGGATGGAAATGACCCAGACCATCGAGTCCGTCACCTGGGACGACGTGGACCCCAGCGTCTTCGAGCCCTCCGACTCGATCAAGGCGCTGCTGCCGGAGTAGAGGTCGATCCGCTCGGATCAGCGGAAGAACCGGCGCCGCTGGCTCCACGCGGGCGCGCCGCTGCTGTTTGCAGCGGCGGCGCTGGCCTGGGTTTCCGCGCCACCTTGTGAAGCCCAATCCAGCAGGCGCCCCCAGGCGCGCCTGCCCGACTTCTACGACCGTTGGTTCGCCGAGGTCGAGCCGCTTTTCTCCGACCGCGAGCGCCGGGCCTTTGGGCAACTCGAAGGTCCAGGCGCGCGCGAGCGTTTCCTGCGCGCCTTCTGGGCGGCGCGGCCCGAGCGCCTGCTCGAACGCTGGCAGGAGAACCGCGAGGCCCGCAACCAGCTCCGGGAACGCTCACCCGCGATGGAGCGCGCCGTACTCCTGGCTGGAAAACCCGCGTTCCGGCAGCCGGTCGAACCCTGCGAGTCGGAGCTGCGGCGGATCGAGATCTGGATCTACGACGGCTGGCGGCTCGAACACCAGCTCGGTCGTCCGCCGCCGCCAGGCCAGGACGAGATCGTCCTGGCGTTCGTGCAGCAGGTGAACTTCGACCCGCGGTCCATGCGGCTGTGGTCGCCGGCCTCGGGCGTCGATCTGGCCTTCGAACCGGAACAGCCGGAGAGCGCGGACGACGACGCAGAGACACAGCCGGCCGGCGCTCTCCGCGTGCTGGACCAGGCGGAACGGCGCCGCTGCCTGACCCCGACCGAGCGCCACCGCCTGGAGCGGCGGCTCGGCCGCGCCGTCAGTTGGAAGGAGTTCATCGACCGGCTGGACTGGGCCGACGCTGCGCCCGACGGCGGCTGGGTGGACCGTTTCCTTCGCGTCGAAGCGGTGCTCGACGTCGACGTCATGGCGCTGCCGGGCGTCGCGCTCGACCTCGAACCCCTCGGCAGCGAGAACCGGCGCACGGCGATTCGCGGCCGGCTGCGGCTGCCACCCGACCACCTCGCCGCGATCGGCGCCGGCCAGATCCTCGATCGCGTGACGATCACCGGCGATGTCTTCCTGCGCGACCGTCTCGCCGACGCCTTCGTCGTCACCCATCACGTGAGCGGCGGAAGCGCGGACATCGCTCTCGACTTCTACCGGCGGCTGCCGGCCGGCGACTACCGGCTCGAGCTCCGCGCAGAGGATCGCCTGGGCCGCGGCTTGCTCCGGATGAGCCGCACGCTCGAGGTGCCCGGGCTCGATGCGCCGCCCGGCATCCCGGGCCTCGGCCTCCTGAGCCGCCGCGAGACGATCGTGCTCAACCGGATGCCGAGCGTCGAGTTGCTGGCGCCCGAGGGCCGCGTCCTCGGTTCGACCTTCACCGCCCGTGTCGTCGCCAGCCCGGCGGTCGCTCGGGTCGTCTTCCTGCGCGATGGCGAGACGGTCGCACACGCCTCTGCCCCTCCCTTCGTGCGAGACCTCGAGCTGCCGGGCCGCCGCCACCGGATCGAGGTCCGGGGGCAGGACGCCGCGGGTGTGCTCCTGGCGCGTCATGAACTGGAGATCGAGCGGGAGGAACATCCGTTCTCAATCGCCCTCGAGCGCCCGGATCCCGCGCTCATCGAGCAGGCGCTCGACCTGTCCGTGCGCGTCGACGTCCCGTCCGGCCGCGAGCTCGACCGCGTCGACTGCCATCTGGACGCCACTCTCCTCGAGAGCATGACGGCGCCGCCGTTCCGATGCCGGGTTCCGGCCGGACTGCGCCTGCCTCTGAGCTTCGTTCGGGCCGCCGCCACGCTCCGCACGGGCGAAACGGTCGAAGACATCGTCTTCCTCGGTTCGGGGGCGCCGGAAGAGATCGAGGTACGCCTCGTCGATCTGCTGGTCTCGGTCGGAGGCCGGCAGGCCGGGCCGGCAACGGGACTCGGCGCGGCCGACTTCCGTGTCCTGCACCGGGGCGTCGAAGCACGGATCCGCGACTTCCGGAACCTCGCCGACCGACCGCTCACCGTCGCCCTGCTGATGGACATCTCGAGTTCGATGGGCCGCGGCGTCCGCGTCGCCTCGACCAGCGCCCAGCGTTTCTTCGAGGGCATCCTCACCGATCGCGACGCCGCCAGCCTTGTCGTCTTCAACCACGACCTGGACCGTCTGGCGCCTTTCTCGGGCGACACGCGCCTGCTTCGCTACGCCGCCGAGGGCCTGCGGGCATGGGGCTCCACCCGGCTCTACGACGGCATCGCCTATGCCGTTTCGTCGTTCGCGGGCCGTCCGGACCGGCGCGCACTGGTCGTGCTCAGCGACGGCGCCGATACGGACAGCAATCTCGACTTCGAGCGCGTGCTGGCGCAGGTCGAGCTGGCCGGCGTGGTCGTCTACCCGATCGCCCTGCGGATCAACGACCCGGCGACCGCCGAGGCACTGGAGCGTCTCGCGGACCGCAGCGGCGGGCGCTACCACGTCGCCGCTTCAGTCGAGGACCTGGACCGCATCTACCGCGAGATCGAGCGCGATCTCCGCTCTCAGTACCTCATCGCGTTCGAACCGCCGCCCGGCGTCGAGGCACGCGCCGACGGGCTGCGGGACATCGAAGTCGAGGTGTCGCGGGCGGGGCTGACGGTGACGGGCGTGCGGAGCCGGGGACGGTAGGGAGCGAGGCTGGCGCCTCGCGCGTTCTTCACGAAGCCGGCGAGGGCGCCGGCGCACCCAGTGACTGAGGCCGGCGGGGACGGAGGCCGGCGCCCAGGGACGGAGGCCGGCGGGGACGGAGGCCGGCGCCCAGTGAGGGTGGCGGACACACCGACGCAGCGCGAAACGGGACGTAGACTGCCGGGATGAGCGGGGCGCGAGCGGCGATGGGGGCGATCGAGCGCGCCCTGATCCGGCCGTGCCGCGAGGCGGAGGGTGGCGCGGGCTTCTGGCTCTTCGTGAGCCACCTCGTCACGACGTTCGGCATCGCGCTGTCGAACTTCCTCCTCTTCTTCACCCTGATCTGGGCCGCCGTCCGGCGAAAGCGGCTCCACTTCGCCAACGGCGACGCGGACCGGCGACGGCGACGGCGGCTCCTGCTCCCCCTGGCCGCCTACTCCGGCTGCTTCGTGCTCTCGGCCGTCTTCTCCTACGGGCCGGCGACCAGCCTGGGCGAACTGTCCACGCTCTTCTCCGTCCTCACCCTGCCGCTGGCGCTGCTGCTCGTCCGCGGCGAGCGCCAGGTGCGGGTCGCGATCGTCTCGCTGGTCGGGATCTCGGCCGTTCTCGCCGTCTACGGCCTGGCGCAGTTCGCCTTCACCGACTACGGCCCTCTCCACCAGCGAATTCCCGGGCCGTTCTCGCACTACATGACCTTCTCCGGCGTCCTCCTGCTCGGCCTCGCCCTGATTGCCGGCCGCCTCAGCAGCGCGGGCGGCTGGCGTTCACGCGTCAACTGGGTCGGTCTGGCGCTCGTCGGCGGCGCACTCGTCCTGACCCTGACCCGCAGCGCCTGGCTCGGCGCCTTCGCCCTCGCGGTTACGGCGATGGCCCTTCAGCGCCGCCGCGTCTTCCTGGGCTTCGCCGTCGCGCTGGTCCTGGCCGCCGCCTCGCTGGCCGCCGTGGCGCCGTCCCTGTGGCCGACGTACTGGCAGCGGGCGACCTCGATGGCGGATGTCCGCAACCCCTCGAACTACGACCGGCTGTGCATGCTCTGGGCCGGCGGCCAGATGATTGGCGATCGACCCCTTACCGGCATCGGCCCGGCCATGGTCCGCGAGTGGTACCCGGTCTACCGGCATCCGACCTCGGTCCGGCCGCGCGTCAAGCACCTGCACAACACGTTCGTCCACATGGCGGCC
>JAJDZH010000250.1 GCA_022824725.1 Thermoanaerobaculia bacterium | reverse complement strand
TGACCTTCCACCTCGACAGCGACGGCAACGCGAACAGCGCCGCCGGCGACGGCAGGCTCACGGCGGACAGCGGCGTGGGCGGCGCCGACGAGGACCGCTTCGTCTACGACCCGGGCTCGCCGGTGCCGACGCATGGCGGCGCCTTCTGCTGCATGGGCGACCACGAACCCGGTTCCTTCGATCAGCGCGGCGTCGAAGCCCGCGCCGACGTGCTCGTCTACACGACGGAGCCGTTCGAGGAGCCGCTGGCGGTCGCCGGCTCGATCGACGTCGTCCTCCACGTTTCATCGGACGCGCCGGACACCGACTTCACGGTCAAGCTCGTGGACGTCCACCCGGACGGCCGGGCCTTCAACCTGGACGACACGATCCTGCGCATGCGCTACCGCGAAGGCTTCGACCGCCACGTCTCGATGGAGTCGGGCGAGGTCTACGAGGTGACCCTGGGGCCACTCGCCACCGCCAACGTGTTCGGCGCCGGTCACCGGCTGCGAATCGAGGTCTCGAGCAGCAACTTCCCCCGCTACGACCGCAACCTGAACACCGGCGGCAACAACTACGACGAGAGCGAGTGGCGGGTGGCGCGCAACGCCGTCCACCACTCGGCGGAGCATCCGTCGCGGATCGTCCTGCCCGTGCTGGATCGCTGAACTACGGCTCCAGCGGCCCCCACTGGGTGCGCCGGCGCCCCCGCCGGCATCCGCCGGAGGCGGAATCCGTCAAGGAAGCCGCTACGGCTCCAGCGGCGGCACCTTCTGGCTGAACTTCACGCCGCTGATGCGGTCCGTGTTGTCCGCCCGGCGCCGGCGACTCGGCGGGAAGTCCCCCGTCTCCTCGATCCACGCGTCGAGCACCCGGCTCAACTGCCGGGCAATCTGCTCCACTTCCGGCCGGCCGGCCAGGTTCACGAGCTCGTGCGGATCCGACTCCAGGTCGTAAACCTCGATCACCGGCCTCGGGGCCTCGAACAGCCGCGCCTGACCCGGCGTCAACTCTCCAGCCTCACGCGCGGCCGTCAGGCTGTACCAGGAGGGGCTGCGCGAGGCATCGGCCGGCGTGCAGAGGGGCAGTTCGGTGTAGGCGTTGCGGATCAGCTTGTAGCGCGGGCCGCGCACCGCTCGGATGTGCTCGTCGCAGTTGTGCCAGTTGCGTTCCGCGAACACGTAGTCGCGCCCCGGCGAGGCCTGGTCCCGGATCGCCGCAAGGAAGCTCGTGCCGTGGAAGCCCTCGGGTGCCGACGCACCGGCCGCATCGAGCAGGGTCGGCGCCAGGTCGATCACACTGGTGAGGCCCGGATAGCGGGCGCCCGACAGCGTCACGCCCGGCCAGGAGACGATCAGCGGCGTGCGGATGCCGGCATCGTACGCTGTCGCCTTGGCTCGGGGAAAGGGCGCCCCGTTGTCGCTGAGGAAGACGGCCAGGGTGCTGTCGCGTAGTCCGCGACGGTCCAGCTCGGCCAGCATTCGACCGATCTCGCCGTCCATCCGCGAGATCTCGTCGTAGTACAGGGCCAGGTCGGCCCGCGTCTCCTCGTCGTCAACGAGGTAGGGCGGCACGGCGACCTTGGCAGGATCATGCGGCGGGTCTACCGCGTCGGCGGAGTACGGGCGGTGCGGATCCCGGAAGCCGACCCAGAGGAAGAACGGCCTCTCCCCGGCCTCGTCCAGGAAACCGGGCAGGCCTTCCCAGGTCTCCTCCGAGAACCAGTCGAACTGCCGGTCGCCCTCCGGGCCGTAATGAGTCTTCCGCATGTGCCCGGTGAAGTAGCCCTCGCGGCCGAGGTAGGCCGGCAGCAGGTCCACGCCTGCGGGCAACGGCGTGTGGAGATCCTCGGCGCCCGTGGCGTGCGGATAGCGGCCCGACAGGATGCTGATCCGCGACGGACTGCAGGACGCCGTCGTCAGGAAGGCGTTCTCGAACACGACCCCGGATGCCGCCAGACCGTCGAGGTTCGGCGTCCGCACGGCACGGTTGCCGAAGGCCCCGAAGTCCGACCAGCCGGCATCGTCGGCGACGAAGACGACGATGTTCGGGGACTCCGCCGCGGCGTTCTGTCCGCCCACGCCGGACGCCGCCACGAGAAGCAGGGCCGGACACAGCCTCTGCCGCCACCGTCGCGCCAGCCGGCCGGCAGTCGGAACGGAACTCAAGCCGTCAGTCAGGCAACGCCGGCCACGCCGGCGGGGCCAGGTCGGGCAGGACTTGTCGAAAGCCGAGCCGTGTACGCGATCTACTCTCCGCCACCGGCAGCAGCAACAGCGTCAGCCTCCAGCAGGCGGGCGCCGCGCATCACGTTGCCCAGCGCGTAGTTGCCCTCGTGGCAGGCGTACTCGAACACCTTGTTGGGCGTCGACCGCCACACGTACTCGCCGCTCCAGGCCGTCTCCCAGACGTTCGGGTCCTCGACCGTGAAGCCGTAGAGCAGGTCGCCGTTCGCCAGACGCTGGAAGCGCTCCACGACGTGCAGATCCTTCGTCGCCGAACCGAGTCCCGGTTCCTCGCCGAAGTTCGTGGTGTCCACGACCAGGGTGTCGCCGTCCCACCAGCCGATCGAGTCGCCCATCCACCGCCGTTCCTGGGCGGGCGCGTGCTCGCCGCCGATCCGCACGACGCGGGCGTCGTGGACCATCTCGATCAGGATCATCACATGGTTCCCGGTCTGCACGATCCGCTTGTGGTTGTTGTAGAGCGCCGGCAGCATCGGCGGCCCACCGGTGGAGCTGAAGCCCATCAGGCAGCGCTCAGGCAGCGGCCGCTGCTCCATGTTGTCGTAGGGGCCGGAGCCGTCCTCGTTCTCCTCCAGCCACCAGGCGGTGCCCGTGTTCTGGTGGCCGAACGCCGCGAACTGGGCGGCCGCGCGGGCCATGCCGGTTGGCGTCATCTCCGGGTACTGACCATTCGGCGGATCCGTGATGATCGAGGTGCGCCACTTGCCGTCGATCCGGATCACGTTGTCGCCCGGGTCCATGTAGAAGGCGTTGTAGCCGCCGCTGCCGCCGGACGCGACCTCCAGCCCCGGATCGAAGATCGGCGCGCCCCCGACCGGCGGCGCCTCGCGATTCGGATCGCTGGGCTTGAAGTCCGCCTCGTAGATTTCCGCCTTGCGGCGGGCGATCGCCGCCGCTTCCTCGTCCGTCAGGGTCAGCCGGTCGCCGAACTCGCGCGGCCTGGTCAAGGGCGTCAGCGTCGCCACGTCGTAGGCCCCGGCAAGGTCCGGCTTGCCGTCGGGTCGCCGCGGAACCTCGTCCTGCGCGGCAACGGCTATCGGGGCGGCCAGGAGCACCGCCAGGCTCAGGAGAAGGGAACGCTCAAACTTCATCCGGCACCTCCTCGGGCACAGGTGTTTGCTGTAGCGACAACGCTACCACCCCTGCTGGTCGCCACCCATCACATCCAGTCCGGCGATGCCGACATGCTGTGCCGCCGCAAGGAGGCGCCGGTCGCTACTGAAGACCTCCTGGAATCCATGCTCGCTCGCGGAGATCAGATGCACCGCGTCCCCCGTGCGCAGGAACACGTCCGAAGGAAGGTGCGTGAACAGATCGACCACCGCCCTCATGACGGCGGCCGAGAGCGGAATCCAGTGCCATACGCCGCTTGCCTCGTCGACGCTGAGTTGCCGCAGGACAGCCTGGTGCTGCTCCGCCGTCAGACCGCCTTCCCGTAACTTCCGGTGCAGGGCGGCGTGGAGTTCGAGCCGCCCGTACACGGAACAGGCGATGCGCCCGCGCTCCGCGGCCAGCGCCCTTACTCTCTGCCAACCCTGCTCCTTGAGGTAGCACTTGAGCAGGTACGCCGTGTCGAAGTACGCCACTAGCAGTCCGTGGCAGAAGTCCGCGTCGCACCGAGAGCGGTCAGGCGCCCGTCCAGCAAGGCGCGATGAGGGAGCATATCGGGCCATATTCGACCGAAGAGCAACGATGCTGGGCGGGATGCATGGCCGCTCGAATGCAG
>JAJDZH010000339.1 GCA_022824725.1 Thermoanaerobaculia bacterium | reverse complement strand
TGGAGCGGTTGGCCGCGGGACTCGCGGCGGTTCCCGAAACGACGGCCGCCGGCGGAGCGTCCTGACTACGTAGCGGTATGAAGGACACACTGATCAGGATCGGAATCGTCGCGGCGGTACTGGTGGTGGGCGTCGTCGCCGCCATGGCGATCATCCGCGCCCGGCCCGAGGCAGTCCAGACTCCACCCGACGACTCGGGCGTACTGGTCGAGGTGGCGGCGGTGGAGCGCCTGCCCCGGCGCATCGATGTCGAGGCACAGGGAACGGTCGTGCCTGCCCAGCGGGTCGTCGTACAGCCTCAGGTCAGCGGTCGCATTGCCACGGTGATGCCGAACCTCGCTCCCGGGACGATCCTTCGCGAGGGCGATCTGATCTTCGCGATCGAGGATGCGGACTTCAAGCTCGCGGTCGCGCGGGCGACGGCGGCAGTGTCCGAAGCGGTCGCCCAGTTGGAACTCGAGCAGGGGCGAGGGCGTGTCGCCGAGCGGGAGTGGGAACTGTTCCAGGATGAACTGGACGCGGAGCAGATGGAGGCTTCGCTGGCCTTGCGCGAGCCTCAGTTGCGCTCACGGCTGTCCGCGCTCCAGACCGCCCGCGCCAATCTCGCGCGGGCCCGCCTCGACCTGGATCGCACGGTGGTGCGCAGTCCCTTCAACGCCGTGGTTCTTGCCGAGTCGATCGAGGTCGGACAGACGGTGACGCCCCAGAGTCAGGCCGTTACGCTGGCCGGCACGGACGCGTTCTGGGTACGGGCGGCGGTGCGCACGGACGAGTTGGAACAACTCCGGGTTCCGGGCCTTCACGGCGATACGGCCGGTTCCAGGGCGCTGGTGCGGCTCGACCCGGAGAGCGACAGCGTGCTGCCGGGCCGCATCGTCAAGCTCCTGGGCGACCTGGACCCGGCGGGACGGATGGCGCGGGTGCTGGTGGAAGTCGAGGATCCACTGGGGCTTGCGCGAGGAATCCCGGTCGCGGCCGGTCGGGGTCTCCTGCTGCTCGACAGCTACGTCGACCTGCTGCTCGAAGGCGCCGAGGTCCGCGACCTCTTCGAGTTGCCCCGCGAGTGGCTGCGGGAAGGCGGTTACCTGTGGATCGTCTCGGACGAACGGCTGGAGGTGCGGCCGGTCGGGGTCGCCTGGCGATTCGAGGACAGCCTTCTGATCGAAGGGGGACTTGCGGACGGAGAGGTGGTCGTCACCGGCGGCCTGGCGACCCCGGTTGACGGGATGAAGGTCCGGCGCGCGGGTGACGGGCCGGTTCGTGTCGTTTCGGAGTTCCTGTCCGCTGTCGGTCGCTGGGACGTTGGCGCCTGGGGCGTCGGCGCCGGCCTGGCCGGAGAGTCTGGCGCTACGGGGGAGGACGGGCAATGAGTCTGCTGTCTCACGATCACGGTCCGGTCGATCCGAAGGGGCCGATCGGCTGGTGGGCTTCCAATCCCGTCGCGGCGAATCTGCTGATGGGAGTGCTGGTCATCGGCGGCATCGTGCTGGCCCTGGGCGTCAAGCGCGAGGTCATGCCGGAAGTCGAGATGGACATGGTGAGCATCGTCATCCCGTATCCCGGCGCCTCTCCGCAGGAGGTCGAGGAAGGCGTCGTGCTGGCGGTCGAGGACGAGATCAGCTCGCTGGACGGAATCAAGAAGATCAACTCGGTCTCCGCCGAGGGCGTCGGCACCGTGCTGGCGGAACTTCTTACGAGCGCGCCCGCCGACCGGACCCTGAACGACATCAAGAGCGCGGTGGACCGGATCACGTCCTTTCCGCAGAACGCCGAGCGCCCGATCATCTCGTTGATCACGAGCCGCCAACGGGTGCTGTCGCTGCTCGTTCATGGCGACCTGGACATCAAGGCCCTGGACGGTCTCGCCGAGGAGATTCGGAGCGAGTTGCTCTCGGACGAGCGGATCACCCTGGTGGAGAAGGCGGGTATCCCGCCGCCCGAGATCAGCGTCGAGGTGCCGACGGAGAACCTGCGGCGCTACGGCTTGACGCTGCCGCAGGTTGCGGCGGCCGTGCGCGCGGCGTCCATCGATCTGCCCGGGGGTGCGGTGAAGACGGAAGGCGGCGAGGTCCTGGTCCGCACGACGGAGCGCCGCGACTACGGCGAGGAGTTCCGCGAGATCACGCTGATCGCCCGTGCCGACGGCACGCGGGTGCGTTTGCGGGACGTCGCGAACGTCGTCGACGGCTACCGGGAGACGGACGAGGAGCTGTACTACAACGGCCAGCCGGCGATCGACCTGCAGGTCTTCCGGGTGGGAGAGGAGGCGCCGCTTCAGGTCTCCCAGGCGGTTTACGACCTGCTGGAACGGCGCAGGCCGTCGCTGCCCGACACGGTGGGCCTCGCCATCGTCTCGGACGAGTCGGACGAGTATCGCGACCGCCTGAGCATCCTGGGCCGGAACGGACTGCTCGGCCTGATGCTCGTCGTCGGCGTGCTCGGACTGTTCCTGCGGCCGGCCGTCGCGTTCTGGGTCAGCGCCGGCATCGTCATCTCGTTCTGCGGTTCGTTCTTCCTTATCTCGCTGCTCGGCGTGTCGATCAACATGATCTCGCTGTTCGCCTTCATCCTGGTTCTCGGCATCGCGGTGGACGATGCGGTCGTCGTCGGCGAGGCCGTCTTCTACCACCGGCGGAGCGACAATCGCCTGGAAGCGGCGATCGTCGGCGCCAGGGAAGTGCTGACGCCGGTGACCTTCGCCGTCGTGACGACGATCATCGCCTTCATTCCCCTGGCCCTCGTGCCGGGAGTCACAGGCAAGTTCTTCCGCAACATCCCGTTGATCGTCATTCCGGTGCTCATTCTCTCGCTGGTCGAGTCCCTGCTGATTCTTCCGGCGCACCTGCGCCACGTCGGGCGCACGAGTCTTCGGCGAGACACGGGAAAGCCGTCCCGGAACCCGTTGCGCGCTCTCGGCCGGGCGCAGCTCCGGTTCTCCGAGTGGGTCGAGCGAACGATCGCGAAGTGGATGCCCCCCCTTACCCGGCGTCTGATCCGCGAGCGCTATCTGACCGTGGCCGTCCTGTTTGCGGGACTCATCGTCGCCGTCAGTGTCGTCGTCGGCGGGCATATCAAGTTCAACTTCTTCCCGCCCATCGAGGGCGAGTTCTCCAATGGCGTGATCGAGATGCCGTTCGGAGCGCCGGTTTCGGCAACGCGCGAGATTGCCCGGCAGGTTGAGGCGGCCGCCCGCGAGGTCGGCGCGGAGATGGTCGCCGAGGGAGGCTTGCGCGACGAGGGCCGGGCGGAGTGGGGCGACACGGCCTTCAAGGGCATCATGGCGAAGGTCGGTACCTCGGACGTCGGCGCCTTCGGACCGGGGGCCGGCATGCCGGCGACGGGCGGGCATCTTGCCGTCGTCACCGCGCATCTCGTGCCGAGCGAGGCGCGACGCTTCGGTTCGGGGGAGTTTACCGCCCGCTGGCGCGAACGCGTAGGGGAGCTTCCGGGAGTCGACCGGCTCGGCTTCGCCTTCGGCACCGGTCCCTCGGCCGGGGCGAAGGTCTCCGTCCAGTTGGAGCATGCGGATACGCCGGCGCTCGAGGCGGCGGCGTCCCGGGTGGCGGCGGCGCTTGGCAGCTATGCCGGCGTGTTCGACGTGGACGACGGCTTCAAGGTCGGCAAGCCGCAGCTCGACCTGGAGCTCAAGCCGGCGGCGAAGGGTCTGGGGCTTACCGAGCGCGATCTCGCGGGCCAGGTCCGGGGCGCCTTCTTCGGCGCCGAGGCGAGCCGGCAGCAGCGGGGACGTGACGAACTCCGGGTCTATGTCCGGCTGCCGCGGGACGAGCGCGACTCCGTCCACGCGATCGAGAACCTGCTCGTGCGGACACCCGCGGGCGGGGAGATTCCACTGCACCAGGCCGCCTGGGCCCGTCCGGGCAGGTCGTTCACGGAGATCGTGCGGGTCGATGGAAGGCGGACGGTCACCGTGACCTCGGATATCGATCCGGACGTCACGACCGGCAACGACATCCGCGCGGCGCTGGCGCGCGACGTGTTGCCCGAAGTGGTGGCCGATACGCCGGGACTCACCTTCAACTTCAGCGGCGAGCAGGAGGCCCAGGCGGAGGCGATCGGCTCGCTCGGCAAGAATCTCGTGCTGGCGATGCTGGCCATGTACGCGCTGATCGCGGTCGCCTTCAAGAGCTATCTGCAGCCGCTCGTCATCCTTTCCGCCGTGCCGTTCGGCATGTTCGGCGCGGTGATCGGGCATCTCGTCCTCGGTTACGACCTGAGCTTCCTCTCGATGTTCGGCCTCGTCGCTCTGACCGGGGTCGTCGTCAACGACTCGCTGGTTCTGATCGATGCGGTGAACCGCCTGCGCGAGGAAGGCCTGGGTCTGCTGGAATCCGTTGTGGGTGGCGTGACCAGGCGCGTGCGTCCGGTCGTCCTGACTTCGCTTACGACCTTCTTCGGCCTGATGCCGATCATCCTGGAGCGGTCGAGCCAATCCCAGTGGCTCGTGCCGATGGCGCTCAGTCTCGGCTTCGGCGTCCTGTTCGTTACCGGCATCGCCCTGGTGCTCGTGCCGTGCCTGTACGTGATGACGGAGGACCTGAAACGCGGTGCGCGCTGGTTCGTCGACACGCTCCTGGGCCGGTCTCCGGTTGGTTCAGAGCAGGGCGAGCCTGAGCCGGCGGCCCAGGGCGGAGGCCGCTAGGCGCGGGGACTTGGGCCATGGACGAACTCGTGCGGGCGTGCGAGCCGCTCTGGTCCCGCGGCGTCTCGATCTTCCTCTCCCACGAGGCGCGGTTTCGCAATCCGCTGTCGCCCACCGACCGGGAAGCGCTGGCCGACTCGGACGCCGCGAAGGACCCGGCGGTCGTGGCGGTCGTCGCCGAGGAACTGCCGGAGCGGCTCGACCGGCTGGAGCGCGGCACGTACTTTCCGGTGCCGCTGGCCCGGGCGGTCGCCGGTGGACGCGCCTTCGACGACGCGCTGATGTCGTTCCACTACCCGCCGGTCGTCGTCGACGCGGACCGGCGCTGGTCGTGGAAGGGTGGCCCGGTGGCCGATCGCATCCGGCGCTTCTTCGTCCAGCACATCGGCTTCGAGCCGGCGCTCGGCGTCTGGTTCATCGAGTACCGGGTCAACGACGGCTGGTGGGACAAGTGCTATCTCGACTGTGAGACCACGCCGCTGGTGGCAGTGCAGTTGCGTGAGGAAGGCGGGGCTGGGGAAGAAGGAGTCGTCGCCGATCTGAACAACGGCCGCAGCGACGCCCTCGACCCCGATTCACTCCGTCTGGACGAAGAGGAACGGCTGTTCGCGTCGTCGGCGCGTCATGGGCTGGTCGAGATCGCGGACACGCCTCGCTTTGCCCTGCTGCGGACCGCGTCCGAGGACTGCCGGACGGTCGAGTTCGCCGGCGCGCGACGAACGTTGCGGTGGCCCGACGACGGTTGACACTGGGTGCGCCGACGCCCTCGTCGGCATCCGGCGCGTAGCGCTGGTCCGCGTCTACCGCTACCCCTCCACCGGATTCCCGTCCGCGTCGAGGAACCGTATCTCGCCGAGCCCCAGGCCTCTGATCTTCTCCTCGATCCGCTCCCGGTCGCCGACCACGATCCAGACCAGGTTGTCGGGCTGGAGCACGCGGTCGGCCTGGGCGCTGACGTCGGAGAGGTCGACTCCCCGCACCGCGTCGGCGAAGGTGTCCCAGTAGTCGTCCGGCAGGTCGAAGCGGGTCATCTCGATCAGGCTCGCCATCACCGCGCCGTTCGTTTCCCACCGTCCCGGCAGGGTCAGCGTGTTCTGGTCCGTCACCTTGGCCAGTTCGTCCGCGGTCGCCGGTCTGCTGCCGCCGCTGCGGATGCCGCGGATCTCCCGGTCGATCTCGGCCATCGACTCGGCCGTCCGGTCCGTCTGGACGGGCGCGAAGGCGTAGTAGGGCCGCTGGCCGGCGGCGTCGAGCAGGATGGCGCGGGCGCCGTACGACCAGCCCTTGTCTTCACGAAGGTTCAGGTTGATGCGCGAGGTGAAGCCGCCGCCGATGATGTCGTTCATCGCCTCGATCCGGAGGTTCGCGGGATCGCCCTTCGGCGGCGCGACCTGTCCGGCAAAGATGATCGACTGCGCCGAATCCGGCCGGTCGATCAGGTAGACGACCGTCTCGGGCTGCGGTGCGACCTCGGCCAGGTTCTTCTCCGGCACGTCGCCGGCCTCCCAGCCGGCGAACCGGGCTTCGATCGCGGGCAGGAGCTCGTCCATCGCGATGTCGCCGACGGCGATCAGGGTCGCGTTGTTCGGCCTGAACCAGGTGTCGTGGAACGAGCGCAGCGCGTCGACGTCGAGCGCGCCCACCGACTCCTCGGTTCCCGAGCCGGTCAGTGGATTGCTGTAGGCGTGGCCCTCGCCGTACAGGATGCGGGGCAGGACGCGCTGGCCCATCGCCACCGGCTGCACCTTCTCGCGGCCGATGCCGGCGAGTTGCTGTTGCTGCTGGCGTTCGAACTCGTCCTCCGGGAAGGAGGGGTTCAGGATGACGTCGGCGAACAGGTCGAGGGACTCGTCGAGGTTCTCCACGAGCGCGCTCATCGAGACGGTCGACACGTCGAGGTTCGAACCCGCTCCGAGGTTGGCGCCCAGGCTGTCGAGCGTGTCCGAGATCTCGAGCGCGCCCCTGGACGTCGTGCCCTCGTCGAGCATCCCCATCGCCATCCGCGCGGTGCCCGGCAGGGCGAACTGGTCGGAGGCGTAGCCGGCGTCGAGCAGCATGGTCAGGTTGACCACGGGCACCGCGTCGCGGCGGGCCAGGATGACGCCCAGACCGTTGTCGAGTTCCGCGGTTTCCCGGGCCGGGAACGAGGCGGAGGGGAAGTCGGTGACTTCGGGCGGGCCGGAGGAGCGGTCGAGCGTCGTCTCGGTCGTCGTGTAGGTGGCGAAGGGTCGTACTTCGACCGTCAGCACGCCGTCGTCCAGCCACTCGGTGGCGGCGCCGTGGACATCGGCGACGGTGGCGCTCAGGATGTTCTCCTGCTGCCGCCTGTGGCCGTCCGGGCTGCCGAGGTAGACCTCGCTCGCGGCCAGGACGTCCGACTTGCCGCCGAAGCCGCCGATCCGTTCGACGCCGCGAATGAAGCTCGCCCGCTGGCTGGCCTGGGCCCGCGCCAGCTCGGCCCCGGTCGGTCCCGAGGCGAGGAAGGTCTCGAGTTCCTCTTCGAGCACGGCTTCGACCTCGGCCAGGTCCTGACCGGGCTTGGCTGTGGCCAGGACCAGGAACAGGCTGCCGAACTGGCGGGTCATGACGAAGGCGCCGACATCGGTGGCGATCTGATCGTCGTAGACGAGGCGCTTGTAGAGCCGTGAACTCTTGCCGGCGGCCAGGACGTCGCTGGCCAGCGAGAGATGGTCGACGGACCGGTCCTTGACGGTGGCGACGTTCCAGACCTTGTAGACCCGAGCCTGGGGCACGCGGTCCTGGAGGACGATCCGGCTCGGTTCGCTGCGGCGGGCGAGCGAAACATCCGGCTTGATCAGGGGCGGGCCGGAGGGGATGTGGCCGAAGTACTTCTCGACCCGGGCCTTCACGTCTTCGGCCTCGACGTCGCCGGCGACGACCAGCACCGCGTTCGCCGCGCCGTACCAGGTATCGAACCACTCGTGGACATCGGCCAGCGAGGCGGCGTTCAGGTCCTCCATCGAGCCGATCGTCGAGTGGTCGTAGGGGTGACCGTCGGGATAGGTGTTCTCGAAGATGGTCAGGAAGACCTTGCCGTAGGGCTGGTTCTCGCCCTGGCGCTTCTCGTTCTGGACCACGCCGCGCTGCTCGTCCAGACGGGCCTGGTCGACGGCCGCCCGCATGTGGCCCATGCGGTCGGATTCCATCCACAACGCCATGTCGAGCGCCGTCGTCGGCACGACCTGGAAGTAGTTCGTCCGGTCCTGGTTCGTCGTGCCGTTCATGCCCGTGGCCCCGACCCGGTCGAAGGGCTTGAAGTAGTCGTCGTTGAAGTGCTCGCTGCCGTTGAACATCAGGTGCTCGAACAGGTGCGCGAAGCCGGTCTTGCCGATCTTCTCGTCGCCCGCGCCGACGTCGTACCAGACGTTCACGGCGACGATCGGCGCCTTGTGGTCCTCGTGGACGATCAGTCGCAGGCCGTTGTCGAGGACGTACCTCGTGTAGGGGATGTCGACGATGTCTGCCGACGGCGTGCCGCCGGTATCGACCGAGTCGCTACAGGCGGTGGCTGCGACAAGCACACAGAGGCCAAGGGCAGTTCCGAGCACACGCTTCACTTGTTTCTCCTAAGGGTCCGGAAGTCTTCACAGATCGCCAGGCGCTAGCCCGGTTCGTTTGGCGATTCGAGACAACATGCGCGGCCCGATCTCTTCACCGCCGCGAAACGCGAAGACGTACCTCGGCCATCCGGGACGCGAGAGTGTCTTGTGAGAACCCGATGATCGTTCGACGCGCCACCCGATTCGGAGCAGAGCGGCCAGAACGCGCCGAGCCTTGACGGCCGGCCACCGACTCACGCAGCCGCGAACCGGATGGTGGTTGCGTTCGCTGCGGGTTCACCCTGTTCCATGCGCTCCGCAACGACACGGAGGGCAAGTGCCTTGGCCCGGCTCACGGCGTCTTCCCGCGTGGTGCCGTAAGCCATGACGCCGGCCAACTCCATGATTTCCGCGATCCAGCGACCGTCGTCCTCGCGTTCTGTCTCGATCGTCAACTGCATCTGTCTCACCGGGGCTTTCGACGACGAAACCCTACCACTCCAAGTAGCTGTCTTCAGCGCAGGAGCGGCCCATCACCAGGCGATGCCGTAGTCCTCGCCGTAGTCGCTGGCGCCGCCCCACATGGTCCCGTTCTCGCGGTCGAACCAGATCGCGGTGATCGGCCCCGAAGTGCGGTCCAGCGTGCGAACGCTGTAGCCCATGCGACGGAGTTCCGCCCGAACCCAGGGCGGCACGTCGCGGCGGACGTCGAGGTCGCCCGGCCGCGACTCGTGGGCGCCGAAGGAACTCTGCATCTGGTGGCTGGTGATGTTGGCGGCCTCCGCGGCCTGCTGCACGTTCATGCCGAACTCGACCACGTTCAGGAAGAACTGGAGCAGGTTCTGGTCCTGGGTGTCGCCGCCCTGGACGGAGAACGAGAGGTACGGCTTTCCGTCCTTGAGCGCCATGCCGGGCGTCAGCGTGGCGCGCGGTCGTTTGCCCGGTTCGGGCAGGTTGTACGGGTTGAGCCCCGGATCGAGCACGAAGCTCTGCATCCGCTGGCTCATGCCGATGCCCGTGCGGCCGGCGATCACGGCGGGGATCCAGGCGCCGCTGGGGGTTACGGAGACGACCCAGCCCTCGGCGTCGGCAGCCTGAATCGAGGTCGTGCCCGCGGTGAAGGCCTCCTCGTAGGTCATGCGCGGCAGGGGCTGTCGGCCGGCCGACGCCTGCTGGAAGCCCTGCTCGCCTTCCGCATCCGCTGCCGGCGGGATCGGCGTCCACTGATCCAGGAGGTCGAGGAAGGGGTTGTCGCCTTCCTGGAAGTCGTAGGGGTCCCCGGGGCGGGCCTCTTCGTCGTTCTTCTTCCAGTCGATCGACTCGTAGCGGGCTCGGGCGTAGTCCTTGGACAGCAGTCCTTCGAGCGGCTCCTCCGGCGGGTAGTAGGGATCGCCGTAGTAGAAGTCGCGGTCGGCGAAGGCCAGGTTCATCGCCTGGTAGAGGGTGTGGATGTACCGGGCCGAGTTGTAGCCCATCGACCTGAGGTCGGCGTTTTCCAGGATGTTCAGCGCCTGCAGCATGACCGGACCCTGGACCCAGGAGGTCAGCTTGTA
>JAJDZH010000360.1 GCA_022824725.1 Thermoanaerobaculia bacterium | reverse complement strand
CATCGCCTCGTGAATCGCCACCGGAGTCAGGTTCAGGCGGTCCGTCACGTCGCCGATCGCCCAGATGTTCGGCACGTTGCTGCGGGAGTACTCGTCGACCAGGATTTGGCCGTTCTCGCCCAGCGCCACTCCGCAGTCCTCCAGTCCCAGATCGGCGACCAGGGGCAGTCGGCCGGTGGCGTAGAGCACCTGGCCGCAGTCGACCGCGTCGCCGCTATCGAGGTGGAGCCGCAGCCGATCGTTGCCGGCGCCGGCTCCTTCCTCGATCGACTCGACGCGGCTGTCGAACCGGAGATCGATGCCGCGGCCACGCATCTCCTCGGCCAGGTGGCTGCGAATCTCCCTATCGAATCCGCGCAGGAACAGCGGACCGCGGTAGACCAGGGTCACGTCGCAACCGAGTCCCGCGAAGATGCCCGCGAACTCGACCCCGATGTAACCGCCGCCCACGACCGCGAAGCGCTCCGGCAGGCCCTCCAGGTAGAACGCCTCGTTCGAGCTGATCGCGTGCTCGATGCCCGGGATCGGCGGCATGTCCGGCCAACTGCCGACGGCGACCAGGACCTGGTCCGCAGTGACCCGCCGGCGGCCTGCGTCTCCCCCATCGATCTCCACCGTGTGCGGATCGAGCAGCCGCGCCCGACCTTGGAAGAGCTCGACGCCGGCCGAATCGAGCAGGCCGCGGTAGATCCCGTTGAGTCGCTCGATCTCCCGGTCCTTGTTCGCGATGAGCTTCCCCCAGTCGAAGGCGGGCCGCTCCGCCGTCCAGCCGAACCCCGACGCCTCGCGGTAGTGGTCCGCGAACGCCGAGGCGCAGACGAGGAGCTTCTTCGGCACGCAGCCGACGTTGACGCAGGTGCCGCCGAGGTAGCGCTCCTCGGCCACCGCCACCCGCGCGCCGTGACCGGCCGCCATCCGGCTGGCGCGAACGCCGCCCGAACCCGCGCCGATCACGAAGAGGTCGTAGTCGTAGTTCGTCATGGGCGCAACGCTAGACCAATCGTGCATCGGATCGTCAAGCGCCCTTAGACTCGACCCGATGGCCGAGCGCAAGACCGGGCCCGAAGCCCCGGGAGCCGCATCCTGGGTACCGCGCGCGGTCGCTGGCGGCGCCCTGATGGGCCTCGCGAATCTGGTGCCCGGAATCAGCGGCGGCACGATGCTGCTGGCCGTCGGCATCTATCCCCGCTTCATCGAGGCGGTGGCGGACACGACCCGGTTGCGGTTGCGCCTCCAGCCGCTGCTGCTCCTGTCCGTCGTAGCCGTCGCGGGCGGCCTGGCGATTCTCCTCCTGGCCGGCCTCCTGCGCGACCTGGTGGTTCACCAGCGCTGGATGATGTACAGCGCCTTCATCGGCCTGACCCTGGGCGGCGCGCCCCTTGTGTGGCGTATAGGCCGGCCGGCCAACCGGAGCTTCTGGGGCGGCGCGACCGGCGGTTTCGCGGCGATGGCGGCGCTTGCGATCGCCCAGAGCGGCCCAGCCGCCGACGGCCTGGCCGGCAGCGGGCCCGTTCTCCTCGCCATCGCCGGAGCGGCAGGCGCCGCGGCGATGATCCTGCCGGGACTGAGCGGCGCCTACCTGCTCCTCGTCCTGGGCCAGTACGAAACGATCCTCGGCGCCGTCGATCTGCTGTTCCAGGGGCTCAGGAGTCTCGATACGGCGGTTCTGCTCGAGGCCGGCGCCGTCCTGCTGCCGGTTCTGATCGGCATCGTCGTCGGCGCAACGGTCATCAGCAACGCGGTGCGGTTCGCGTTGCGACGCTTCCGCCAGGCGACCCTGGGCGTGCTGCTGGGCCTTCTGCTGGGCGCCGTAGTCGGTCTCTGGCCCTTCGAGGCTTCTGCGCCAGGCGCCGTCCAGCTCGGATCGGCGGCGGTCCTGGGCGCCGCCGGCTTCGTCCTGACCTGGGGCGTGGGCCGGCTCGGATCGGGCTCGACGGAACCTGGGAGGTAGGCGACGGAGGAATCGTCGCCGCTGCGCGGCGTGTTCTTCCGGCCGCTTGCGGCGGCAGCCGGCGGGGACGCCGGCGCACCCAGTCGGCAGGACGCCGGCACAGCCGGTTCCGTTGGCTGGCGGTCCCTGCGTTACAGTCCGTACCCCTTCCCGTCCGACTCCGGAGTCCCGCACGATGAAACATGACCTCCACCGCGGTTTCGCGGCCTTTCTCTTCCTCTTCGCACCGCTCCTCTCGCTGGCTTCATCCTCCGCCTTCGGCGCCGACGGTCGCACCGTGATCCACGCCGGCTCGCTGGTCGACGTCGAAGCCGGCGAGGTGCTCGGCCTGCACACGATCGTCGTCGAGGGCGGGACGATCATGGCCGTCGAGGAAGGGCTCGCCGATCCGGAAGACGGCGACACGCTGATCGACCTCTCTGGCCACACGGTCCTACCCGGCCTGATGGACATGCACGTTCACCTGACCTCGCAGCAGGCCGGCGCCGCGTCCTATCTCGAACGGTTCCAGCAGACTCCGGCGGACGCCACGGTCAAGGGGCTGATCTACGCGAAGCGCACGCTGCTCGCCGGCTTCACCACCGTCCGCGACGTGGGCGGCGAGACGACGGCGATCCTCGCGGTGCGGAATGCGATCAACCGCGGCGAAATGCCAGGGCCTCGCATCTTCGCCGCGACCACCTCGCTCGCCACGACGGGCGGCCACGGCGACCGGACGAACGGCATGAGGCCGGACCTCCAGGGCGACCCCGGCCCCAGGCAGGGCATCGTCAACGGCATCGAGGACGCCCGCAAGGCGGTCCGGCAGCGCTACAAGGAGGGCGCCGACCTGATCAAGATCACGGCCACCGGCGGCGTCCTGAGCCTGGCCAAGAGCGGTCAGAACCCGCAGTTCACGGAGGAGGAGATCCGCGCGATCGTCGACACGGCGAAGGACTACGGCTTCATGGTCGCCGCACACGCCCACGGCGCGGAGGGCATGAAGCGGGCCATCCGGGCCGGCGTGACGACGATCGAGCACGGCACCTACATGGACGAAGAGGCGTTCGAGCTGATGAAGCAGCACGGCACGTACTTCGTCCCCACCATCTCGGCGGGCAACTTCGTGGCCGAGAAGGCCGCGGTACCGGGTTACTTTCCGGAGATCATCCGGCCCAAGGCGGCCGCCATCGGACCGGTCATCCAGGAGACCTTCGCCAAGGCCCATCGGGCCGGCGTGCCCATCGCCTTCGGCACGGACTGCGGCGTCTGCCCCCACGGCAG
>JAJDZH010000295.1 GCA_022824725.1 Thermoanaerobaculia bacterium | reverse complement strand
CGGCCCGTTCACCGTCGAGTCGCTCTCCCCCCACCGGGCGCTCCTGGTTGACGAGGAGGACAACCTCGTAGACACCGTCGGCGAAGCCCGGAAGACGAACGGAGCCGGCCAGGACTTCGGCGGCATGATCCTGGAACAGCTCCGCAGAGCGGGTGTCCAGCAGGCGCACCGAGAAGACCGAATCGAGTTCACGTCACTCCGTTGCTGGCCGGGCCGGATGATCGCCGCCGAGGGGACGTACCTCGAGGCGGGAAGCGGCGAAGACCGCCGAGCCGGAGTCCTGGTCGGCCCCGAGTTCGGCAGCGTCTCACGCCCGGACCTCGTTGAAGCGGCCCGAGAAGCTGCCGACGCAGGCTTCGACGTCCTGATCTCCTGCGCCTTCAGCTACGACGCCCACGCCTCCGAGTTCAGTTCGCTTGGACGCATACCGGTGCTCAAGGCGCGCATGAACGCCGACCTCCATATGGCGGAGGACCTCAAGAACACCGGCAAGGGCAACCTCTTCGTCATCTTTGGCGAGCCCGACATCGAGATCCTCCCCGTACCAGGCGCCAACGGTGGCCCCGAGCAGTTCCAGGTCAAGCTCAACGGCGTCGACGTCTTCGACCCCCGCACCGGCAAAGTCCGTAGCGACTCCGCCGACGGCATCGCCTGCTGGTTCATCGACACCGACTACGACGGCGAGAGCTTCTTCGTCCGCCACGCCTACTTTCTGGGCGCGAACGACCCCTACAAGTCCCTCAAGACCACCCTGAAGGCTGAGATCGACCGCGAAGCTTGAGAGACCCTCCGCAGCGACACCTCTCGCCCGTTCAACCGGCCCGGTTCAGGCCGCATCGCCGTTAAGGTCATCAACCACCTCGGTGACGAGGTGATGAAGGTCTTTCGGGTCTGGGGTGGCGATGCCAGCTAACGCCCTTCACAGCATCACGATACGGGGATTCCGGAGCCTTCGCTCGGTGGGCGGTGAGCCATACCTGGCAGGGTCGCCCGGCTTCGTGATTGGAGGTCTTCGACTTCGCCCGATCAACGTCGTAATCGGTGCGAACGGGTCGGGAAAATCGAACTTCCTGGAGGTCTTCGCATTCCTGCGGGCAGTCCGGCTGGGTCATCTGCGCAACTACGTTGGACGAGTCGGTGGAGCAGATCAGATCCTGCACTTCGGCCGACGCACCACACCCGAGTTGACGATGGAGGTGTGGTTTCGGCGAACGGATCAAAGTTGGTTCAGTGGCTACCGGATCGACTTTGAAGCCACCGAATCGGACGGGTTGTTACCGAGCTGGGAGACTTTTCTGATCTGGAACCGGAACCAGTATCCGAAGCCGTTCGACGCGGGACGTGGGCCCACAGCGCCACCGGCAGGTGAGGCAGCGGTCAGCCTGCCAGCAGAGCCGGACGAGTACCCAGTCCCCGGAACTGCCGTCTTCTCGCTCCGAGCTCGAGAACTGGCTCGCGAGCATCTCGGAAGCTGGAGGCGCTTTCAGTTCCACGACACGAGTGCGGCTTCGCCAATGAAGAAGACCTGGAGCCTGGACGACAACCGCTTCCTCAGACCGGACGGCGGCAATCTGGCTGCGTATCTCTATCGTCTGGCCCGCACACACCCGGAGAGCTATCGCCTTATCCGAAGGACTGTGGCCTTGGTGGCGCCTTTCTTTGAGGATTTCCAACTAGAACCCTTGGCCCTCAACGCTGAGAAACTCCGACTCGAGTGGCGGCATAGGGGGTCCGAGGATTACTTCGGTGCATCCTCCCTCTCGGACGGCACCCTCCGCTTCATGGCGCTGGCCACACTACTCTTGCAGCCGGTTGAGTTACGACCCAAGGCGATCCTCATTGACGAGCCGGAACTCGGCCTTCACCCCTACGCGATCGGGTTGCTCGCCTCGATGATTCGCAGTGCCTCGGTGGACACCCAAGTCATCGTAGCGACGCAGTCGCCGATCCTGCTGGATTACTTCGAGCCCGAGGAAGTGCTGGTTGCAGAGAGGAGGGATGAGGAGACGAAGCTCAGGCGCCTAGAGACAGAGCCGCTGAAGGAGTGGCTGGAGGACTACAGTCTTGGCCAGCTCTGGGAGAAGAACGAACTCGGCGGCAGACCGGGAACCGAGTAGGTGGTTCGGCTGCTGCTCCACGTCGAGGGTCAGACGGAAGAGACCTTCGTCGGTGAAGTACTTAGAGAGCATCTAGCTTCCAAGGGTTACTCGTCTGTGGGCGCCCGCCTGCTGGGCTCGGCCCGCCAGCGCCACCGGAGAGGCGGTGTGCGTCCTTGGCCGAGCGCCCTGAAAGACATCCTCAACCACCTGAGGCAGGACCGCCAGTGCATCGCGGGAACGATGGTCGACTACTACAGACTCCCGGCCGAGGGTTCAGGCGCGTGGCCCGGGAGATGGGAGGCCAAGAAGGTGGGCGGCACCGTCGAAGAGAGAGCTGGAACGGTGGAGCGAGCGATGAGTAGCGAGGTTGCCGCGGGGATGGGGCGCAGTTTTGATCGGCGTCGCTTCGTGCCGTACGTGATGATGCACGAGTTCGAGGCGATGTTGTTCAGCGACTGCTCCGGTTTCTGCCGCGCCGTCGGGCGTGCAGATCTCAGTGCCCCCTTGGAGGAGATCCGCAGAACTTTCTCCACCCCTGAGGACATCGACGACAGTCAGGAGACTGCACCGTCGAAACGTATCCTCCATCTCCTTCCGTCGTACGAGAAGCCGCTGATGGGGAATCTGGGCGTGCTCCAGATCGGCCTCGACACGATTCGTGCCGAGTGCCCTCACTTCAATGGTTGGCTTGAACGCCTGGAGGAGCTAGCCAAGAGCTAGAGTCCGCCCCCGTGGTGGAGTTCCGGATCGCCGACACGTTCACCGCCAGTCTTGGGCGCCTTCGGGCGGACGAGCAAAAGGCGGTCAAGACGACGGTCTTCGACCTGCAGGTTAACCCCGCGCGGCCCGGTCATCATCTGCATCGAGTGGACTCCGCGCGGGACCGGAACTTCTGGTCTGTGCGTGCGGGTCGCGATCTGCGGATCATCGTCCATCGCACGTCGTCGAGCTTCCTCATTTGCTACGTCGATCATCACGACAAGGCTTACCGTTGGGCCGAGCGGCGCCGGCTGGAGCGGCATCCCCGGACCGGCGCGGCACAGTTGGTGGAGATTCGGGAGATCGTGCGGGAGGTGGCAGTGCCGCGCTACGAGGAACCCCATTGGCCTGCAGCGGGTGTCGTGGCGGAGGGCGGACCGGCTCAGCCACCAGCGGACTCAAGCAGTGCCGCAGAGGAGAGGCGTCCCGAGACCGCGGCGAGAACTGTTCCAGACGAACGGCCAGCAGGGAAGATCCTCTTCGCCGACAAGGCCGATGACGAGCTGCTCGGCTACGGCGTGCCGTCGGATTGGCTGGAAGACGCCAGGTCAGCCACGGAAGACACGCTCCT
>JAJDZH010000333.1 GCA_022824725.1 Thermoanaerobaculia bacterium | reverse complement strand
GTCGGCGGCAGGTGGTGGGGGTGGATGACGTCGTCCCGCGCCACGAGAACGGCGCGCTCGATGCAGCTTTCCAGCTCGCGGACGTTGCCGGGCCAGTGGTAGCTCATCAGCATGTCGATCACGGCGCTCGACAGCCGGCGCACGTTGCCGCCGTTCACGCGGGCATAGCGCTCCAGAAAGAAGTCGGCCAGTTGGACGATGTCCGACTTGCGCTTGCGCAGCGGCGGCACGTGGATCGGGAAGACGTTCAGGCGGTAGAACAGGTCCTCGCGGAACGCGCCGTTCGCGGTCATCGCGGACAGGTCCTTGTTCGTGGCGGCGATGATCCGCACGTCCGCCCGCAGCGTCCGCGTGCCACCGACCCGCTCGAACTCGCGTTCCTGCAGCACGCGCAGCATCTTGATCTGGATCAGGAGCGGCACGTCGCCGACTTCGTCGAGGAAGATCGTGCCGGTGTGGGCGAGTTCGAAGCGTCCCTTGCGTTGCTGGATCGCGCCGGTGAAGGCGCCGCGTTCGTGCCCGAACAGCTCGCTCTCGATCACGCTCTCGGGCAGCGCGGCGCAGTGGACCTTGACGAAGGGCCGGTCGGAGCGGGCGCTGTTGTAGTGGATGGCCTGGGCGACGAGTTCCTTGCCGGTGCCGGTCTCGCCGGTGATCAGGACGCTCGTGTTGCTGCTCGAGACGGTCGCGATCTGGTCGTAGACCTCCTGCATCTCGTGCGAGTTGCCGACGATGTTGGCGGGCCGGAAGCGGTCGCGGAGCTGGGCCCGCAGACGCTCGTTCTCCTCCTCGAGCTGTTCCCGCTCCTCCTCGGCGGTGCGGCGGAGCTTGACCGCCTGGGCGATCAGGGAACCGGCGATGAGGAGCAGACGGACATCGTCGTTCAGGTCGTGGTCCGGGTCGTAGGTCCGGTCGACGCTCAGCGCGCCGTAGGTCTCGTTGCCGGTGCGGATGGGCACGCAGAGGAAGGAGACTTCCGCGCTCTTGCCGCGCCGGGTGCGGTCGAGGAACGTCTCGGACTCGCTCGTCTTCGGGATCACCCGGGCCTCGCCCGTCTCGATCACCTGGCCGGTCACGCCTTCGCCGAGCCGGTAGCGAGCCTCCGCTATCTGCTCGCCGCTCAGTCCGTGCGCGACCTCGACCGTGATCTCGCCGGTCTTCCGGTTGAGCAGCGTGATCGTGCCGTGCTTGAGCTTCAGGTGTTCGGCCAGGGTCTCGAGCGCGGGCCGGGTGACGTCGCGCAGTTCGAGGCTCTCGCCGAGGGTCTGACTCAGGCGGTAGAGGAGTTCGAGTTCCCTGGGTTCGCGTGAGTTCACAACGGGCCAGCGCAGGGATCCTGTCACAGCCCACGTCCGGTCGGTCATGGTTGCCCCTGGCAGCAAGAATCGGGCCGAACCGCTCCGGCATGCGTCCCGCCTGCCGCGATAGCTTGGGGCTGGCCTCATGAACGAACGACCCCCCAGGTCTCCGGGCGAAGCCCGGCGCGCGACGGAGTTCAGCGACGGAGAGGGACTGGAACCGCTCGCGCCGCTCGATCTGAGTGCCGTCGGTTCCTTTTCGGACCTGCTCGCGGCGATGAAGTCGACCTCCTTCGGGGGCCGTCAGTTGGGCGAGGCGGCGGACGTGCTCCACGAGATGGCGGTCGATCCGGACTGCCTGGTCGTCGGCACGTTCACCGGCGCGATGACCGCGGCCAAACAGGGGCTCGTCCTGTGCGACATGATCGACCACGGCTTGCTCGACGCGATCGTCTGCACCGGGGCGCTGATGGTCCACGGCTTCGTCGAGTCGGCCGGGATGGTCCACTTCAAGGCGCCGGCGGGCAAGCTCGACGATCGCACCGCCTACTACTCCGGCTACGACCGGATCTACGACACGCTGGAGCTGGAGAGCAACCTGGACCGCGTGGAGTTGATCGTCCACTCGGTCCTGGAGCAATGGCCCGAAGGCGAGGTCGCCTGCTCGCGCCTGCTCAACGAGGCGTTCGGGCGGTGGCTGACCGAGGCGGAGGGAGCCTCGGCGTCAGCGGGCCCGGAGGGAGACGTCGCGCCCGTCCGCGGCGTGCTGTCCTCCGCCTGGCGGCGCGGGGTGCCCGTCTACGTCCCGGCGTTCACGGACTCGGAGATCGGCCTGGACTTCGCGCTGTTCAACCGGGCGCGGCGCCGCCGCGGAGAGGCGCCGATCCGGTTCGACCCGTTCCTCGACCTGGAGCACTACACGGAACTCGTCGCCGGGGCGAAACGGCTCGGCATCTTCACCGTCGGCGGCGGCGTGCCGCGGAACTGGGCGCAGCAGGTGGCGCCGTACCTGGAGGCGGCGGCGCGCCGGGAGGGCGAAGACGCGCCGCCCAGGCGGTTTCGCTACGGCGTGCGGATCTGCCCCGAGCCGGAGCACTGGGGCGGTCTCTCCGGCTGCGGCTACAGCGAGGGGGTGTCCTGGGGCAAGTTCGTCCCGGTCGAAGAAGGCGGCCGCTTCGCGGAGGTCCCGGCGGACGCGACGCTGGTGTGGCCGCTGCTCGTCGCCGGAGTGCTGGAACGGATGGGCCTGCGCAACGAGCCGCGAAGCGGCGAGTGACACTGCGTGCGCCGGCGCCCTCGCCGGCATCCGGCGCGAAGCGCCGGCTCTGGATCAGTCCAGCTTGACTGCGGTCCCCACCGCCAGCAGCTCCGCGGCGCCGCTGGTGATCACCGACGTCGTGAAGCGCACGGCGACGACCGCGTCGGCGCCCAGGCTTTCCGCCTCCGCGACCATGCGGTCGAGCGCCTGCTCCCGGCTCTCGGCGACCATCTTCGTGTACTCCGTGACCTCGCCGCCGACGAGGTTGCGGAGCATGGCCGTGATGTCTCTGCCCACGTGGCGGGCGCGGATCGTGTTGCCTCGCACCAGGCCCAGCGTCTGCGTGATGTCGTGTCCGGCGATCGTCTCGGTGGTTGCAATCAGCATTCGGGGGCCCTCATCGCTGCACGTCCTTGTACTTGTCCGTCTTCCGGGCGATCAACTGCTGCCGGAGCACCGACAGCAGCAGGAGCGCCAGGCCGCCGTAGACGGCTACGACGCCCAGCTTGATGTAGACGGGCGCTTCGTCGTCGACGGCGAGGGCGTAGATCGCGAAGCCGACCAGGGCCAGGACTCCGCCGACGAAGAGCAGCCAGCCGAGACCGCCGGTGATTCCCGAAGGCTTGTCCGCCATCTCTCTCCTCCTTTCCGGCCTTCAGACCGCCTGCCGTGCCGGCGCCTCGAGTCCGGTCTGGCAGGCCACCCCGGTGCCGCCCAGGCCGCAGTAGCCGCCGGGGTTCTTTGCCAGGTACTGCTGGTGGTAGTCCTCGGCGAAGTAGAAGTCGGGCGCGTCGAGGATCTCCGTCGTGATCGGCCCGTAGCCGGCGGCGATGAGCCGCTGCTGATAGGCCGCGAGAGAGGCCTTCGCCGCCCGTCGCTGCGCTTTGGAGCAGCCGTAGATCCCGGATCGGTACTGGGTGCCGACATCGTTCCCCTGCCGCATGCCCTGGGTCGGGTCGTGGCTCTCCCAGAAGATGCGGAGCAGGTCGTCGTACGAGATGCGTTCGGGGTCGAAAACGACCTGGACCACCTCGTTGTGGCCGGTCAGCCCGCTGCAGACCTCCTGGTAGGTCGGGTTGGGGGTGGCGCCCGCGGCGTAGCCGACCGCGGTCGTGATGACTCCGGGGGCCTCCCAGAACTTGCGCTCGGCGCCCCAGAAGCAGCCGAGGCCGAACATCGCCAGCTCGCTGCCTTCCGGGTAGGGCGGCGCGATCGGCGCGTCGAGGACGTAGTGGCGCGGCGGGACGGGCATCGTCTCGGCGCGGCCGGGAAGCGCCTCGCCCGGCTCCGGCATGCGGGCCTTGTTGAAGAACCAACTCATGGGCGGGATTGTACTTGTTCGGATAGACGCCACCGACTGGGTGCGCCGGAGGGCTGGTAGCGTTCAGGGGCGTTGCAGCCAAGGGGGAGGCCAGGATGAGCAGACGGGTGCGGGGCATTCACGAGGTCTTCGCCGCCGACCCGGAGCAGGCGGACAGGGAAGTTTGGGGCCGGCAGGCCGATCCCCGCACTCGGCGGGGATTCCTCCAGGGCCTCGGCACGATGACCGCCCTGGTCGGCGCGAAGATCGTCTTCTCCGACGTCATGCCGGCTGGCCTGATTCCGGCGGCGTACGCGAATCAGGCCGAGCCGTTCACCATCGAAGGCAAGGACGGCCTGACCGTGCTGAACGACCGGCCGCTGTGCGCCGAAACTCCCGCGCACCTCCTGAACGACGACGTGACGCCGGCAAGC
>JAJDZH010000312.1 GCA_022824725.1 Thermoanaerobaculia bacterium | reverse complement strand
AGGGCGATCGCGACCAGGTAGACGAGGACGAAGGAACCGCCGTCGTTGGCGTAGGTGATGTACGGGAACTTCCAGATGTTGCCGAGGCCGATGGCGGAGCCGACGGCGGCGAAGATGAATCCGAGTTGACCGAACCTGCCGCGTCCGCCCGAGCCGTTTGCCACGTTTGTTCTCCCGTGTGTTCCTGGATGGCGGCGGTCTGCCGATGTTGCCGCCGGCCGGCGGATAGCGTAGCGGAGTCGGCGTCTCCGCCGACAAGGCGGTCGCCGCTTCGCGGCGCGTTTCTTCAGAAGCCGGCGAGGGCGCCGGCGCACCCAGTGCGCCGCGCCAAGTCCGACAGTGTGCTAGGGGCTTGCTGCCGGGCTGAACGGTGTTTCCGGGCCGACGATCCTCGTCAGCCACTGCTCGCGGTAGGCGTCGAGTTCCCGCGTCCGTGGATAGTTCTCGCCCGGCGCGAACGGGTAGCCGGACATCGCCTGGAAGGGCAGGGGCAGGTTGCTGTCGGCCTTCCAGGTGTTGCGGTCGGCGTCCTTGTCCCAGCCGAAGCTCTCCAGGAAGACGGTGCGGGAGTAGCCGGGCGCGGGCGGCGGCAGCTCCCGGGCGTCGAAGAGCACGCGAATCTCGTCGCCGGGGCCGATCACGACCTGGCGGTCGTCGACGTCGTCGAGCAACTCGCCGACGTCGCCGAAGCGGGTGTAGCGGCCGGGGAAGGGCAGCCAGGGAGACTCGGCGCTCGTGCGCTGGTAGTCGAACAGGTGCGGGCCGTTGGGCGCGGGCCGGGTCGGCGCCGAGAAGCCGCGGTACGAGAGGTCGGCGCTCGCCGCGTCCAGACGGGCCTGGACGACGACGTCGTCTCCGTCGACGGCGCCCGGTTCCGTGCTCCAGGCGACCCGGTCCCAGTGCAGCCAGCGGGTGGTCACGATCCGGAGCCTCCGCGCGCCCGCGGGCAGCGGCGGCGTGTCGACGACCATTGTCTTCGTCTTGCCGGGGGGAAAGCCCATCGGATCGAGCAGGGTCCGCCAGCCGTCCCCGGTCTCGACCTCGAGCCGGGTCATCACCATCTCCAGGCCGCCGTGCTCCACCGCCTGGGCAATCGCGAGGTTGAGACTCGCGTCGGCGGGGAACACCCAGCCGTCGAGCCACAGCCGCACCGGCCTGCCGGGCGCTTCGCCGAGGTCGAAGGTGAACGTCCAGGGCTCGGCGGCGTGGCCCTGGAAGCGCGAGCGCCGGTAGCCGTCGGCGTAGACCTCGTCGCGGACCCGGACGCGCTTCGTCACGTCGCGGCCGCGGCCGTCCGTCGCCTGAACCACGGGCCGGATGTTCGCGCCGGCGACGACCTCGTCGGGCGGGCGGCCGACGTGGCCGCGGCCCGGAACGATCCGGAGGTTGCTCGCCACCTCCACGCCTTCGCGATGGTCGACCACCCAGAGCCGCACCCGGTCGATGTAGGCGGCCTCCCAGAGCTCCTCGGTGATGCGCAGGTCGTAGAAGCCGTCGCGCGTCCGGGCGCCGTCGACCCGCACGAGCTCGTCCGGGTCGTAGCCGTTCCAGACGCCGTCGGCGAGCGGCATGCCGAGCGGCGCGCCCCACAGCAGGTCGGTGACGAAGGCGACCTTCTCGCCGTCCCAGGTGTAGAGGAAGGGACAACTGCCCTTGAGCACCTGCTCCTCGACGATCGTCATGTTCTCTCCCGGATCGAGGCGGTTCTGCGGCACGCCGTTGGCCCAGACGACGCGGACCAGGTCGGGCCGGCGGCGGTTGCCGAGCCCGATGTGGGTGACCGGCCGGTCGACCTCGATGTACTGGTAGGCGCGCTCCGACTTGACTTCGATCGTTGTGCCGCGGCCGAAGACGTTGTTCTTCTGGTTGCCGATGTCGAGACCGACCAGGCGAACCCGCAGCCAGTTGTTCTCCGAGCCGTTCAGGTTCTCGATCCGGTAGAGGCCGGAGGCGCCCGCGGCGACCAGGTCCTGGTCGCCGTCGTCGTCCATGTCCTCGGCGCGTACGGCGCTGAAGCCGGCGTCGCGGGGCAGACCCGTGACCTGGGCGAGCTGGAACTCGAGCGCGTCGGGTCCCGATTCGGAGGTCTGGGTCAGCACCCGCAGCTCGCCGTCGGCGACCAGGGCCAGGTCGCGGCGGCCGTCGTTGTCGGCGTCGAGCAGGGCCAGGTCCGTGGCGCCAGCGGGCAGGCCGACGGACTCCGACGTCAGCGGGAACGGGGCAAGCGCACCGTTCTCGCCGGCCTTCAGCACGACCGTGGAAGCCCCGGCGAGCACGAACTCGGGAATCCCGTCGCGGTCGAGGTCCACGGTGCGGACGACCCGTACCGGAGTCCCGGTCGCAAGCGCGGGCTCGGCGTCGTCGCCAAGCAGCCGGCCGATGAGCCTTCCCAGCAGGTTTCGCTCGGGTGCGGGCGGCGTCCTCTCGGCAAACCGCCCCTGGCGGAGGTTGTCCAGCCAGAGGACGCCGGCGTCGTGCGCCAGCAGGAGATCCGTGTCGCCGTCGCGGTCGGCGTCGGTGGCCTGAAGGTGATGGACCCGTCGCGGTTCGACCTGCGGCAGCGCCCTGGATCCCAGGGCCTCGAGCGGACCCTCGAAAGCCCCCTCGCCGGACACGTTCCGCAGCAGATCGGGCCCGCCGCCGGTCCGCGCTACCGCGAGGTCGAGGTCGCCGTCGCTGTCGAAATCGATCAGGTCGACGGCGTCCACGGCGAAGGGTTGCGCCAGGAAGCGGTCGCTGGTGTCGGTGAAGCGGGGCGTGTCGCCCGAGGCGTCCACCTGCCAGACGGCGAGAGGATCGCCGGCCGCGACCAGGTCGAGTCGCCGGTCGTTGTCGGCGTCGCCGGCGACCAGGAACCGGGCGTCCGTTTCCGGGGCCGTGCCAGGGGCCGCGAGGCCGGCGGAGGCGCGTCGCAACTGAAGCTGCGGGAGTCCGGTCTCCGAGCCCTCCCCGGCGGCCGCCCAGGCGATGTCGGGCCGGTCGTCGCCGTCGAAGTCCGCGACTTCGAGCGCCCGGCCGGCGGCGGCCGCGTTGTCGATGCGGGTCGCCCGGAACCGGACCGTCAGCGCCGGCCCGAAGTCCTCGATGGGCGACTCGTCCACGAAGCGTTCGACCGGAATGCCTGGGATGTTCGTGTAGACCTCGGCCAGACTGCTGCGCCATCCGGCCGTGGCCAGGAGGACGTTCCGGAGCCGGGGAGCGGAGCTCCGGCGGGCGCTTTCGAGGTCGTCGGCTTCCAGGGCGTCGAGGACCTCCTCGACCAACCGTTCCGCGGTCGGGTGGGCTTGCCAGATGAGTTCCCGTACACGGAGGTAGTCGTCGCTGGCTCGACCGCGGTCGCCGTCTTCGAGGGCGGCGGCTCCGCTCAACAGCAGGACGACCAGGTTGTCGGGCCGGAGGGCCCGGAGCCGTTCTACCGCGGTTCGCCGATCGGCTTCGGCCTCGGCGCCGTCCATGATCTCGGCGTGCTGGAAGAGGGCGTACTGCATCTCGGGATCGTCGGGCTCGGCCCGGGCGGCGCGGCGGTAAAGGGCCAGCGCCTCTTCGTTGCTGCCGGCGCCCGCGCTGAGAATGGCGGCGCGGATCATCAGCAGGTCGCCCCGGTTGCCGCCCAGTTCCAGCGCGCGGTCGATGGCGGCGAGCGCCTCGTCCTTCCGGTCCTGCCGCAGCAGCGCGACGGCCAGGTTGGCGTGAGCGAGGGGCTCGTCGGGCACCAGGTCGATCAGCTCCCGGTAGGTGCTCTCGGCCTCGACCTCGCGCTCGTTCTCGAGCTGCGCGTAGCCGATGCCGTGGAGCCGCACCTGCTCCTCGGTCGGCTGCGCGGACGCCGCGGCCGGAGTGAGCGCGGCGAGGAGAAGAAGGGCGGGGAGGGTTCGAGGCATTGCTTGCGCCGGCGGATCGCTGCAGGGCACCGTAATCCTACGACTCGACACTAGAGTAGTGCCCGCCGTGACCGCCAAGCGCCTCTACCTGATCGACGGCTACTCGACGATCTTCCGCGCCTTCTACGCGATCCGGGGTCTGTCGACGTCGGCGGGGGAGCCGACGAACGCGATCTACGGCTTCATCAACATGCTGCGCAAGCTGCTGCGCGAGGAGGAGCCGCCGCTGCTCGGCATCGCCCTCGATGTCGGACGGGCAACGGTCCGCACCGAGGCCTACGCCGAGTACAAGGCGAACCGGGCCCCGATGCCGGAGGATCTGAAGGCGCAGATGCCCGCGATCCGCCGGGCGATCGAGGCGTTCCGCATCCCGATCCTCGAACTGGAGCGCTACGAGGCGGACGATGTGCTCGGCACGCTGGGACGCAAGGCGCAGGACGCGGGCTACGAGGTCACGATCATCAGCGCGGACAAGGATCTGTTCCAACTCGTGAGCGACCGCGTCTCGCTGCTCCACACCGGCCGCGAGAAGACCTACGACCCGGCCCTGGTCGAGCAGGACTTCGGCGTGCCGCCGGAGCAGGTCGTCGACGTGCTCGCCCTGGTCGGAGACAAGGTGGACAACGTGCCGGGCGTTCCCGGGATCGGCCAGAAGGGTGCGCAGACCCTGATCAGGGAGCACGGCAACCTCCAGGCCCTGCTGGAAGCGGCGTCCGGACTCAAGCGCAAGGCCTACCGCGAGGGGCTGCAGGAACACGCCGACCAGGCCCTGCTTTCCCGGGATCTGGTCACGATCCACACGGATCTCGATGTCCCGTTCGATCCGGAGGCCCTGGAGATGGAAGCCCCGGACTACGAGGCGCTGGCCGACCTCTGCCGCGAGTTCGAGTTCTGGAGCCTGCTGAAGGAGCTGGAGAGCGAGAGCGGCGGTCCGGAGATCGAGCCCGCCGTCGTCCTGGACTCCGTCGAGGCGTTCGAGGACGCGGCCCGGGAGATGGGACCCCGGATTGCCGTCGGCGTCGTGTTCCGGCGCGGCGGCGAACCGGTCGGACTGTCGTTCGCGGCGGTCGGGGACGCGGTGGACGGAGACGAAGACGGGACGCTCGGTCGGGCAGCCTTCGCGGACTTCGGGCTTTCCGGCATGCGCGAAGCCGTGGCGGCGCGGGTGCGTAGCTGGCTGGCGGACCCGGACCTCGAGCTGATCGGCCACGACCTGAAGGAGGTGGTCCGGCTCTGCCCGCATCACGAGGGCCGGCCGGCGGTCGCCGCTCGCCTGGTGGACACGATGCTGATGGCCTACCTGGTCCACTCCGCCGTGCGCAGCTTCGGCTTGGCGACCGTCGCGCTTGACCGCCTCTTCTACCAGGCGACGACGCCGGCGGACGCGGGCCTCGGCGAACCCGGCGGTCCGGTTGCCGCGCTGGGCGACGACACCGGGCTCGGCCTCTACGCCGCCGAGCAGGCGGTGCTGCCCGCTCTCATCCTCGAGGCGCTCGACGAGCAGTGGCGGGAGTCGCGGGGCGCCCGCGAGGTCTACGAGCGGATCGAGGCGCCCCTGCTGCCGGTCCTCGCGGCGATGGAGGAGGAGGGCATCGAGCTCGACTCG
>JAJDZH010000153.1 GCA_022824725.1 Thermoanaerobaculia bacterium | reverse complement strand
GGCCGCCCTGGCCGAGGACCTCCGCGGCCACGAGATGGCCCAGGCGGCGATCGAGATGGGCGCCTGGGGGCTGGCGGCGACGAAGGCGGGGCGGAGCCTGTCCTCGCTGCTCGGCGGCACGCGGAAGCGAATCGGCACCGGCATCTCGATCGGCATCCAGAACTCGCCCGACGATCTTGCGGAGAAGGCCGGGAAGGCGCTGGCCAGGGGCTACCGGAAGATCAAGCTGAAGATCAAGCCCGGCCAGGACCTGCCGTACCTGCGCGCCGTCCGCGACCGACTAGGTCCCGGCGCGCCGCTGATGGCCGACGCGAACAACGCGTACACCCTGGACGACGTGGACCACCTCGTCCAGCTCGACGACCTCGACCTGGTCATGGTCGAGCAGCCCCTGGCCTGGGACGACGTCGCCCGCCACGCTGAACTCCAGCGACGGATGCGGACACCGATCTGCCTCGACGAATCGATCACGAACATCGCCCGGGCCGAGGACATGATCCGCCTCCGGAGCGGGCGGATCATCAACATCAAGCCCGGCCGGGTCGCCGGTTTCACCGCTTCAAAGGCGATCCACGACCTCTGCGAGGCGAACGACATCCCGGTCTGGTGCGGCGGCATGCTGGAGAGCGGCATCGGCCGCGCCTACAACGTCGCCCTGGCCTCGCTGCCGAACTTCACGATCCCCGGCGACGTGAGCCCGAGCGGCCGCTACTGGGCGCGCGATGTCGTGTCGCCCGAGTGGACGATGGACGGCGACGGTTGGGTCGACGTGCCCGAGGGCCCGGGGCTGGGCGTCGAGATCGACCGTGAGCGGATCGAGGCGCTGACGGTGCAGCGGGAGACGCTGAGGAAGTAGGGAGCGAGGCTGACGCCTCGCGCGTTTCCTCAGAAGCCGGCGAGGGCGCCGGCGCACCCAGTGTGGGGCCTCGCCGGCCCAAGGGTCGACGGCGTGCCGGCGCACCCAGTGTGGGGCTTCGCCGGCCCAAGGGTCGACGGCGTGCCCGCGCACCCAGTGTGGGGCCTCGTTGGCTTACAGGCTCCAGCCGCCGTCGACGGTCACGGTGTGGCCGGTGACGAAGACGTTGCGCTCGATCAGGGCGACGATCGCGTCGGCGCAGGTCTCGGGAGTCGCCACGCCCTGGAGCGGCGCTCCCGCGCTCACGTGCTCCTGGGCCTTGTCGTAGTTCTCGTCGCCGAGACCGCCGCGCAGCCAGCGCCCTTCGATGAAGCCGGGGGCGATCGTGTTGACCCGGATCTCCGGGCCGAGTACGCGCGCCAGCGACTTCGTCATCACGATGACCGCGGCCTTCGAGGCGGCGTACGGGATGCTGCTGCCGCCGCCGCCGATCCCGGCGATCGAGGCGACGTTGACCACCGCGCCCTCGCCCGCCGCCTTCATGTGCGGCGCGGCCGCTCGGGTGCAGTTGAACACGCCGCGCAGGTTCGCGCCGAGGATGTCGTCCCAGACCTCGTCGGTGACGCCTTCCAGGTCGTCGTGGGCGATGAAACGGGTCATCGCCGCGTTGTTGACGAGGATGTGGAGCGCGCCGAACGCCTCGACGGCTGACGCGATGAGCCGCCGGCAGTCGGCGTCCTTCCGCATGTCGGCCTGCACGGCCACCGCGTTGCCGCCTCCGTCGCGGATGCCGCCGACGATCCGCTCCGCGGCGTCGGCGCCGCTGTGGTAGTTCACCACGACGGAGGCACCGAGGCTCGCCAGCAGTTCGGCCGTCGCCTCGCCGACACCCGAGGACGACCCCGTGACGACGGCCACCTTGCCTTCGATCTCCATCGGACCGCTCCGGCGCGGCCTAGCGGCCCTTCCAGTTCGGCGGCCGCTTCTCGGCGAACGCCCTCGGACCCTCGATCAGGTCCTCCGACTGGTTCATTTGCGCCGTCCACGGGAAGATCGAACCCGCCGCCTGCTCGAGCGCCATGCCGAGGCCCTTGTTCGCGGCCTCCTTGCTGGCGCGCACCGAGAGCGGGGCGCACTCGAGGATCTGCGCCGCCCAGGCCCGGGCGCGATCGAGCAGCTCGTCGTGGCCGCAGACCTCGTTGACGATCCCCAGTTCCTTCGCCTCCTGCGGCGTGATGTGGCGGCCGGTAAGCAGCATGCCCATCGCCTGGTGATAGGGGATTTGCCGCGGCAGGCGGTGAACGCCCAGCGCGCCGGCCATCAGGCCGACCCGGGGTTCGGGAAGGCCGAACGTCGCCTTCTCGGAGGCGATGATGATGTCGCAGGCGAGCACCAGCTCGAAGCCGCCGCCGAGGGCGAAGCCGTTGACCGCCGCGATCATCGGCTTGTGCAAGTCGAAGCGGGCCGTGATGCCGCCGAAGCCGCCCCGTACGCCCTTCATCCCGGCCCGCACCGTCTTGCTGCCGTGCTCGGCCTGGTACTTCAGGTCGTTGCCGGCCGAGAAGGCGCGGTCGCCGGCGCCCGTGAGGATCGCCACCCAGGCGTCGTCGTCGGCAGCGAAGTCGTTGAACACCGAGTCGAGCTCCTGGCTCGTCGGCGGGTGGATCGCGTTCATGCGTTCCGGCCGGTTGAGGGTCACTTCCCAGACGTGATCGTTCTTCTCGACCTGGAGAAACTCGTAGCTCACTTGCCTGCTCCTGTTCGCTTGCGGGGCCGTGTCAATGGCCGTTGGTTGGAAGGCCGCGAGAGTAGCAGCAGGCCCGGCCTCACGCGGCCTGGAAGCGGGCGCGCAACCGCCCGCAACTTGCTAGCGTTCCGCCCGACATGGCACTCCTTCCCCTGCCCGCCGGCTCCGGCCCGGAAGGCGATCCGTACCGAAGCGGCAACTGGTCCTACGACCCCGAGCCGAACGAGGTCGCGGCACGGGCGGCCGCGTGGCGAAGCCGCCAAAACCTCACGCCCGCGGCGGACGACAGGACGCGCCGCATCCTCCTGCTGGTCGACGAACAGCGGGACTTCTGCCTGCCAGAAGGCGCGCTCTACGTCGGCGGCCGGTCCGGCCACGGCGCAGTCGAGGACACGAACCGCATCGTGCGGTTCATCTACCGCAACCTCGCCAACCTGACCGAGATCGCATCCAGCCTCGACAGCCACACGCCGCAGCAGATCTTCTTCTCGTCGTTCTGGGTGGACGCCTCGGGCCGCCAGCTCGACAGCTACCGGGAAGTCTTTGCCTCGGAGGTCGAGGCAGGCGAAGCGGTTCCCAACCCGGCCCTCGCCGGCTGGTTCGGCGACGGCAGCCACGACTGGCTCAGGCGCCAGGCCCTGGACTATTGCCGGCGCCTCGAAGCGACCGGGAAGTACCGCCTCTACCTCTGGCCGCCGCACTGCTTCCTCGGCAGCGAGGGCCACGCCCTGGTCGGCGCCGTGCAGGAAGCGCGGCTGTTCTTCAGCTACGCGCGCGGCGCCAAGACGCCGATCCTGATCAAGGGCATGAATCCTCTGACCGAGTTCTACTCCGTGCTCACGCCCGAAGTGCCGGTGCGTCACGACGGCGAGAAGCTGGACGAGCGCAACGAGACGCTGATCGACCGGCTGCTCGAGGCCGACGCCCTGATCGTCGCCGGTCAGGCCGCGAGCCACTGCGTGCGCTACACCGTCGACGACCTGCTGGACGAGATGAAGGCCAGGAAGGTCCCGGCAAGCCGCCTGCACGTCCTCGCCGACTGCATGTCGGCGGTCGCCGTGCCCGACCCGGCGAGGCCCGGCGAGTTCCTGGCGGACTTCACACCCGAAGTCGAAGCCTCGCTGAAGCGCTGGCGGGAGGCCGGCGTTCACGTCGCCGGTTCGGAGGACGACGCCTCGGATTGGGGCTGAGGCGCAAGATGGTCGCCGCTTCGCGGCGCGCGTACCTGGCCGCCTTCGGCGGCAGCCGGCGGGGGCGCCGGCGCACCCAGTGGGCTCAGCCGGCGGGGGCGCCGGTGCACCGACACGAGGGCTACGTCAGCGGTGTCACCTACGGCACGTTGCGTCGCAGTTCCTCGACCCACACCGCCGGTCCGCCGTCCGACGGCGCACGCCAGTCGCCACGCGGCGACAACGACCCGCCCGACCCCACCTTGGGGCCGTTCGGCAGCGCCGAACGCTTGAACTGGCTGGTGCCGAAGAAGCGGACCAGGAACACCTCGAGCCAGTGCCTGATCTCGGCGAGCGTGTACTCGCGCCGGTCGCTCTCGGGCATCGTGTCGAGCCAGTCGCCGCGGTTCCGGTCGCCCCAGGCGTGGTGAGCGAGAAAGGCGACGCGGCTCGGCCGGTAGCCGTACCGGCTCAGGTAGTAGAGGTGGAAGTCCTGGAGCTCGAAGGGACCGATGACCGCCTCCGTCGACTGGGCGGGCTCCCCGTTGTCCGCCTCCGGTCCCTCCGCCGCCGGCACCAGCTCCGGCGAAATCTCCGTGTCGACGATCGACTGCAGGGTCTCGCTGACCTCGGCGCCGAACTCGCCGCGCTCGACCTCCCAGCGGATCAGGTGCTGGATCAGGGTCTTGGGCACCGACGAATTCACGCTGTAGTGGGCCATCTGGTCGCCAACGCCGTACGTACACCAGCCCAGCGCCAGCTCGGAGAGATCGCCCGTACCGATGACGAGGCCGCGGTTCAGATTGGCCAGCCGGAACAGATGAGACGTGCGTTCACCGGCCTGGACGTTCTCGAACGTGGCGTCGTAGACGTCCGCGCCTCGCTCGCCCCGGCTGTAGGGGTGATCGATCGATTCCAGCATCCGCTCGCTGGCCGGCCGGATGTCGATCTCCGACGCGGTGACGCCGAGCGCCGCCATCAGACGCTTCGCGTTCTCGTAGGTGCGCGAGGAAGTGCCGAAGCCGGGCAGCGTGTAGGCGAGGATGTTCGCCCGCGGCAGACGGAGTCTGTCGACGGCGCGCACGCAGACGATCAGCGCGTGGCTCGAATCGAGCCCGCCCGAGACGCCGATCACGACCTTCTCGATGCCGGTCGCGCGCAGGCGCTGGACCAGGCCCGCGACCTGGATGTCGAACGCTTCGGCGCAGCGCTCGTCCCGCTCGCCGCTGTCCGCCGGCACGTACGGAAAGCGCGGGATCTCCCGCTCGAGCGCCACCGCGGCGGCCGGCCGCTCCACCGCGACGCCGATCCGCCGGAACCGCCCGACAGCCGACTCCCGGCGCGCCGCGTCCCGAAACGTCGACATGCGGAGGCGCTCCTGCGCCAGCCGCTCCAGGTCGACGTCGGCCGTGAGGATCTGGGCCTCCTGGCTGAAGCGCTCCGACTCGGCCAGCCGTTCGCCGTTCTCGTAGATCAGGCCGTGGCTGTCCCAGGCCAGGTCCGTGGTCGACTCGCCGGCGCCCGCCCCGGCGTAGACGTAGGCGGCCACGGACCGTCCCGACTGGGAGGCGCACAGCAGCCGCCGGTAGTCGGCCTTGCCGATCGTCACGTTGCTCGCCGACAGGTTGAACAGCACCGACGCCCCGGCCAGCGCGCCGTGCGTGCTCGGCGGCAGCGGCGACCAGAGGTCCTCGCAGATCTCCACGTGGAAGCAGAACCCGGGGACGGGGCCCACGTCGAACAGCAGATCCTCGCCGAAGGGCACGTCCTCGCCGCCCAGGGAGACGACCTCGGAGCGGCGCGATTCGGCGGCCGCGAAGTAGCGCTTCTCGTAGTACTCGCGGTAGTTCGGCAGGTAGATCTTCGGCACGATCCCGGCGATCCGCCCGCCGTGTGTGACCGCCGCGACGTTGAAGACCGCGCCGTCAACAAGCAGCGGCAGTCCGACGATCAGCGCGGTCCGGACGTCCCGCGACGCTTCCGCCAGGTCGAGGAGGGCCGCCTTCGAGCCGTCCAGCACCGCCGACTGGTGGAACAGGTCGTCCAGGGAATAGCCGCTCAGGTTGAGTTCGGGGAAGACGGCGGCCGCGGCTCCAAGCTCCTCGGCCTGCCGCGCCAGGGCGAGCGTGCGCTCCAGGTTCGCCGCCGGATCCCCGATCTCCGCCCGCGGCAGGCACACGGCCACGCGCGCGAACCCGTGTTCGTACAGGTCGTCGAAGCGGCGCACGGCACCGCCAGTATCCGAAGCGGCCATGCGGGATTATGAACGACTGGCGCCGCAGAACGGTCGCCGCTCCGCGGCGCGTCTTCCTGGCCGCCTGCCGCGGCAAGCCGGCGAGGGCGCCGGCGCACCCAGTTTCTGCGGCGCACTCTCCTGGCCGGCAAATGCCTCAAGCGCAAGACACTTCGGCCCGGAGGAGGCGCTCTCAGTTCACTCCGAACGGTCCAGGACCCGATGCTCCGCCGCCAGTTCGTCACACAACTCGAGCAGCTCCGGCGCGACCTCCACCGGCGCCTGTGCCTGGCAGTCGAGGTCGAGCAGACCGACGGGGAGGGCCGCGACCTCGCGCCCCGCAACCTCCCGGCACATCCCGAGCGTAGGCAGAGGTTCCACCAATCGGCCGCGGTCCAGGACCGGCGTCAGCAGGTCGCGGCCGCCCGCCGGGGCGGGCTCCGCACCCGGTCCGATCCTGGCGTCCCGGGTGTAGATCACGTCACGCTCCAGCGCACCGCCGGCGGAGCGGTACCGGCGCACCTGCAACCGCCCCGGCAGGGATGCCTTGCCGACGCCGGCGCCGAGCTTGAACACCGGCCGCCATCGCTCTTCGCCGGCGCGGCGGATGGCCGACAGCTTGTACACGCCCCCCAGCGCGCCGCCCCCGGCAGCCGTGACCAGGGATGTACCGACGCCCCAGGTGTCGATCGCCGCCCCGGCTTGCCGCAGCTCCATGATCCGCTTCTCGTCCAGGCTGTCGCTGACCACGATCGCCACGTCCTCGAGCCCGGCCTCGTCCAGCCGGCGCCGCGCCCCGCGGCTCTGCTGCAGCAGGTCGCCGGAATCGAGGCGGATGCCGAGCAGCCGCTGGCCCCGCCGTTCGAGTTCCCGCCCGATCGCGATCGCGTTCTCGATTCCCCGGTCGACGTCGTAGGTGTCGACGAGCAGCACGCAGTTGTTCGGCATCGTCTCGGCGAAGGCGCCGAAGGCCTCGGGCTCCGAGTCGAACGCCTGCACCCAGCTGTGGGCATGGGTGCCCCGCACGGGAATGCCGAAGCGCTGGCCCGCCTGCACGTTCGAGGTCGCGGTGCAGCCGCCGACGTAGGCCGCGCGGCAGGCGCTGAGCGCGCCGTCGAAGCCCTGCGCCCGGCGCAGACCGAACTCCAGCACCGGCTGGCCGGGAGCCGCGATGTGACAGAGGCGCGCCGCCTTGGTCGCCACCAGGGTCTGGAAGTTGATGATGTTGAGGATTGGCGTCTCGATGAGTTGGCCGACGAGCAGGGGCGCCTCGACCCGAAGCAGCGGCTCCCGGGCGAAGACGGCGGTGCCCTCCGGGACCGCGGCGAGCGACACGGACAGATCGAGCGACGGCAGCGCGTCGAGAAAGCCGGGTGCGAACAGCGGGCCGCCGTTGCCACCCGAGAGGCTCCGCAGATAGTCGATGTCCTCGGGCTCGAAGCGCAGCCCGTCGAGAAAGGCAACGATCTGCTCCAGCCCCGCCGCGATGGCGAAACCGCCTCCGAACGGGGTCCGGCGCATCGACATGTAGAAGCTGGCCCGGTCCAGGTGACGGCCGTGCTGCCAGTAGCCCTGGGCCATCGTCAACTGGTAGAGGTCGGTGGTCAGAGCGCTCACGAGGACGCCTCCAGCGGCTCCCGCGCCGACCGGTGCTGGTACAGCTCGCCGTCCTCGAAGCCGAGCCGGCGGTAGTACTCGCGGGTGCCGACCGAGGAGATGACGGCCACCTGCTCGAAGCCGGCTCCGGCCGCGAGGCCCAGGGCCTGGGCGATCAGACGCCGGCCGAGACCAACGTGCTGCGACCGGCCCTTCTCCCGCCCGCCCAGGCCGACGACCGCTCCGTAGACGTGAACCTCGCGGATCATCGCCTTGCCCACCAGCTCCGGGAGCGAGAACTCGTCCGTGCCGGCCGGCGCGGGCAGCCGAAGCCGCAGGAACCCCGCGATCCGGTCCTCCACCGTCACGAACTCGAGGAAGATCTCCCGGCCGCCTGACGCGTCGTAGTCGGTGCGCCGCAAGCGTAGACTGCGCGGATCGACCGGGCGGCCGCCGACCTCGCGGGCGCGTATGTCCCGGCAGCGGAGGCCGCGGCCGGCCGCTTCGGCTTCGGCCACCTGCCGCAGGTTCGTCGTCCGGTTGCCGGTCACGATGTCGGTCCCCGGAATGTCCCGGATCACCCGCGTCAGCCGGCAGTAGCGCGGCGTCGCGCCCAGGCTGTGGACGAGCACGTCCAGCAACTCGGCCCGGTCGTAGGGCCGCCAGTCCCCACGGCGGTGGTAGGCCATCAACTCGGCGCTCTCGATCAGGGAGCACGGATAGACCTTCAGTTCGTCCGGACGCAGTTCCGGATCCTCGAACAGGCGGTCGAAGTCCTCGCGGTCCTTCGCCGGCGTCGAACCGAGGAGGTTCGGCATCCAGTGCGCCTGGATCTTGAACCCCGCCTGGCGCAGAAGGCGTACGGCGCGCCGCGACCGGGCCGTGTCATGGCCGCGGCCGTTCAGGGCC
>JAJDZH010000375.1:0-20000 GCA_022824725.1 Thermoanaerobaculia bacterium | reverse complement strand
GCGCCGTACAGGCCGCTGTCGGGGACGGGTACGACGACGTCCGCCTCCACCGGGGCTTCCCGGGCCAGCCGGGCCCCCATCTCCAGCCGGGACTGCGCCACGGTATCGGAGAACACCTCACTGTCCGGACGCGAGAAATACACGTGCTCGAAGACGCAGCGAGAGGCCCTCGCGACCGGCGGCAAGCGGTAGCTCTCGATCTGATCGCCCCGGGCCAGAACGACTTCGCCACGATCCAGCTCACGGAGCGCTCGAGCCTCCAGCAGGTCGAAAGCGCAGGTTTCGGACGCGAAGCAGGGCTGTCCGTCGAGTTCCCCCAGAATCAGCGGCCTGAAGCCGTGAGGGTCCCGGGCCGCGATCAGACCTTCCCGGGTGATGAGCAGCAGGGAGTAGGCGCCCCTGACGTCGCCGAGGACGCGCAGCAGCGACTCGACGACTTCATGATGCGGGCGGGTCGCCATCAGGTGGAGAAAGACCTCCGAGTCGCTGGTCGTCTGGAAGATGGATCCCGCCGCTTCCAGCTCGTGGCGAGTCGCCAGGGCGCTCACGAGGTTGCCGTTGTGCACGATGCCGAGCGGGCCCATCGAGGTCATGACGACGATCGGCTGCGCATTCGCGATGACGCTCGAGCCGGCCGTCGAATAGCGGGTATGGCCGATCGCACGATCTCCCACGAGCTCGCTCAGCTTGCGCTCGTCGAAGATCTCGGCGACCTTTCCCATGCCGCGTTCCGCATGGAGCTGATCACCATCCCAGGAGACGATCCCCGCGCTCTCCTGGCCCCGGTGCTGCTGGGCGTAGAGGCCCAGATAGGTGAGGTTCGCCGCGTCCGGCGCGCCCTCAATACCGAAGATGCCGCACATCCCGGCCTAGCCTACCGCTCGCGGCAGAGCTTCCGTCCAGACTCGCCGCAAGTCGTCGGTCGCGCTGTCGACCGTGCCGCCGTCGAAGTCCAGCACCAGGCGATCGCCTCCCACCTCGCCGATCTCACTGGCCGCTACTCCACTCGTCTCCGCCGCCGCCAGAAGCTCCTCCGTCCTCGCGGCCGGAACGGTGACGATCGCTCGCGCCTGACTCTCCGAGAACAGTGCGAGGGGGCCGCAACCGACCGCGCCCCGAAGGCCGATGCCCCGGGCCATCGCACATTCTGCCAACGCGACGAGCAAGCCGCCGTCAGCCAGATCGTGACAGCCGCTCAGCCAGCCGGCGCGCCGCGAGTACCGAAGCAGCGCGCACAGCGCCGCTTCGGCCTCCAGGTCGACCGCGGGTGGACGCCCCGCCTCGACTCGTTGAAGCAGACGCTGGTAGGCCGAGCCCCCGTACTCGCCGGTGTCGGAACCGAGCAGCACGACCCGGTCGCCCGGCCGCCAGAAGCCGCAGCCCAGCACCAGGTGGAGGTCGCCCTCCGTTCCCAGGCCCCGCAGACGATCGATGACGCCGACGATCGCCACCGTGGGGGTCGGGTGAACCGCTTCACCCTCCGTCTCGTTGTACAGCGACACGTTGCCCGAAATGACGGGCACGTCAAAAGCCCGGCAGGCCTCGGCCATGCCCTCGATGCACTCCCGGAGCTGCCAGGCGATACCGGGGTTCTCCGGCGAACCGAAGTTGAGACAGTTCGTCATGCCCACCGGTTCCGCGCCGACCGTCGCCAGGTTGCGAACCGCCTCGGCCACGGCCTGCCGCCCGCCCATCCGCGGCTCGAGCCAGCAGTAGGACGGGTTGACGTCCGACGTCAGCGCCAGGGCCGAAGGGGTTCCCTTGAGCCGCAGCACGGCGGCGTCCGAGCCCGGACCGACGATCGTGTTCGACCGCACGGTCGAGTCGTACTGCCGGTGGATCCACGTCTTGTCGCCGAGTTCCGGCGTCCCGAGAAGGCTCCTGAGCGCCCGAAGCGGATCCTCCGGCGCTTCGCAGTCGACGGCCCGCTGGCGCTCGCGAAGGTCCGCGGGAGGGGAGGCCGGCCGATCGTAGACCGGCGCTCCGTCGACCAGCGGCTCGACCGGCATGTCCGCGACGGTACGGCCGCGAAACGTGAGGCGTGCACGGCCGCTATCGGTTACCCGGCCGATCTTCGACGCTTCGAGGCCCCATCGGGACAGGATCTCGACCACCGCCTCCTCCTGGCCTCGCTGGGTGACGAAGACCATCCGTTCCTGCGACTCGGAGAGCATGATCTCGTAGGGCGTCAGAGAGGCCTCGCGCAGCGGCACCTGGTCGAGGTCGATGTCCACCCCCGCGCCGCCCCGGGCGGCCATCTCGAAGCAGGAGCTGGTCAGTCCGGCGGCGCCCATGTCCTGGACCCCGAGCACGACCCCGCTCCTCATCGCCTCCAGGCTCGCCTCGAGCAGGACCTTCTCCGTGAAGGGATCGCCCACCTGTACCGTGGGCCTCTTCGCCTCGCTCTCGGCGTCGAAGGCCTCCGACGCCATCGTGGCGCCGTGAATGCCATCGCGGCCGGTGCGGCTGCCCGCGTACAGAATCGGGTTGCCGGCGCCCGAAGCCGTGGCGGTGAAGATCCTGTCCTCCCGGCACACGCCGAGCGCGAACGCGTTGACCAGGATGTTGCCGTTGTAGGACGGGTGAAACCCGGTCTCGCCCCCGACGGTCGGGATGCCGACGCAGTTGCCGTAGTCCCCGATGCCTCGGACGACGCCGTCGACGAGATGCCGCATCCGCGCGCCCCGCTCCCCGTCGATCTCGCCGAACCTCAGCGAATCCAGGCAGGCAATCGGCCGCGCGCCCATCGTGAACACGTCGCGCAGGATTCCACCCACGCCGGTGGCGGCGCCCTGGTAGGGCTCGATGAAGCTGGGGTGGTTGTGGCTCTCCATCTTGAAGGCCGCGACCCAGCCGTGGCCTATGTCGACGACTCCGGCGTTCTCGCCCGGCCCGTGGACGACCCGCGGGCTCCGCGTCGGAAACCGTCGCAGGTGAATCCTGGACGACTTGTAGGAGCAATGCTCCGAGTAGAGGGCCGAAGCGATACCCAGCTCCGTCCAGGTCGGACTGCGGCCCAGCAGGTCGCAGAGTCCGCCGAACTCCTCCCCGGTCAGGCCGTGATCGGCCGCCAGGACCGAATCGACGGCCGGCTCGCCGGCCGCGGAACTCGGCGTCGTCGTCACCGGCCTTGCCCGCCCGCCGCCGCCAGTGCCCCGACGCGGCCACCACCAGCCACCGCGCCCGCCAGGAGACCCAGGCCGTCCCGGTTGCCCAGCATCTCTTCCGCGCATCGCTCGGGATGCGGCATCAGGCCCAGCACGTTGCCTCCGGCGTTGCAGATACCGGCGATCGCCCGCTCCGATCCGTTCAGGTTCGCTGCCGGCTCGCGCCGGCCGGCGGCGTCCACGTAGCGGAAGACGACCTGGCCACGCCGTTCCAGTTCGTCAAGCGCCTCCCCGGTGTCCACATAGTTGCCCTCGGCGTGGGCGACCGGCATCCGCAGCACGTCGCCCCGCCGGTAATGGGAGCACCAGGCCAGATCGTCCCGCTCGACTCGCAGGTGGACGTCCACGCTCAGAAACCGCAGATCCCGATTCCGCCGCATCGCGCCCGGCAGCAGGCCCGTTTCCAGCAGCATCTGGAAGCCGTTGCAGATACCGAGCACCCGTCCTCCGGCCTCGGCGTGGCGCCGCACCGCGGCCATGATCGGCGAGTGCGCGGCCATGGAACCGGCCCGGAGATAGTCGCCGTACGAGAAGCCGCCCGGCAGCACGACCAGTTCGCATCCCTCCAGCGACGTCTCCTGGTGCCACAGAAACGTCGTCTCCTGCTCGAGAACGTGACTCAGCACGTGGTAGACGTCGTGGTCGCAATTGCTCCCGGGAAAGACCACGATCCCGCACTTCATTCCGAGACCCACTCCACGGTGTAGTCCTCGACGATCGGGTTGGCCAGGAGCTGCCGGCACATCCGGTCGACCGCCTCGGTCGCCTGTTCCTCGTCCGCGGCCTCGAGCGCGACCTCGAAGCTCTTGCCGGCGCGGATGCGGCGTACGCCATCGAATCCGATCCGGCCGAGGGCGTCCTCGATCGCCCGCCCCTGGGGGTCGAGCACCTCGGCGCGCGGGTAGACCAGCACCCGGGCCACGAAACGGCCTTCCGGTCCTTCTGCGTGGCGACTCGTCCGCGACGTCAACTCAACCCCTCCCCGCGGCGCTCAGCCGCCAACCTCCAGCCAGGGCCCGGGCCGATGCTGCTCGGCCACGAGCAGCTTCGCCCCCGAGCCGCGCCGGTCGAGTACCGGCTGCACCGCCGCGACCGCGAATGCCGGCGAGTTGTTCGTTTCCGAGAGATGACAAAGGACGACCCAGGACAGACGATCCGAAAGCAGAGCCTCGACTCCGGCGGCTGCATCCTCGTTGCTGAGGTGCCCCCGCTTCGACGCGACTCGCTCCTTCAGGCGCCAAGGGTATGGTCCCGTGCGCAGCATGTCGAGATCGTGATTCGACTCGAGCACCAGAATGTCGAGATCCTGGAGGTTTCGCCACGCTTCCGGCGTCCGGCAGCCCAGATCCGTCGCCAGCCCGACGCGATACCCGCCGCCGCTCTCGACCACGATTCCGACCGGTTCCCGCGCATCGTGCGACACCGGGAACACGTCAATCCGGAAGCCGGCGGCGGTCAGCGGAACGCCGGGCGCCATCGGGCGGGCGAAAGAGCCGAGACCCCGCAACAGCGGTCCCTTGTACGTGCCGCGCGTGCCGTAGACCGGAACCTGGTGGCGCCTGGCGAAGCGGTCGATTCCCCGGCAGTGATCGTCGTGCTCGTGGGTCAGAAGCACCGCGTCGACGTCGGCGGCGGAACGGCCCACCGCCTCCAGCCTGCGTTCGAGCTCCCGGCACGAGAATCCAGCATCGAGCAGCAGGCAGCCTTCGCCACTCTCGACAATCGTGCTGTTGCCGCCGCTGCCGGAGCCGAGCACGGCAACCCGCAGACCCGCGCCTCCGCCCGCTTTGCGGCGACGCGACCGCAGCTTCGATTCGCGGCCGGCAGCGGCCAGCGCACCGTCGCCGAAGAGGGAGAGTTGCCGGCTCAAGCTCCGGGCTAGAACCGCTGGCCGATCCAGAACGTCGTGCGGCTGTCGCCCGACTCCTTCAGATCCCACTGGGTCGCGAAGTCCCAGTGCAGATCGAGGCCGAGCATCCGCACCGTGAGACCGAAGCCGTAGGCCGCGATCGCGTCGTCCAGCCGGCTGTTTTCGGAGTCCCAGACGTTGAAGTCCTGGACGTCGTCGAACCAGGCGCCGGCGACATCGAGGAAGAAGCGCCCCTGGATCCCCTGGAACGTCCAGATCGGCGTCACGAAGAAGTCGATCAGGGGGAAGCGCAGCTCGAGGTTGGTGAAGAAGCCGTGGTCGCCGACCATGTCGCGGAAATCGACTCCCCGCACCGTGTCCAGCCCACCGAAGTACACCGGATTGGGGAAGTTGCCGGTTCTCATGCTGCCGAAGAAGCGGGTCGCGAAGACGCCGCGCCGGGTGAGCGGGAAGTACTTGCGCGCGTCGAGCTGGAACGTCTGCGTCAGCGCGCCGGAGGTCTCGAGGTCCGGCGCGTACTCGGCCGACAGGCGATATCTGTGACCGCTCGAGGGCCCGGCGGGTCCGAAAACCGTCGTGTCGCCGACGAGGGCGGTCTGGATCACCGGGTAGTCATCCTCGCGCGGGGAGATGGTCGGAATCGGCCGTCCGAAGTCATCCAGCACGAGGTTGAAATCGTGGTCCCGCGCATACGCCTGATAGTCCAGCTTGCGGCGGATGTAGCCCGCGCCCAGCTCGAACCTCCGGTAGAAGCTCATCGGATAGGAGATCGAGAAGATGGCGCCGGTCTGCTGGAAGAACGACCGGCCGCGCTCGTAGTACCCGTAGTTGTAGTCGTAGCCTATGTAGAAGGCCCGGTCGTCGAACAGCGACACCTGCCATTGCAGCCGGTTCGAGAGGTTCAGGTAGGTGACGTTGAACTGGGAAAAGCTCTCGACCGAGGCGAACGTCGTGAACAGCCGCCGGTCGCCCAGGAAATCGGAGAACTGCAGGTAGACCTGACCCAGGAAGGTCTGGTTGTCGTCGACGCCGACCGCGGTCTGGGCATCCTCCAGGAACAGTCGCCAACCCCGCTTGTCCTCCTTGTTCGACTCGTCGATCGAAACCTGGATGTCCGGCTCGAAGAGGTCGATCGCCGGGATCGGCTCGGAAGCCTCGCCCAGGTCGACAACCTGGACTTCCCCGATCGGTTCGTCGATGTCCGTCTCGTAGAGGTCGAACCGGCCCTGCCAGAAACCCGTGTACACCAGCCGGTCGTCGCTGCCGGCCCTGCCCAGCACGGTGGGCTGGAAGCAGCCGGTGATCGCGTTCGTGTACTGGCGAAGCTCGCCGGTCTCGACGTTAAGCCCGAAGATGTTCTCGGCGCCCGTGCGGTCCGACGTGAAGTACACCGTCCGGTCATCGCTCGAGAAGACCGGGTCCGTGTTGTGGTGCTCGTCGCTGCCCAGGCGAACGCGCTCCATCGTCTCCAGGTTGAGCCGGAAGAGCTGCCCGTTCTCCCCTGGCAGCGAGGAGAACACGAGCCATTGGCCGTCGTGCGAGTAGGACGGAGAGCCGTCGAAGACTTCGTCGTTCGTCAGGTTCCGGATCTCCAGCGATTGCAGGTCGAGCTGGAAGATGTCGTACTGCCCGTTCTGGTTGCCGGCGAACGCGACGCTCCGGCCGTCCGGGCTCCAGGCGGGCGCCGTCTGCTGCTCGATCTCCATGTCGATGACGCGGCGCACTCCCCCGCCCAGAACATTGACGATGGCGAGGGAGTAGCCCGCCTCCTTGCGGACGAAGGCGGCCAGCGAGTTGCCATCGGGCGAGAAGGCCAGGTCGCTGCCGTGCTTGCGCCCCAGCGTCAGCATCTGGGCGACGTAGTGGCGGAAGTCCGCCGTGTATCCCCGCGTCAGGTTGCGGACCGGCTCGCGCTCCTGGGTGTCGAAGAGAACGATGTCGACATCCCCCTGGAAGGTCGAGAACGCCGCCACCAGGTCGCCCGAGGGAGAGGCCACCGGCGACGTCTCCTGGCTGCCCTGGGGACGGGTGCGGAACGGCCGCCCGAAGTCGCTGGGCTCTCCGGTCGCCACCAGTTCGGGCAGGTAGCGGTTGCGGAGCCAGCGGCGGAACTCGAGGTCGAAGTCCTCGGGCTCCATGCGGAAGGCCCGTTCGATCGCCCGGCCCACCCGCGAGCCGATCGTGTTCCGGAACTCGAACAGGAAGTCGATCACCCCGTCCGCCCCCCAGCGCTCCTCCATGAAGTCGAAAGCGGCGTGGCCGTAGCGGTACGCGAAGAAGCCGCTCGCCTGGCCCGAGGTGATCGGCGGCAGCCGGTCGTTGACCACCGCGTCCCGCAGGTACATCCGGTCGGACGCGCTCTCATCCTCCGCGAAGTAGCTCGCCATGCCCTCCATCAACCACTGCGGCGGGCTGTTCGTCATGGCCCGCCCCAGGCTTCCGCCGAACAGGATGTGGTACTGGAAGATATGCGTCAGCTCGTGCAGGATGAGCTCGTAGAGTTCGACGTCCGGCAGGTCGATGGGCAGGACCATCCGGAACCGCGCCGAGGTGGCGAAAGCCGCGACCCCCTCCGGGATGAAGTTGATCATCACGTTGTTCTGGAGGAAGTCGGAGTGCGTGTTGTAGATGATCAGCGGCGTCGGCTCCTGGATCTGGTAGTCCAGGTCGAGCGACAACTGGTCGTACGCGCTCTCCGCGAGTGACGCCACCTTCTGCAACTGGGGCTCGCTCTCGGAGTAGTAGTAGATGTCGAAGTGAGTCGAGTGGTAGATCCGCCAGTCGAAGTCCTCGTAGCGGATCTTGTTCTTGCCGAAACCCTGCGCCTCGAGGCCGGCGGCCGCGCAGACCAGGAGCGCGCAGACCAGGGCGGTGACGCGGAGGGCCGGCATGCCGTCCGGCCGGAGTGGTGCTGAACTCACTGCTCCTCCTTAGGGCGTGAAGATCACGCGCGAGACTTCAATGTCCTTCTGCGTGAAGACGCCCAGGATGCGGTCCTCCAGCGCGTACAGGTTCTCGAACATCCCCTGCAGCGGGTCCGCCTGCTCGCCCTCGAAGCTCTTGAAGTCCTTGAAATTGTCGTTGTAGATCAGTTCGCCGGTCGAGCCGTCGAAGACCATGACGACGATGTCGTACTCGAAGCCCGTCTGCTCGACGAGTACCTGCCGGTACATGGTGCGGCCGTCGAAGGGCGAGATGTACTCCTCGGTCCGGTAGCCGGACCGATCCTGGATGTCGAAGTCGAGAGTGCCGGCCAGAATGAGGTCCGACTGCGTCGTCTCGCCGAGATTGCGCCAGAAGTCCTCGTCCCTGGCCAGCATCTCCAGGTCGTACGTCGGGTAGTCGATCCGCCCTGCCTCGACGATCCGCAGGTCCGTCTCGCGACGGAGCACCTTGTTCAGGTAACGCTCGAACTCTCCCTGCACGTCGATGTCCGACCCTTCGATCCGGCCTTCGCCTTCCTGGCTGACGACCAGGAAGGGCGCCGGCAGAAGCGTGTCGCGGCCGGTCAGGTCGATGCGCGCCCGCATCGGCAGTGTCAGCCTCACCTCGACCGTCCCTTCGGCACTCGTCGGAGTCGCCGTCAGCGGCGCCAGCAGGCCGGCCAGCAGGCCGGCCGACGCCACGATCGCCGATCCTCTACTGACGGCCCATCCTCTACTGGCAGCTTGCGTCACGCGCGTCACCTCCAACCATCGGGGCAAGCAAGAACCATTCCATGACCTCCAGGCCGACCACTGCCGCGAGCCGGGAGAGGAGTCACCGCGCATCGGCAAGCGGTCCGCTCGCGCCGCCTCCACCGCTCTCCGGAGAGGTGGGCTGGGCGGCTTCTTCCGCCACGGACGACACCTCTTCGTCCTCCTCCCGGTCTCCCTTGAAGTTCTGGTAGTACTCGACGAAGCGGGAGTAGTTCCGCCGAACGTCCCGCTCGCGGGGCGCCAGCCGCAAGGCCTGACGGTAGTAGCCCAGAGCCTCCTCGAACAGACCCAGCGCCTCGTGCGCGACCGCGATGTTGCTCAGGATCGCCGGATGTTCCGGCTCGATCCGGCGAGCCTGCTCGAACCGGAAAAGAGCCTCGCTCCACAGGCCCCGGTCGGCCATGTCGACACCGAACTGCCACTGCTGTTTGGCCTCGGGGGCCACCTTGCGCTTCTGCGCTTCGGCGGCGCCCGGGATCGTCGCCAGGACCAGCACTCCCGCGATCAACGCCAGAACGCGCGGCCGGCGGTAAGCAGTGCGCGTCATCGAGCCAGTATAGATCACGGACCTGGAATCCGTCTCTGTCTCTGAGCGCCGTTCCAGGAGAGCCGCGCGATCCGGAAGGAAGGCAGCGCGATGGCAGAAGAACCGTTCCCGAACGGGAACATCCCCAGAGGCGGAAACGATGTCCGACAGGCCCTCGTCGCACTGAATCTCGTCCACGGCGACCGCGGTCTCATCTGCGCCCTCGCCCAACGGCTCCGCACGGCCGTGGAACTGGGGAGCGACCGCTTCGCCGAGGAGGCGGCCAGCAGCCTCGAAGCGCCGCTCGACCGGGTTCGGACCATCCTGCTCGCGGCGCGCGGCCGCCTCGACGACGCCAGTGCCGAGATGGCGCGAGCAAGCGAGAACGGCATCGAGATCGTCACCCTGGTCGATCGTGACTACCCACCGGCCCTCGCCGACCTCGGACTGCAGGCGCCTCCCGTTCTCTACGTCCGCGGCCGCTTGAGTCAGGCGCCCGGTATCTCGATCGTGGGTTCACGAAAGGCGGACGCGTACGGACTCGAGGTGGCGGCCTGGTTCGCGCGCCGCCTGGCCGCGGCCGGCCTGGTCGTCATCTCCGGATTCGCTCGCGGCATCGACCAGGCGGCCCACCGCAGCGCGCTGGCGGCCCGTGCCGGCACAGGCTGCACCGCTGCCGTGCTCGGCTGCGGCATCGACGTCGACTATCCCCGCAACAGCCGCCGAACCGCGGCCGAGATCGCGCGGCACGGCTGTCTGATCACCGAGTTCCCGCTCGGCCGGCAGCCTCGTCCCAACCACTTTCCGATCCGAAATCGCCTCATTGCCGCCCTCGGTTTCGCTTCGGTCGTGGTCCGCGCCGCCCGGCGCTCGGGCTCCCTGATCACCGCCCGCCTGGCCCTCGACCTCGGCCGCGACGTCTACGCGGTTCCAGGTTCCGTCCTCTCCCGGGAGTCCGCCGGCGCCCACCTGCTGCTGCGGGATGGAGCGATTCCCGCCCTCGACCCCGACGCGATGCTCGAGACCCTGCCCACCTCGATCCTGGCCCGGCTCGAGCGGGCGTCGGAAGACACGGCCGAGCCGGCTCGATCCAACTCCGCCGGCGTATCCGAGGTCGACGACCTCCTGGGCGCCCTCAGGGAAGGCGCCCGAACCCCGGAGGAACTCGCATCCCGCCTCCAGCGACCGGTGCCCGGCGTCCTCGCCACCCTCGCCCGCCTGGAAGTCGACGGACTCGTGCGCCGCTACGAGGGCGCGAACTACGCCCTGGCGTCCCGCTAGCGCCGCCTGGCGCCGCAGCACTGGGTGCGCGGGTCTTCTGACCCGCTACCGCCGAAGGCGGCCTTCTGCGGCGCTAGCGCCGCGTCGTCTTCTTCTTCGCGGGTCCCCGCTTCCGTGCCGGCCGGCGGCGGGGCGCCCTGGGGTTCTTGCCCTGGGCCACCATCTTCGCCTCGCGCGCCGCCAGGAGATCGACCGCCTCGTCGAGGCCGACGTCCTGCGGATCCTTGCCCTTGGGCACCGTCGCGTTGACCTGACCATCCGTCACGTAGGGACCGAAGCGCCCCGCCTTGATGGAAAGGGCGAGACCGTTCTGGGGGTGTTCGCCCAGCTCCTTGAGCACCGACGACGAACCGCGGCGGCGTTTCGGCTGGCGCAGCAGCGCCAGAGCCTCGTCGAGCCCGATCGTCGCCATCTGCTCCTGGCTCTCGAGGCTCCGGCTCTCCTTGCCGCAACGGACGTAGGCGCCGTACCTTCCGTCCTGGACCGTCACGACCTCATCGCTCTCGGGATGACGGCCGAGTTCGCGCGGGAAGGACAGCAGCAGGAGCGCTTCGTCGAGGGTGAGACTCGCTCGATCCATCGACGACCACAGGCTGGCCATCTTCGGCTTGGCCGCCCCGCTCCCACGCTTCCTGCCCGGTCCGCCCGCGACGGCGTCGCCCAACTGGACGTAGTCGCCGTAGCGCCCCGTCTTCACATAGACCGGTTCGCCGGTCTCCGGGTGGTGGCCGATCGGGCCCTTCCCTTCGGCCGCGTTCTCGAGCAGGGAAAGCGCCTTCTCCACCGTCATCTCGTCCGGCGGCAGGTTCTCCTCCAGCGAGACCCGCTCCCCGTCGTCGCCGGCCTGGACGTACGGACCGTAGCGGCCGACCCGGACGGCCACTTCGCGGCCCTCGGCGTCCTCTCCCAGCAGCAGCGAGCACACCGCGCGGGCGTCGATCTCGTCGACCCCCTCGCCGACCAGCGACTGCAGACCCTTGCGGCCGGCGCCTCCCGGCCCCGGCTCGCGACCGAAGTAGAAGTTGCGCAGCCACGGCCTGGCCTCCCGCTCCCCGCCGGCGATCGCGTCGAGATCGCTCTCCATTCGCGCCGTGAAGTCCAGGTCGACCAGATCCCCCAGGTGCTCCTCCAGGAGCCGGGTCACGGCGAAGGCGAGGAAGGTCGGCACCAGAGCCGACCCCTTCTTCCAGACGTACCCCCGGTCCACGATCGTCTGCAGGATCGCGGCGTACGTCGACGGCCGACCCACCCCCTGCTTCTCCAGTTCGCGGACCAGACTGGCTTCGGTGTAGCGCGCGGGCGGCTGCGTGGTGTGGCCGTTCGGCTCGGCGCTCGCCACTTCGACCCTCTCGCCCTGGCTCAGCTTCGGCAGGAACCGCTCCTCGTCCTCCGCCCGGGTCCGGGGATCGTCGCTGCCCTCGACGTAGACCCGCAGAAAGCCGGCGAAGCGCAGCACCCGGCCGGAGGCGGTCAGACGGACCTCGCCGGCCCCCGGCGTCGACGTCTCCAGCCTGACCGACGTGCTGGTGCCCCTGGCGTCCTTCATTTGGGACGCCAGCGTCCGCTTCCAGATCAGCTCGTAGAGGCGCAGCGAGTCCCCGTCGAGGGCTCCGCGCAACTGGTTCGGCGTGCGGAAGCTGGTGCCGGCGGGCCGGATCGCCTCGTGCGCCTCCTGGGCGTTCGCTCGCCGGGCGTAGACCCGGGCCTTCTCCGGCAGGTACTCGGCGCCGTAGAGATCGGCGACCTGCCGTCTCGCGGCGGAGATCGCCTGCCCGGAGAGCGCGGTCGAGTCCGTGCGCATGTAGGTGATGTAACCGTTCTCGTACAGCCCCTGGGCCACCCTCATCGTGCGCTGGGCCGTGTACCGGAGCTTGCGCGCCGCCTCCTGCTGGAGGGTCGACGTGATGAAGGGCGCGTACGGACGGCGAGTGAACGGCTGCTCCTTCACCTCGGCCACCACCGGACGGGTCGAGGGCAACTCCTCGCCCAGGGTCTCCGCCTCCGCCTGCAGCAGGAGGTGGGCCTTGCTCTTGAGCTTGCCCGTCGTCCGGTCGAAGTCCCGGCCGCGAGCCACCGCCCTGCCGCCGACCGCCGACACCCGCGCGGGGAAACGCCGAGCTTGCCCCTGCTCCGTCTCGAGTTCCACTTCGACGGTCCAGTAGCCCGCGGGCACGAAGGCCATCCGTTCGCGTTCCCGCTCGACCACGATCCGCGTGGCGACCGACTGGACGCGGCCCGCGGACAGGCGCGGCTGGACCTTCTTCCACAGCACCGGGGAAACCTCGTAACCGTAGAGCCGGTCCAGCACCCGCCGGGCCTCCTGGGCGTCGACCAGGCGGCGGTCGATGTCCCGGGTCTCGCCGAGCGCCGCCTCGACGGCCGACTTCGTGATCTCGTGGAAGACCATCCGGCGCACCGGCACCTTGGGCCGGAGCACCTCCTTCAGATGCCACGCGATCGCCTCCCCCTCGCGATCCTCATCCGTCGCGAGGACGAGTTCGTCGGCGTTCCTCAGCGCCCTTCGGAGCTTGGTGATCTGCTCCTTCTTTTCGCGCGGAATCACGTAAAGCGGATCGAATCCGCCTTCGATGTCGACGCCGAGGCGAGCCCACGGCCGCCCGCGGTACTTCTGCGGCACCTCGGCGGCGGTCCGGGGCAGGTCACGGATGTGTCCGATCGACGACTCCACCCGGTAGCCGGGCCCGAGGTAGCGCTCGATCGTCCGGGCCTTGGCCGGCGACTCGACGATGACGAGGGAGTTGCTCATACGCGCGGCACGATAGTAGAGCGGCGAACCTTGTCAAGCCGGCAAGGCCTTGCCATGATGCGCCAATGACCGCGCCCGTCGCAGTCGTTGGCGGCGGGCTCGCCGGTAGCGAGTGCGCTTTCCAGCTCGCCTCCAGGGGCCGCGCCGTGACCCTCTACGAGATGCGGCCACGGCGCTCCACGCCGGCCCACGCAAGCAGCGACCTCGCCGAACTCGTCTGCTCGAACTCGCTGCGCAGCGACGACCCGCACCACGCCGCCGGCCTGTTGAAGCGGGAGATGGAGTACTTCGGCTCCCTGATCATCGCCGCGGCCCGCAGGAATGCCGTTCCCGCCGGCGGGGCGCTGGCGGTGGACCGGACGCGCTTCGCCGCCGACGTCACGGCCGCGGTCGAATCGCACCCGCTGATCGAACTGCGACGCGAGGAACTGACGGCCCTGCCCGAAGCGGACGCGGGCGGCGACTGGGTCATCGCCACCGGACCCCTGACGTCGGAAGCCCTGACCCGGGAAATCGAGAACCTGATCGGTGCGGACCATCTCTACTTCTATGACGCGATCGCGCCCATCGTTACCGGAGAAAGCCTCGACCACGACCGTTTGTTCCGGGCCTCGCGCTACGGCAAGGGAGGCGACGACTACCTGAACTGCCCGCTCAGCGAGGAACAGTACCGGCGCTTTCGCCGCGCCCTGCTCGAGGCGGAGACGATCGAGCTGCGCGAGTTCGAACGGCCGCTGTTCTTCGAAGGCTGCCTGCCGATCGAGGAACTCGCCCGCCGCGGCGAGGACACCATGCGCTTCGGACCGATGAAGCCGGTAGGCCTCCGGGCGCCGGACGGCACGCGCCCCCACGCCGTGGTCCAGCTTCGCCAGGAAGACCTCGCCCGCAGCCAGTACAACCTGGTCGGCTTCCAGTCCCGGATGACCTGGCCCGAGCAGCGCCGCGTGCTCCGCACCCTGCCGGGACTCGAATCCGCCCGCTTCGTCCGCCACGGCCAGGTCCATCGCAACACCTTCATCAACGCCCCCCTCCACCTCGATCGCTGGTACCGCTTCGCCGGGCGATCCAACCTGCGTCTGGCCGGCCAGATGACCGGCGTCGAGGGCTACCTCGAATCGGCCGCCACCGGTCTCGCCATCGCCCTGTACGTCATGCTCCAGGACGGAGACCGGCAACCGTCGCCGCTTCCCGACACGACCGCCCTCGGTGCCCTGGCCCGACACCTCACCGAGTCGAACCCGAAGCGCTACCAGCCGACAAACATCAACTACGGCCTGCTCGAGCCCCTCGCCGGACGCGTGCGGAAACGCGAGCGGCGCGCCGCCTACGCCGACCGGGCCCACCGAGCGCTCGCGGCCTGGGCCGGTAACATGGGGATCGCGGGAGCGCCTCCGTGGGAACCACCATCGACCATGCCGAGCCAGGAAGACGAGCCGAGCGGCGCGGTGCGCTCGCCCGCCTGATCCCGGACTTCCTGGAATACCTGGAGCTGGAGCGGAATTGCTCCGAACACACACTGCGGGCGTACGGCCGCGATCTCGCGGCCTTCGCCGAGTTCCGAACCGCCAGCGGCAGCAGCGACCAGAACCTCCATGACATCGACCCACTGCTGGTCCGGTCCTTCGTGGCCTCTCTCAACCAGCGTCGACTGGCCCGGCGCACCCAGGGCCGCCACCTCTCGGCGCTGCGCGGCCTGTTCCGCTACGCCTGTCTGATGGGCCGGATGCAGTCGAACCCGGCCGAGTCGGTGCCCACGCCGAAGGTCGAGAAGACCCTGCCGCGCCACCTGCGTCCGGGCGAGATCGAGGCCCTGCTCGAGGCTCCCGCCGGCCGCGAGGGACCGCTCGGCCTGCGGGACCGCGCGCTGCTCGAACTGCTCTACGCCTCGGGGCTCCGGGTCGGCGAACTGGTCGCATTGAACTGGCGCGACATCGACCTCGGAGCCAGAGTGCTGCGCGTGGTCGGCAAGGGAGACCGCGAACGGATGACCCCCTTCGGCGAGCCGGCGGAGAAGGCGCTCCGCCAGTGGCTCGACGCCTGGGAGGACGTGTTCCGGCGCCGGGACAGCGACGAGGAACAGCACCTGGAACCGGTCTTCCTGAACCGTAGCGGGGGCCGACTCTCGGCGCGGTCGGTGCGGCGTATCATCGACCGCTACGTCGAGGAGACCGCACAGGCGGCGGGGGCTCATCCGCACGCCCTGCGCCACAGCTTCGCGACCCACCTGCTCGAATCGGGCGCCGACCTGCGTTCGATCCAGGAACTCCTCGGCCATGCCTCGCTCTCGACCACCCAGCGCTACACGCACGTAGATACCGGTCGCCTGCTCCAGGTCTACCGGCAAAGCCATCCCAGGGCGAAGGGCGCCTGAGCTCCTTCCTCACAGTTCAAGAAGAGGATCCTCGAATGAAACTCCCTGCCGCCCGCCGGGCGATCTCGTCCCTGTTTGCGATGGTCGCGCTCCTGACCGTCTCCGGCGCCGCCATCGCCCAGGACGACCTGCGCGGCTTCCAGCTCGTCGGCGACTACCAGCTCTTCCTGCAGGGCCAGGAGGCGCCTGACGCCCAGCTCTACCTCTCCCGCACCGCGGGCGCCTTCCTCGTCGTGGCCGACGGCCTGCCGTCCCCGGTGCTGCTGAGCGCCCGCAACCAGATGACCCGCAAGGTGCAACTGCTCAAGATCTCCCCCGCCGGCGAGGACACGCTCGACCTGTTGCCCGGCGCCCTGTTCGGCCCTCCGATGCCCTTCCGGCCCATTCCGAAGGGGCTCGAGTTCGCCGTGGACGACGTCCTGGCCCAGCTCCGGCAGCGACCCTCGTGGGCCGGCGAGGCGACGCTCGCGGACCTCTACTCCCACGAGCCGGGCTATCGCCGCGACGCCAGGTCCTACGAGAGCGATCCGGCGGCGGTCGCCGAGGTGGCCGCCCTCGGCGCCGGCGTCGAGGTCCGCGTCGTGTTCGGGTCCTGGTGCCACGTCTGCGAACGGTTCATGCCGCGCGGCCTGAAGGTCCACGAGGAACTCGAGGACTCGCCCGTGCGCTTCACCTACTACGGCCTCGGGGACGACAACCCCTGGGGCGACGCCGAGGTGGACCGTCTCGAAGTCACGGAACTCCCGACGGCGATCGTCTACCGGAACGGCGAGGAGATCGGCCGTTTCATCGGCGGCCCCGGATGGACGAGTCCCGAAGAGTCCCTGCTCAACATTCTGCGAGAGAATCCGTAGACGGGCTGCGACCGCCCCGCGAGGGGAAGCCCGGAGCCCCAGTAAACGATGACGACGATCCTGCTCGTGCGCCGCCGCGACACGACATGCATGGCCAGCGACGGCCAGGTCACCAACGGCGCCGCGAACACGGTGGTCAAGGCCAGGGCCCGCAAGGTCCAGCGCGCCGCCAAGGGGCGGGTTCTGGTCGGTTTCGCGGGCGGGGGCGCGGACGCTCTTGCCCTCTTCTCGCGGTTCGAGGCGAAGCTCGACGAGTACCAGGGCAACTTCGAGCGCGCCGTGGTCGAACTCGCGATGGACTGGAGGACGGATCGCGCCCTGCGGCGGCTCGAGGCCCAGATGATCGTGACCGACGGCCGCAAGAGCTTTCTGGCGATGGGCAACGGCGACCTGCTCGAACCGGACAGCGACATGCCGCTGGCGATCGGCTCGGGCGGGAACTACGCGCTGGCGGCGGCTCGCGCGCTGCTCGAGCACACCGAACTCGACGCGGAACAGATCGCGCTCGAGGCGATGCGGCTCACCGCGGATCTCTGCATCTACACGAACGACGAGATCACCGTCGAGCGCCTCGAAGCCGGCGGGGACGGCGCATGACGCTCCCACCCGCGCCGGACGCCCCCTTCGTCGAGGATCTCACGCCGCGCGAGATCGTCGCCGCGCTCGACCGCCACGTCGTCGGCCAGAAGGACGCCAAGCGCGCGGTGGCCATCGCCATGCGCAACCGCTGGCGGCGCCAGCAGCTCGACCCGGAGACCGCCGAAGACATCGCGCCCAAGAACATCCTGATGATGGGCCCCACCGGCGTCGGCAAGACGGAGATCGCGCGCCGGCTGGCCAAACTCGCCCGCGCTCCCTTCCTCAAGATCGAGGCAAGCAAGTTCACCGAGGTCGGCTACGTCGGCCGCGACGTCGAGTCGATCGTCCGCGATCTGATGGAGCTCGCGGTGGTGATGGTCGGAGAGGAGAAACGGGAGGCCGTCGAGGCCGACGCCGCGTCCCGGGCCGACGAGAGGCTGCTCCAGATCCTCGTCCCCCAGGCGCACCAGCCGGCAGGTGAGTCCGGCGACCCGGCCAACCAGGCGGCGCCCACCGAGACCCGCGAACGTTTCCGCCAGTGGCTCGAAGAGGGCCGTCTCGACCACCGGATGGTCGAGATCGAGGTGGACGACGCCTCGCCCCAGCAGTTCGAGATGGTCACTCCCCAGGGCGTCGAGGCCGTGGGCATCAATCTGAAGGAGATGCTCCCCGGCCTGTTCGGCAAGCGCAAGCGCCAGATGGTCGAGGTGAGCGAGGCGCGGGAGATCCTGAGGCGGCAGGAAGCCGAGGCGCTGATCGACCGCCAGGATGTCGCCGAGGAAGCCCGGCTGCGGGTCGAGCAGGCCGGCATCGTCTTCCTCGACGAGATCGACAAGGTCGCCGGTCGCGACGGCGGCCACGGTCCCGACGTGTCGCGCGAGGGGGTTCAGCGCGATCTCCTGCCGATCGTCGAAGGGACGACGGTGACGACGAAGTACGGACCGGTCAAGACCGACCACGTGCTGTTCATCGGCGCCGGCGCCTTCCACGTGGCCAAGCCATCGGACCTGATCCCCGAGCTCCAGGGCCGCTTCCCCATCCGCGTCGAGCTGGGAGCGCTGGGCGAGGAGGAGTTCGTCCGCATCCTGACCGAGCCGGACAGCGCCCTGACCACCCAGTACCGCGCGCTCCTCGGCGCCGAGGGCCTCGATCTCTCCTTCCGCGACGACGCGGTGCGGGAAGTCGCCCGGCTCGCGGTGCAGGTCAACTCGCAGACCGAGAACATCGGCGCCCGCCGTCTCGCTACCCTGATGGAGCGTCTGCTGGAAGAGGTTTCCTTCGAGGCGCCGGACATGAACGGGGTGACCCTGGAAGTCGACGCCGGCTACGTCAACCGGGCGCTCGCCGACGTCGTGGAAGACCGTGACCTCAGCCGCTATGTCCTCTGAGCCCGGGAGGTCGTCCGAATCCCGGAGCCGTCGCCCGCTTCGGGTGGCCACGGTTGGCGGGGTTCTGCTCGTCCTGCTCGCCAGCCTGGGCTGCGGCCTGAAGGGCGATCCCCTGCCGCCGATCCGCCCGCCGGACCCGGTCACGGAAGCGGAAGCGGACGCGGACGCTGCCGAGACCGAATCGGAGGATGCCGAGAGCGCGGAGGACACGGGCGAGGAACCCGAGGCCGAGGACGGCGGTAGCGAGGATGACGAGGACAGCGAGGAGGACGGCGACGACGAGGAGGACGGCGGCGGCGCCCAGAGGCCGCGATGACCGGGCCGGACGGAACGCCGTTCCTCCTCGTGTCCGGCGCCGGCAACGACTTCATCGCCCTCGTCGAGCGACCGGCGCCGGCCCCTGAGACGATCAGGGCCTGGTGCCGGCGCGGACTGTCGGTCGGCGCCGACGGCCTGTTCACGCTGAATCGACTAGCCAGGGAGCGCTACGCCCTCGACTACGCGAACGCCGACGGCGCCCGCGCCGCACTGTGCCTGAACGCCGCCCGCTGCGCGGCCCGGCTCGCCTTCGAGCAGGAACCGGGCGCCCGGAGACTGACGATCGAGACCGGCGCCGGCGCCCTGGTCGCCGAGCCTGTCGACGGCACCCGCACCGCGGTCAGCGTGGCCGTTCCGGAAGCGGGCCGGGCGATGACGCTGCACGCGAACGGCGAGGACCACCCGGGGCGCCGCATCGACGCCGGCGTTCCCCACTTCGTCCTCTGGTGGCCGGGAGACCTGGACCAGGCGCCGGTGGCGTCGCTTGGTCCGGTCCTGCGCGCACACCCGGACCTCGGCCCGGAAGGCGCGAACGTCCACTTCGTCCGCCTCGACCCGCCCGGAGGCCTCGGCATCCGGTCCTACGAGCGCGGAGTGGAAGCGGAGACCCTCGCCTGCGGCACCGGCGTCGTGGCGGCAGCCGCCTGCGCGATCGCCGAGCGCCGGCTCGCACTGCCTGTTGCGGCCGCCACCCGCGGCGGCTTCGAACTGCAGCTCGAGGCCGCTCCGGACGGACCCGACGGCCTCGGCCGCTGGCGGCTGTCCGGAGACGCCAGGATCGTCGCCAGCGGCCGCATCGCCGCGGCCGCCACGGCGTAGGGACGGCTTGCTACCCTCCGCCCCATGAGCAGCGGCTTTCCTCCCCCGGACGAGCAGATGGAACTGCTGCTGCGCGGAGCGGTCGACGTGGTCGAAGAAGACGCCCTGCGGCAGCGGCTCGAGCAGTCCCGCAAGGAGAACCGTCCCCTGCTCATCAAGACCGGCTTCGATCCCACCGCGCCGGACCTGCACCTCGGCCACGCCGTGCTGCTGCGGAAGATGGCCCACTTCCAGCAACTCGGGCACCGGGTCGTCTTCCTCGTCGGCGACTTCACCGCGATGATCGGCGACCCGACCGGCAAGAAGGCCACGCGCCCGCAACTCTCGCGCGATCAGGTCCTCGCCAACGCGGCGACCTACCA
>JAJDZH010000288.1 GCA_022824725.1 Thermoanaerobaculia bacterium | reverse complement strand
CGTCCTCAAACTCCACGGAAACCTCGGCCTCGGGCCCGTTCTCGTAGCCGACGTGGAGGTCCATCAGTTCCCGGCCGGCGGAGCGAAACGCCTCAAAGTCCGCAGCGAGACGCACCCGGGGAAGGTTCTTCCTCAGGTCGTTCCGGTAGCGCTCACGCCAGTCCGGCGCATGCATCACGCCGTAGAGCTACTCCCAGATCGCGTCCTTCGTGATCGAGAGGTCGCGGTACCTCTCGCGGAACTCGCCAAGACACCAGTCGGTGACGTTGTCGTCACTCGGCCCGGGGACAGCCGAGCCATCCTCAAAGAGCGGCAGTATGCCCGCCGCGTCGTTCTCGCTCATGTCAAGCGATCTTGACCGATCACTCGGCGGCTAGCAACACCACATCTTCGCCGCCCTTCGCGGCAGCGGCCTCGCCGCCGGAGACCAGGACCATTCGACGCGCGCCACCGCCGCACGCCTTGGGCACCAGCTACTCGTTCACGCCACTTCGAGCGGACGAATGGCGCGCAAGGCGTCAGCGTTATCCCGCGCCGCAACTTCGAGCTCGTAGCGGTGCTGGAGGTTCATCCAGCTCCAAGCGTCGGTGTTGAAGAACCTGGCCAAGCGCAGCGCCGTCTCCGCCGTGATTCCGCGTCGTCCCCGAATTATCTCGCTGATCCGCGTCGGCGCCACGCCGATCGCCTTCGCCAACGCGGCGGCAGACAGGGCGAACGGCTCCATGAAGTCGTGCTTCAGCACTTCGCCGGGATGGACCGGATCAAGTCGGCTCATGAGGGCCTCCTCGAGTCAGCACCCACCGAGGCCGTTCTACGCGCCCCGGCGTACCGTGGCGTGAACGTCCTCGAACTCCTCGCCAGCCCCCTCGGGCGGACTCGTCCACAGACTGACGACCACCGTCGTCGCCGTCCCGGCGATGAGCCCCGGGATCAGTTCGTACAGGTCGTAGTAGGACGCCTTGAAGAACACGACCCAGGTCACCGTGACCGCGAATCCTGCCGCCATCCCCGCCAGCGCGCCCGGCAACGTCGTCCGCTTCCAGAAGAGAGAGCAGAGGACGACCGGGACGAAGGCGCCTCCGAGCCCCGACCAGGCAAAGAGCATGAACCAGAACAGCAGCGGCGGCTCGTAAAGCGCGAAGGGGATCGCCACGCCGCCCACCACTGCGGTGGCGATGCGGCCGTAGCGCGACAGCCGGCCGCCTCCGCGCGCGGCGGCCAGGATCTTCTGCCCGAAGTCCCTGACGACGGCCGACGACGCGAGGATCAGCAGCGAGTCGACGGTCGACATGATCGCGCCCAGGACGATGACCAGGAAGATGCCGGTGAAGAGGGCCGGGAACAGCTCCGCGCTCATCGTGGGCATCACGGTTTCCGGGTCGTCCAGCAACGGGAACAGAGCCCGCCCGGCGATCCCGGTGAACACCGCGCCGACGTCAAACAGCACCATGCACACGACCGCGACCCGGCCGCCCCGCACGAGTTCGCGGCCCGAGGCCGCGGACATGAACCGGGTCAGGAGTTGCGGAACGCCCAGAAAGGCCAGGCCGATGCCGGCGAAGCTCGCCGCCGAAAGCACACCGGCCCAGGTCGCGCCGTGGCTGCCCATGGCGCGCAACAGGTCGGGGTCGGCCGCCTGGAGCGCGCCGATCACCTCGTTCCAGCCGCCGGCGGCCGCGATGCCGACGATCGGGAGCATGACGAGCCCGCCCACCATCAGCAGGCCCTGCACCAGGTCCGAGTAGGCGACGGCCTTGAAGCCGCCGACCGCCGTGTAGACGATCGTGACGCCCGCGCCCAGGAACACGCCGTGGACGTAACTGAACCCCAGGAAGGACGAGAACGCCTTGCCCGTCGCGACGAGTTGCGCGCAGCAGTAGACAGCGACCATCGACAGGATGATCGCGATGCTCAGCTTCCGCAGGAGTTGCCGGCGGTCCCGGAACCGCTCCTCCAGGTAGTCCGGAACGGTGATCGCTCCGTAGCGGTCGGTGTACTCCTTGAACGGCCGCGAGACGAGGGTCCAGGCGATCGCAACCCCCATCACTTCGCCGAACACGACCCAGAGCGCGTGGAAGCCGACGGCGTAGCCCATCCCGGTCAGGCCGAGCAGCAGCCAGCCGCTCTCGCCGGTGGCGTTCGAACTGAAGGCGATGACCCAGGAGGGCAGCTTCTTGCCGGCCACGTAGTAGCCCTCGAGGGTCCCTCCTTCGCGCCGACCCCACAGGCCGAGCCCGATCAGGACCAGCATGTAGAGCCCCAGGGGGACGAGGACGAGCGCGCTAGCCGTCACGCCGCACCGCTCCGCGCGGGCCCGCGACGGCGACGGCGCCGTCCCTCAGACCACCACCGCAACAGAACCAGCGCAGGCCCGGCGCCGACCGACACCGCGAGCAGCACCCAGGTCGAAATCGGCAGGCCCAACCACATGGGCCGGCAGGCTAGCAGCCGGGCGGCGCTACGGAAGCAGTCTGATCGCCGCGACGATCAGGGCGCCGAAGCCGATCATCGACGTGATCATCGTCTTCAGCATCCACACCTTGAGGTCGGCCAGGTCGGCCTTCGTCGCCATGTGCTCCAGGCGCTCATCGACGCGGCCGCGCCACTCGAGCCAGTCGTCGGTCTGCGGCGGGCCTGCAGTCGTCGCGTTTGCTGTCGTCATGTCGTTTGCCTCCACGAGGCACCCGGGGCAACCGCCAAGTTGGCCCGCGAAGTATACATGCATCGCGATGCCCGGGAGCGCTGATAGCGTCGCGGATCGTGCCGAAACTCCACCCCGGAACCGCCGCGCTGGCAGCCGCTGTCCTCGCCGCGCTCCCGACTCCCGCCGCCGCGAACGACGCACTCGACGAGAGCACGTTCCTCGACCGAACCCGACGCCTGATCTACGAGGGAAAGCGCTCCGGCGAGGGCTACTTCTCGGCCGATGGCGGCCAACTCGTGTTCCAGAGCGAGCGGCGGCCGGAGAATCCGTTCTACCAGATCTTCCTGCTCGATCTGGCCACGGGCGACACCCGTGAAGTGTCCACCGGCGTCGGCAAGACGACCTGCGCCTTCATTCGCCCGGACGGCTCGGCGATCCTGTACGCGTCGACCCACCACGACCCGCGCTCGGCCGAGCTGCAGCAGCAGGAGCTCGACTTCCGCGCCTCCGGCCGGGAACGCCGCTACGCCTGGGACTACGACCCGGAAATGGAGATCTACGCGGTGGCGATGGCCGGAGGAGAACCTCGCCGGCTGACGAACGTCCCCGGCTACGACGCGGAAGGCGCCTACTCCCCGGACGGCGAGTGGATCGTCTTCGCCTCCACCCGCGACGCCTTCAACCGGGAACTCTCCGAGCGCGAAGCGAACCTGCTGGAAGTCGACCCCGCGTACTTCGGCGAGATCTACATCATGCGCGCCGACGGCAGCGAACAGACCCGGCTCACGAACGTGCCCGGATACGACGGCGGCCCCTTCTTCTTCGCCGACGGTTCCCGCATCGTCTGGCGGCGCTTCGGCGAGGACGGCCTGGTAGCCGACGTCTGGTCGATGAACCCCGACGGCTCGGACCAGCGGCAACTGACCGACTTCGGCGCGATGAGCTGGGCCCCGTACCAGCACCCCTCGGGCGAGTACATCCTCTTCGCCTCGAACAAGCTCGGTTTCGAGAACTTCGAGGTCTTCATCGTCGACACGGATGGCACGAAGGAACCGGTCCGGGTCACCTACACGGACCGCTTCGACGGCCTGCCCGTGCCGTCGCCGGACGGCCGCCAGCTCGTCTGGACATCGAGCCGCCACGGCGGAGACGGCGGCCAGCTCTACATCGCCGACTGGAACCACGAGGCGGCGCTCGCGGCCCTCGAAGCCTCGCCGAACCGGGTGCCGGGCGGCCGACCGGACGCGCCGCCCGATCCCCGGGAAGCGCTCGAGAGCCACGTCACCACCCTCGCCTCGCCCGAGTTCGGCGGCCGGCTGACCGGCACGGAAGGCGAGCGGCGGGCCGCCGCCTACCTGACAGACCAGCTTGCGGCGCTCGGCGCCGAGCCGCTGCCCGGCGAGGACGACCTGCTGCTCGACTTCGAGTTCACCTCCGGCGCCCGGGACACGGGCTCGACGATCCGCATCGAGACCGCGAGCGGCGCCTCTACCTTCAGCGACCAGACGCAGATCCAGGCGCTCGGCTTCTCCGACTCG
>JAJDZH010000128.1 GCA_022824725.1 Thermoanaerobaculia bacterium | reverse complement strand
GGCGCGATCCAGGAGCTTCGGCACGGCGGCAGCGGGTCCCATGCCCATGACCCGCGGCGGGACACCGGCGACGGCCGCGCCGACGACCCGCGCCAGGGGCGTCAGTCCGTGTTCCTCGACGGCTTCCTCGGAGGCGAGCACTAGCGCGCAGGCGCCGTCGTTGACGCCGGACGCGTTGCCGGCCGTGACCGTGCCGCCCTCACGGAACGGTGCCGGAAGCTTGGCGAGTCCCTCCAGCGTGGTGCCTGGACGGGGATGCTCGTCCTCGGCAACGGTGAGCGGAGGGCCCCGTCGCTGCGGCACCTCGATCGGGGCAATTTCCGAGGCCATGCGCTCGACCGCCGCGGCATCGGCCGCCCGCTGCTGCGAGCGGAGCGCGAAGGCATCCTGGTCAGCGCGGCTGACCTGGTACTCCTCGGCAACGTTCTCGCCGGTCTCCGGCATGGAATCCGTGCCGTACAGCTTCTCCATCAGGGGGTTCACGAAGCGCCAGCCGATCGTGGTGTCCTCGATCCTGGCCGAGCGCGAGAAGGCGTGTTCGGCCTTCGGCATCACGAAGGGAGCGCGCGACATGCTCTCGACGCCGCCCGCCAGCACAAACGCATGCTCGCCGGTGCGGATCGACCGCGCCGCCTGGGCGGTTGCGTCCAGCCCCGATCCGCAGAGGCGGTTGACGGTGCTGCCCGGCACCGATTCCGGCAGCCCTGCGAGCAGCAGCGCCATCCGGGCCACGTTCCGGTTGTCTTCGCCGGCCTGGTTCACGCACCCCAGCATCACGTCGTCGAGCGCTGCCCAGTCGAGGTTCGGGTGTCGCTCCACGAGCACGCGGATGGCGTGGGCCGCCAGGTCGTCGGGGCGGACACTCGAGAGCGCGCCGCCGAAGCGGCCGATGGGGGTGCGGACGGAATCGCAGACGAAGGCTTCGGGCACGACAGGCTCCGGGTGGGGTCGAAATGGAGGGCCAATCCTACCGGAACCCGAGAGCGGCGGACCGGGGCCGCCACCCCGGGCCCGAGCCGCACAGAAGCCCTGCGCGGCGGTTGGCAGTTGCAGGAGATTCAGCCCTGTGCTACGAAAAGTCCCTTGCCGGAGGCTGTCCGAATCCGTTGCGCACGGCGCGCACCCTCCGGGCGCCCACAGTCCCATTCCACCCATGCGTCCGGACGCGGTCTTGGCTGATTCTTCCGAGGGGCTCGCGAGCCTTGCAGGCCCCTATGCGTCTGCGCTGTTTGCCATCGCGGCGGAACGCGATGCGCTTGAGCGAACCGAACAAGGTCTGGAAGCGGTGCTTGCCCTCACGGCCGGCAGCGCCGACCTTGGCCGCCTGATCCGGAGCCCCGTGGTGGCCCGGGCGGGTCAGGAGCGCGCCGTGGCGGCCATCCTCGACGCAATGGGGTCGGATCCGCTGGTGCGGAACTTCGTCGGCGTTCTGGCGAGGAATCGCCGACTGGGGGCGCTGCCGGCCATCGTTCGCCGGTTCCGGGCCTTGGCGGCCGAGCGCCGAGGCGAGGTCGAGGCGGTTGCCGAAACCGCCATTGACCTTGACGACGCCACGACGGGCCGCATCCGGGACGCCCTGGCCGACGCGCTCGGACGCCGGGTGGCGCTCCGCACCGAGGTCGACCCAGAACTGCTGGGCGGCCTGGTGGTGCGGGTGGGTTCGATCCGGGTCGACGGTTCGCTCCGAACCCAACTCCAGTCGCTTGCCCATGTCATGAAGGGAGCCGCGTAGATGGATCTTCGCGCATCCGAAATCTCCTCGATCCTCAAGCAGCAGATCGAGGATTTCGAGACCGGCGCCGAAGTCGCCGAAGTCGGTGAAGTGATCGCGGTCGGGGACGGTATCGCCCGGATCTACGGTCTGGACGAGGTCATGGCCGGCGAGCTGGTGGAGTTTCCCGGCAACATCGTCGGCATGGCACTCAACCTCGAAGCCGACAACGTCGGCGTGGTCATCTTCGGTGACGACCGCACGATCCGCGAGGGCGACACGGTCAAGCGCACCGGGCGGATCGTGGACGCCCCCGTTGGTCCCAACATGCTCGGCCGGGTGGTCGACTCGCTCGGCAACCCGATCGACGGCGGGTCCGACATCGAAGTCACGGAGCGGCGTTCGGTCGATGTCCGGGCGCCCGGCATCATCGCGCGGCAGTCGGTCTTCGAGCCGATGCAGACCGGGCTCAAGGCGATCGATTCACTGGTTCCGATCGGCCGCGGTCAGCGCGAGCTCATCATCGGGGACCGCCAGACCGGGAAGACTGCGCTCGCGGTCGACACCATCATCAACCAGCGGAACATCAACGCCCGCGGCCCCGTCGAGAAGCACCTCAAGTGCATCTACGTCGCGATCGGCCAGAAACGGTCGACGGTCGCCCAGGTCGTGCGCACCCTGCAGGATGCGGGCGCCATGGACTACACCTGCGTCGTGGCCGCCACGGCGTCGGAACCCGCCCCGCTCCAGTACCTGGCCCCCTATACCGGCTGCACCATCGGCGAATGGTTCCGCGACAACGGGCAGCACGCCCTCATCATCTACGACGACCTGTCCAAGCAGGCGGTCGCCTACCGGCAGATGTCGCTGCTCCTGCGCCGCCCGCCGGGGCGCGAGGCCTATCCCGGCGACGTGTTCTACCTGCACTCCCGGCTGCTGGAGCGCGCGGCCAAGCTATCCGACGCGGAGGGCGGGGGATCGCTGACGGCGCTGCCGATCATCGAGACGCAGGCGAACGACGTGTCCGCCTACATCCCCACCAACGTGATCTCGATCACGGACGGCCAGATCTTCCTCGAGACCGACCTCTTCTACCAGGGCATCCGGCCGGCCATCAATGTCGGCCTGTCCGTGAGCCGGGTCGGCTCCGCCGCCCAGGTCAAGGCCATGAAGAAGGTGGCCGGCACCATCAAGCTCGAGCTGGCCCAGTACCGCGAAATGGCGGCGTTTGCCCAGTTCGGCTCGGACCTCGATGCCTCGACGCAGCGGCTCCTCAAGCGGGGCGCCCGCCTCACCGAGCTGCTCAAGCAGGGGCAGTACACGCCGCTGCCAGTGGAGGAACAGGTCTGCGTGATCTTCGCCGGGGTGAACGGCTACTGCGACGCGATCGAAACCGACCAGATTCAGAAGTTCGAGGAAGGACTGCTGGCCCTGCTGCGGGCCGAGCACGGCGACATCCTGGCCGCGATCCGCGACGACGGGGAGATCTCGGACGACACCGACGCCAAGCTCCGCGGCGCCCTGGACCCGTTTGTCGCGAGCTTCGGCTAGGACTCTTCGGGGAATCCGCCGGTCATGTCGAGCCTCAAGGAACTCCGGACCCGGATCAGCAGTGTCCGGTCCACCCGGAAGATCACGCAGGCCATGAAGATGGTGGCGGCGTCAAAGCTGCGCCGGGCGCAGGAGCGCGCCGAGCGCGCCCGGCCGTACGCGGCCGGGATGGAGGCGATGGTGGCGCGGCTGGCGGGGACGGTCGCGCCCGAGGACGCCCCGCCGTTGCTGGCCGGGACGGGCCGCAACCAGGTGTGCCTGCTGCTGGTGATCACGGCCGACCGTGGCCTCTGCGGCGCCTTCAACTCGGGCGTGGTTCGGGCGGCGCGGCGGAAGATCGCAGCGCTCGCCGAGGATTCCATCGAAACCAAGATCTTCTGCGTGGGCCGCAAGGGTTACGACCTGCTGCGCCGCACGCACGGCCAGCGGATCGTGGGGCACCGGCTGCTGCCGCCGGGCCGTGACCTGCCGTTCGCCGAGGCCGAGGCCGTCGCGGCGGAGATTCTGGGCTTGTTCACGGACGACGGGTTCGATACCTGCACGATGCACTACAACCGGATCCGATCGGCAATGTCGCAGGTCGTCACCGAGACGCAGGTCATTCCGCGGACGGCCCCGGAGTCGGACGAGCCGGCGGCCGAGCCGGATGCCGGTGCGCTGCACGAGTTCGAGCCCGGCGAGGACGAGTTGCTCGCCGACCTGCTGCCGCGCAACCTCGCCGTGCAGATTCACGGAGCGTTCCTCGAGAGCGCCGCCGGCGAGCAGGGCGCGCGCATGACGGCGATGGAGAACGCCACGCGGAACGCCGGTGACATGATCGGCCGGCTGGAGCTGTCGTACAACCGGCAACGCCAGGCGGCCATTACCAAGGAGCTCATCGAGATCATCTCGGGCTCGGAAGCATTGTAGGAGCCGGACGGGCTTCGGGAGACACTACGCATGACGACAGAGAATGTCGGTCACGTCACCCAGGTGGTGGGGCCGGTTGTCGATGTTCACTTCCCGGGCGAGCTGCCCGAAATCCTGAACGCCCTCCACGTCGATCGTGACGAAGGCCGGCTGGTGCTCGAGGTAGCCCAGCACCTTGGCGAGCACTCGGTGCGGGCCGTGGCCATGGGGGCCACGGAGGGACTGGTGCGGGGCCTGCCGGTGCGCGACGCGCGCGAGCCGATCCAGGTCCCGGTCGGCCTGGAAACGCTGGGGCGGATCGTGAACGTGGTCGGCGAGCCGGTCGACGAAGGCGAGCCGGTGAAGACGGAGAAGGTGTACCCGATCCACCGCCCGGCGCCGCCCTTTACCGAGCAGTCGACGGAAACCGAGATCATGGTGACCGGCATCAAGGTCGTCGACCTGCTCGCCCCCTACGCCAAGGGCGGGAAGGTCGGCCTGTTCGGCGGCGCCGGCGTCGGCAAGACCGTCATCATCATGGAGCTGATCAACAACGTGGCGAAGGGCCACGGCGGCTACTCGGTCTTCGCCGGCGTGGGCGAGCGCACGCGCGAGGGGAACGACCTCTACCACGAGATGCTGGAATCCGGCGTCATCACGCCCGAGGGCGAGGGCTCCAAGGTGGCGCTGGTGTACGGCCAGATGAACGAACCGCCGGGCGCCCGGGCCCGGGTCGGCCTCACCGGCCTCACCCTGGCCGAGTACTTCCGCGATGACGAGGGCCAGGACGTGCTCTTCTTCGTCGACAACATCTTCCGGTTCACGCAGGCCGGCTCGGAGGTGTCCGCGCTGCTCGGGCGCATTCCCAGCGCCGTCGGCTATCAGCCCACGCTCGCGACCGACATGGGCGGCCTGCAGGAACGGATCACGTCGACCCGGAAGGGCTCGATCACGAGCGTGCAGGCGATCTACGTGCCGGCCGACGACCTGACGGATCCGGCGCCGGCGACGTCGTTCAGCCACCTGGATGCCACCACGGTGCTGTCGCGGCAAATCGCGGAGCAGGGCATCTACCCGGCCGTTGATCCGCTGGACTCCACGTCGCGAATCCTGGATCCCCGGATCCTCGGCGACGAGCACTATGACGTGGCGCGTCGGGTCCAGGCCACGCTCCAGAAGTACAAGTCGCTGCTCGACATCATCGCCATCCTGGGCATGGACGAGTTGTCGGAAGAGGACCGTCTCGTGGTCGACCGGGCCCGGAAGATCCAGCGTTTCCTCTCACAGCCGTTCCACGTGGCCGAGGTGTTCACGGGCACGCCCGGCACGTTCGTGGAGCTCGCCGACACGATCAAGGGTTTCAAGGGCCTCGTGGACGGCGAGTACGATCACCTGCCGGAGGCCGCGTTCTACATGGTCGGCACGATCGAGGAGGCCGTGGAGAAGGCCAAGCGCATGGCGGCGGAGGCCGCCTGACATGGCGGACGCTCCGCTGATCGAACTCGAGCTGATCACGCCGGAGGCGACGCTGCTGGCGGCCACGCCCGAGTTGGTCGTGGTGCCAGGGTCGGAGGGCGAGTTCGGCGTGCTCCGGGATCATGCGCCGATCCTGTCGGCCCTGCGGCCGGGAACGGTGCAGGTGCATGCGACGTTCGACGCCGAGCCGGAGTGCTACTTCGTCACCGGCGGCTTCTCGGAGGCGGGACCGGAGCACTGCCTGATCCTGGCGGACGAGGCGGTCCCGGTGGCGGACATCGACACGGCGGCGGCGGACCGGGCGGTCGCCGATGCGGAAGCCGCCCTTCGCGAGGCGGAGAGCGGTCCGGACGAAGCGGCGCGCGAGCGGGCCGAACAGGCGCTCCAGGTGGCGACGGCGAGGCGCGCGGCAGCCGGCTGAGCCTGTTGGGGGGAAGGGGGTCGTTCGGCTGCACGTGCCCAGCGTCCCAAAGCTACTTCAGACCGCGATGGCAGGCCGTTCGGGCTCAGGCGTCGGCTTTGGATCGCTCCTGCGTCAGTGACCGAATCATGGTTGGGATGCTCTCGAGGTGTCGCTCAGCGCGACGAACGTTCCCCTGAACTCGCCGATGCTGCCGTCGCTCTCCTCGATGTCCGCACCGCTGAACCCTGCCACCAGGCGGGGATGACCGGCCGCGTCGGGAACGTTGGAAAGCGATCCGCCCCAGTACCCCTCGGTTCGCGTGACGGTTCGTTCAGGGTGCCGCACCGTTACGTCGTCGTGTTGGAACGTGCCGTCCGGATTAAAGGCCGTTTCGCCGAAGTGCAGCTCATAGCCAGCGGCAACGCCCTGCGTGTCGAGCAATTCGTCTCCGAGGAAAATGCCGAAATGCGCGCGTCGGGTGACGAGATCGCCTGCACAGCCGATGCAGGCGCTCATGGTGGCGTCGGCGAAGTCCGTCGTGATCGTGATCACGCCCTCGTACTCGTCGATCACAACGGCGCCCTCGTCTTCCCCCCAGTCACTTCCCGCCAAGTAGGCGTAGAGCCCGCCAGCCTGGCCGGTATAGGTCGCCTGCCCCTCGAGCGGCAATTCGGGAGGTGAGGCGGGGTCTATCTCCGGGCCATCGACGATGGCGTACTGAACGGTATCCCTGAACGACAGTTCCGGAAGGTGTTGACCCGGAAACTGGGCCCACCAGCCGGCCATCAGGTAGTCGGCCGGATTGTCGGGGTCCCAGCTCACCAGTGCATAGACCACCGACGTGCCTCGCTTCACGTCCTTGACGAACGTCCAGTCCCGCGCCCGATGACCGGGAATTGGCGTCCTGCCGGGCCGGGTCGCAATGGCGTCGTCCGCCGTGTTGACGGACGCTTCGCTGCCGTCGTCGAGCTGCAGGAACACTCGTAGGCTCGGGCCGGAGAACTCAGAGTTTCTTTCGAAACTGATGCCGTCCTGGTCGGGCGGCGGCGGTGAGGTGCCGATCCCTGCGCAGGCGCTCGCCGTGAGCACCAGGATGACAGCGAGAAGGTTCGCTAACGGTTTCACGGTGCCGGTTGTCCAATGGACGCCCGATGTGGGAACGCCTTGGCTTGGCTCGTGCGCTGGCGAAAGCGTCCCGGCACAAACGATGTCAACGAGATCTCGCAGGGCGTCATGACCACCTGCGGCGGGATCCGGGAATCGGACAAAGGCCGCACGTCAGGCGGGGCAACCGATCGAGCGGGCATGGGTTGGTGGCACCTATCGTTGTGCCGTCGTCAACAGGAATGATCTCGGCTCCCGTCCGGGGTCGCGGCCACGGACGCAGGATAATCACATTATTGCGCAGGCTAAAGCATTGATGACGTAAACGTGCGCAGTAATATGTTGGTATGCGTGTCATATAGTTGATGTGCGCAGTTGGTCGTTTCTATGCGCAACAATTTGTCTGTCGTTTGCAGCGCGCGCCGAGGGTGGTGACGGGGCCGCGGGAAGCACCGCGGCGGTTCAATGTGAGATGTCGACAGTGGTCGCCAAGCGGCCGAGGAGGGTTCCTGGTCGGCGCCTTCCAGGCATCATGCGGGACAGCTCGTCCCCACGACTGCGTGGCGCCGGTCGGCTGCGACCTTTTGTTTCTGCCGCAGGAGAACCGGAACGGCTCATGCCCGCTGCTCCGCTAGATGCTGCGGAGCACTCCTTTGTTATGTTCCGTTTCGCAGCCCGGCGGCCGGAAGCCGTGCCGCGGTTCCGGACGGTTTCCAGCGGGTGCGCGGCGAGTGCTGCTGCTCGAGTTCATTCACGGATGCCAAACCATTTGCATCGCCTGGTCGTTTGAGGGAAGAGGAAGGCGTCTGGCGCGACCTTCGCGGGGTGACCGTCATCCCCGACTCCCGGCCAAGTCGTCGTCGCTGGCCGTCAGGACGCAGTTTCCGGCCCCTTCGGACTGTCCATTCCTGCGTTGCGCGCTGCCCCAAGTGACTAGGGCGCTGTGCATCGCTGCGCTTGCGGCGTCCGCTGCTCTCGCCTCCGCCTTCCCACTCGGCATGGTCCACGCGCAGGATCCCGGCAGGGAGCCGTTCCACGAGGTCGAGCGCGACGCGTTTGGGAATGGCCGCGTCGTGCCGGCGGCAGGACGCGCAAACCTGCGCAGTGGCCCAGGTACCAGCTTCGAGACGGTCGGGCGGCTGCAGGCCGGGGAGAGAGTCGCTGTCAGCGGTGAAACGGGCGACCCGGTAAGGATTCGAGGGACCGGCGGCGGCC
>JAJDZH010000247.1 GCA_022824725.1 Thermoanaerobaculia bacterium | reverse complement strand
GCGGGCGCCGCCGCCGCGGACCTGGTCCTTGGTCGGCAGCTTGTACTCGGTGACTTCCCAGCGCTTGCCGTCCCAGGTCTCGGGGTCGAGCGACATGACGCCGACGCCGTTCGGGCTGCCCGCGTCGGTCCACCAGAGGATCCCGTCCGGCGCGAAGCGCAGGGTGTGCGGGTAGCCGCCGCGCGGGCGCGGAGCGGTGCGGCCGGAGCCGATCCGCCATTCCTTCGTCTCGACATCGAACTCAGCCATCTGGCCCGAGTAGGCCAGGGTGGCCCACATGTTGCCGTCCTCGGCCTTCTCGATCGAGTGAATACCCGTCGTCGGACTGGACGGCGAGAGGTAGTCCTTGCCGCCGGGAACAGTGTAGAAGGCCCGCTCGCCGGTGGCCGGATCGAGGGTCTCGATCACGTCCTGGGCCATGTCGACGGTGTAGACGAGACCGTCGTCGCCGAGCTCGAGGTCGTGGATCACGGCCCCGGCCTGGTCGCCCATCAGCCACTCGCGGACCTCGCCCTTGAGCGACTCGCCGGACGGCGCCTCGGGCGGATCGAAGTCCGTCCAGTTCTCTTCCGCGTCGCGGCCGTAGACGTCGACGATCTTGTTGACCAGGACGTCCTGGGTGTGCTTGTACAGGCCCTGGAAGCCGTCCATCCGGGTCAGCATGACCTCCCAGTCGACCGGCTCCTCAGGCGAACGGAAGCCGACGGTGCCGACCTGGTGGCAGTAGGCGCACATCATCTTGAAGTTCAGCGCGTCCGCCTCGTCCTCCCACTCCAGCATGTTCATCAGGTCGTGCGCCGGGCGCTGCGACTGAAGCGCCCAACCCTCGGCCTGGCGCAACCGGACCTGGATCGGCGTCGGCTCGGTCGTTTCCTTGAGGTCCTTCCACTCGTCGAGCCAGCCCATCAGGCGGACGCGGAGCTTGTACTTGCCGGCGGGAACGGCGGGCAACTTGTAGGTGCCGTCCGGCTGGCTGTAGACCGAGATGCTGCGCTGTTCGTCGGTCGAGAACAGCGACACGGTGGCGCCCCGGATCGGCGCGCCGTCGCTGCCGACGACCGAGCCCGTGTAGACGGTCAGCGGCGCGTCGAGGTTGTTCGCGTTCGGAGCGGCCGCGAGGGTCGCGGACGCGACAAGCGCAAGGACGGCGAAGCTGGTCAGCGCGACCAGGGTGGACGGAGCGGGTCGGGACATGGGACCTCCTGTGCCTTCTTGGCGTGGCTTGGGGTGCAGTTGGCCGCACACTATACAGCAAGAAGCCCTCCGATCCGCGCGCCACTCATGGCCCGAATGCCCGGGATAACCTCCGCCGATGCAGGAGCGACCGGGAGCCGACCGTCTCGACCGCTTCGTCGAGAATCCGCGGCGGGCGCTGTGGCTGCTGGCGATGCCGATCCTGATCGGCATGTCGATCCAGACGCTCTACATGATCGTCGACATGTTCTTCGTCGGCCGGGTGAGCCCAGAGGCGCTGACCGCCCTCGCCTTCAACATGCCGCTCGTGTTCCTGGCGATGGGCGTGACCTTCGGCCTGGGCACCGGCATCACGGCGGTGATCGCCCAGGCGATCGGCGCTCGCGACCGGGTGCGCGCCGACCGGGCCGCCGAGCACTCGGTGCTGATCGGCGCGCTGGTCGCCGCATTGACGACGGGTTCGGCGCTCGTCTTCGGCATTCCCCTGCTCCACGCGCTCGGCGTGCCGGCCGAACTCGTACCCCAGGCCTGGAGCTACTTCCGCGTACTGGCCTGCGGCTATCCCTTCATGATCCTGGCCGTCTTCTTCCGGTCGATCCTCTCCGGCGAAGGCAACGTCAAGACCCCGGTGATCGTCCAGGGCGCCGCCACCGTGCTGAACATCGCCCTCGACCCGCTGTTCATCTTCACCTTCGGAATGGGCGTTGCCGGCGCCGCCCTGGCGACGATCGTCAGCCAGGCGGCGGCCGCCGTGACCTTCGTCTACCTGCTGTTCGTGGCCAAACTCTCCTACGTCCGCTTCGACCTCGGGAACTTCCGCTACGACAGCGCGATCATTCGCAGCATCTGCGTCATCGGCCTGCCCGCTTCGCTGTCGTTCCTGGTCATGTCGCTCGGCGGCGGCGTGCTCAACCGCATCCTGGTCGAGCACACGCCCGACGCGGTGGCCGCGCTCCAGATCGGCAGCCGCCTCGACCACGTCGTCATCCTGCCCCAGGTCGCCGTCGCCTCCGGCCTGGTGACGCTGGTCGGCATGTTCTACGGCGCGCGCCGCGGCGATCTGCTGCGGGAGATCGTCCGCTACGCGATGGTGCGGACGATCCTGCTCAGCATCGCGATCGCCGCCGCGTTCTACGTGCTTGCTCCCGGTCTCGTCGCCTTCTTCACCGACAGTCCCGGCATCCGCTCCCTGGGCGTCGACTACCTGCGGGTGGTCGTCTTCGCCTATCCCTTCATCGGCATCTCGATCCTCACCGGCCGCAGCCTGCAGGGACTGGGCCGCGGCTCTCCGGAACTCTGGCTGTCCCTGCTGCGGGTCATCCTGATCAGCGCGCCGCTGGCCTGGGCAGCGACCTTCTGGCTGCGCGGACCGGTGCAGTGGGTCTGGTACTCGTCCCTGATCGGCACTGTCATCTCGGCATCGATCGCCCTCGTCTGGCTCGCGGCCGGCCTGCGCCAGGCGATCGACAGGATCGGCAGCGGCGAGGACCCGCTCGACGCCTCCGCCGGCGCCCGCGAACTGACGGTGGACACGGCGGCCAAGGCGGCGGAGCCGGCATGAGTAGAGCCGCGATCGGGGCCGTCACGTTGTGCGCGGCCCTGACTGCGGGCGCCTCGACCGCCCAGAACTGCCCCGGCCCCGAACTCGACGGCCTCTTCCCCCAGGACGTCTACGTCTTCCGCGGCTTCGTGACCGAGGCGGCCGCGCTGCCCCTGGAAGACGACGGCGCCTTCCAGCTCGAAGTCCAGGTCGAAGAGGCCGTTCACCTGCCCCGGCCCCGCTCGCGCTACGCCGTGACCGTCGAGACGACAGACGGAAACTGCGCGAAGCGGCCGCTCACCGCGCGAGAGCTGCGCGACCGATTCGCCGTCGGCGACGAAGTGAAGATCGTCGCCCACGACACTCCCGGCTCGACGAGTTCGCTCGTGGCGCCCTACCACCGGGTCGCCCTGGTCATGGCCGAAGCCGGGGAGACCGACCTGATCAAGAACGACTTCGACTACTACGACGCCCTGCTCGAACTCGACGCCCGTTTCGCGGACACCGAGAAGTTCTCACTCGTATCGCAGATGGGCCGTTACCTGCCCTCGAGAGACGACTTCAGGCGGCTGCTCGAGGACCAGATCCAGGAACGTCGCTTCCGGCGCCAGTTACTCGATCTCTACGACGCCCTCAGGAAGCCGTAGTCACAGAGGACGCTCCATGATCTCGAAGTGGACCGGCCGAAGCGGCCTTCTCGTCGGCGGCGGGTTGACCGCCTCGAACGGTTCCTTCCGAACCACCCGGTAACCCCGCCGGCCGTACCAGGCCAGCAGTTCCGGACGGCTGCTGAGCACCCAGAGCTGGCAAACGCTGCAGCCCGCCGCGCGCAACCAGTCCTCGGCCGCGGCCATCAGCTCCCGGCCCAGCCCGAGGCTCTGCCGCGTGGATGCGACGGACACCAGACCGAGGTAACCGGTCTCGCCACGCAACTCGACGTAAACGCAGCCCGCCAGTCCGTTCGCGTCCGCGTCGCACACGAGGAAAGAGCCACGCTCGAGACGCTCCATCACGTCCGGGAGCGCGATCCGGTCGCCGGTTAGCGTGTCCGCCTCCACCTCGAAGGCGTCGTTGACGAGCGCGACCAGCGCCGCGGCGTCAGCGTCCGTGGCGGTGCGGAAGGTGAAGGCCATCGGATCCATCGAACGGACCGGGGCGGTCCGGGAAGAGCGGCGGATTGTAGCGCCGCCGCCTGTATCCTCCTGACCTCCCGCACCACCATGGCATCGGCTCACATGCCGGGAAACCACCTCACATGGCCAACCTCGAACGGGTCCTGATCAGCAACCGCGGCGAGATCGCCATCCGTATCGCCAAGGCGGCGGAGGCCCTGGGCATCGAGTCGGTCGGCGTCTACCCCGCCGCCGACTCCCTGTCGCTCCACACGCGGCTGACGACGGTGGCGCTGCAGATCGGCAACGGCGCCCCCGACGATCCAGTGGCCGCTTACCTCGACGCGGAGGCGCTGGTCGCGGCGGCGCAGCGCAGCGGCTGCGACTGCGTCCACCCCGGCTACGGATTCCTGGCCGAGAACGCGGACTTCGCCGAGCGATGCGCGGCGGCCGGCCTCGTCTTCGTCGGCCCGCCGCCGGCCGTCCTCTCCCTGTTCGGCGACAAGGTGCGGGCGCGCCAGCTTGCCGCTTCCCTCGATATCCCGGTCGTTCCCGGCAGCGACGGACCGGTCGCGTCGGCGGACGAAGCGCGGGAACTCGGCGGTCAGCTCGGCTATCCCGTGATGCTCAAGGCGGCCGCCGGCGGCGGCGGCCGCGGCATGCGAACCGTGCGGTCCGCCGAGGCGATGAGCGAGGCGTTCGAGCGCTGCCGAAGCGAGGCCGAAGCCGCGTTCGGCGACGGCTCGGTGTTCGTCGAGAAGCTGATCGAGCGGCCGCGGCACATCGAAGTCCAGGTCCTCGCCGACGCGAACGGCAACGCCGTTCACCTGCACGAGCGGGACTGCTCAGTGCAGCTCCGCAACCAGAAGGTGATCGAGACCGCTCCCGCGCCCGGACTCGACTCCGATCCGCGGAACCGCCTCCTCTCCGATGCGGTCAGGCTGATCGAAGCGGCCGGCTACGTCAATGCCGGTACGGTCGAGTTCCTCGTCGTCCCCGAGACCGGCGAGTACTTCTTCATCGAGTGCAATGCCCGCATCCAGGTCGAGCACACGGTGACCGAGCAGGTCACGGGCTTCGACCTCGTCGAGGCGCAGTTCCAGGTCGCCGCCGGCGCCAGCCTCGATTCCCTGGGTCTCGGCGACCAGACGGCGGTCGGAGAACCGCGGGGTTTCGCCGTCCAGGCCCGGGTGGTCGCCCGCGGCGCCGGAACGCTCAGCGCGTACAAGGAACCCGCCGGCCCCGGCGTGCGAGTCGACGGCTGCGGCTATGTCGGCTACTCGCCGCCGCCCCAGTTCGACCCGCTGCTCGCCAAGGTGACGGCCACGAGTTCCTCTTCCTTCGGCCCCGGCGCCGCGTCCTTCGCCGACGCCGTGGCGCGCGTGCGACGCGCCGTTTCGGAGTTCCACGTCGGCGGACTCGCCACGAACCTCGACCAGCTCAAGGCGATCCTCGCCCACCCCTCAGTCCGTGCCGGCGACGCCCGGACCACGCTCCTCGAGGAGAACCCCGATCTGCTCTCGGCCGATCCCGGCATCGCGGCCGCCAACGGCGCGATGACCCTGCTGCGGCAGCAGGCGACCGTGATGGGCCTGTCCGTCGCCAGCGGGGCGGGCACGCAGCCGGCGGCCAAGGCGGCCTCCGCGGAACTCGCCGTCGAAGCCGGCCAGCAAGCCGTCGCCTGCCCGATGGCCGGCTCGGTCCTCGAAGTGCGCGCGACGGACGGCGAAGAGGTCGCCGCCGGCCAGACCCTGCTCGTCGTCAGCGCGATGAAGATGGAGTCCGCCGTCGCGTCGCCCTGCGACGGCCGGGTGGCCGCCCTCCAGCCGCTGCAACCGGGTGACACGGTCGAGGCGGGCCAGGTCGTGGCGGCCATCGCTCCCGCCGAAGGCGCGTCTGCCGTCCAGGCCGACGAAGCCGAGGACTCGTGGGCGCCGATGCTCGAGGACGTGGCCACGATGCAGGCCCTGGCGCACAAGCGCCTGGCGCCCGGATCGGAGGAGCGCGGCGTCGTGCGGCAGCGCAGCCGCGGCAAGCTGACCTGCCGGGAGCGCATCGACCTCCTGCTGGACGAGGGCTCCTTCCACGAGATCGGCAGCATCGCGGGCTTCGCGTCCTACGACGACGGCGGCGCCATCGTCGACTTCACGCCGGCGAACCACGTCGGCGGATGGGGCCGGATCGAGGGCCGCACCGCCGTCGTCTGCGCCGACGACTTCACCTCCCGGGGTGGCCACGCGGACGGCGCCATCGGCCAGAAGAGCCGCCATCTCGATCTCCTGGCGGTCGAGATGCGCGTTCCCTCGGTCCGCCTGCTCGACGGCTCGTCCGGCGGCGGCAGCGTCGCCGCGATGGTGCCGCAGCAGCAGAAGGAGGGCGAAAGCACGGCGAAGGAGAGCCGCGGCGCGATCAAGGCCGGACGGCCCCGGGTCGCCGGCGCGGGCGGCTCCTTCCTGCCCGGCCACCTCGGCAGCACGATGTACACGGAGCAACTGAGCACCGTGCCCGTCGTCAACCTGCTGCTCGGCAGCGTCGTCGGCATCGGCGCCGCCAAGGCGGTGCTCGGCCACTTCTCGGTCATGGTGCGCGACATCGCGCAACTGTTCGTCGCCGGACCGCCGGTCGTCCGCCCCGCGATGGGCTACGACATCACGAAGGAGGACCTCGGTGGCTGGCACATCCACTGCCGCAACGGCTCGGTCGACAACCTGGCGGAAACCGAGGAGGAGGCGATGGCGCTCACCCGACGCTTCCTCTCCTACCTGCCCTCCTCCGTCTTCGAAGCGCCGCCCACCGCAAAGGCCGACCCGAGCGACCCGCCGGGCCGGCGCGACGAGGAGCTGTTCCGCCTGATCCCGCGCAAGCGCACGGCGACCTTCGACGTCCGCCGCGCGATCCGCCTGATGGCGGACCGCGACTCGTTCTTCGAGATCGGCCCGCTCTGGGGCACCGACCAGGTCACCGGCTTCATCCGCATGAACGGCCACCCGATGGGCGTCATCGCCTCGGACAGCCAGCACGCGAACGGCGGCGCGCTCACGGCCGACGGCTGCCGCAAGCTGATCCGCCACCTCGACCTCTGCGACCTCTTCCACCTGCCGGTCCTCAACCTCGTCGACAACCCGGGCTTCGCCGTGGGACTCGAACACGAGATCACCAGCACGATCCGCTGGGGCGGCCAGTGGATGATCGCCTTCGCCCAGGCCACCGTCCCCGTCTTCACCGTCATCATGCGCCGCAGCTTCGGCGTCGCCGGCAACAACTACGCGACCCCGCGCGCCCAACCCTCCATGCGCGTCGTCTGGCCCGCCGCGGACACCGGCGGCATCCCGCCCGAAGGAGGCATCGAAGCCGCCTACAAGCGCCAGCTCGCCGAAGCCGAAGACCCGAGGGCCTTCCGGGAGGAGCTGATGGCGAGAATCGAAGGCGCCCGCGGCCCGGTCGGACCGCTGTCCCGCTTCCAGATCGAGGAGATGATCGACCCGCGCGACACCCGCAAGATGATCTGCGAGTGGCTCGAGATGGCGTGGAAGGTCGTCTCGCAGCCGGCGCGGCTCAAGCCACGGGCGACGCAGTTCCGGCCCTGACGGCGGCGGCG
>JAJDZH010000256.1 GCA_022824725.1 Thermoanaerobaculia bacterium | reverse complement strand
GAGTTCGACCGGATGCGGTCCGGTTCCATCCTCGTCTGTCCGATGACGAATCCGGCCTGGACGCCGTTGTTCGCGCACGCCTCGGGGTTGGTGACCGACATCGGCGGCATCCTTGGTCATGGTTCGATCGTGGCCCGCGAGTACGGGATTCCCGCGGTCGTGGGTACGGGGAACATCACCCAGCGGGTGGCCCAGGGGCAGGAGATCAGCGTCGACGGGGACGCGGGGGTCGTGACGCTTCACGAGGAGAGCTGACGGGTTCCAAAGCGGTGCCGGCCGGAGGCCGGCGACGACCCGGCGATACGCTTTGCCGCGGATGAAGCGTCCTGCCACCCCCACCGTGCTGTTCCTGCTGTTCCTGGTGAACGGCGGCGTCGCACAGGCACAGCCCGCGCCTGAGACCTTCGCCGAGACGATCGATGTCCGCGTCGTCAACGTCGACGTCTGGGTGACCGACCGCGACGGCAACCCGGTGACCGGGCTCGTGGCCGACGACTTCGAAGTGCGGGAGAACGGTCGCCCGGTGGAGCTCTCGAACTTCTTCGAGTTCACCGACGGCCTCGACGCGAGCACGCGCGAACGGGAGGCTTCCACCTTCCGGGACCGCCGGCCGCGGCAGAGCGACCTGGACCGCTTCATCCCGGCCGAGCCGCCGCCGCCGGAGCACCGGCTGAGCCTGATGGTCTACATCGACAACAACAACCTGACGCCGACGGACCGCAACCGGCTGCTGCCGTTCCTGCGCAACTTCCTGAGCGTCCAGCTCAGCCCGTACGACCGGGCGATGCTCGCCGTCTACGATGCGGGCAGGTTCGAGGTCGCGCTTCCCTTCACGACCGAGGCGTGGCGCGTCGCCGAGGCGACCGGGGAGGTCGCGGGGGTCATCGGCAGCCGCGACCGCACCGAATCGCAGCGGCTCGACATCCTGCGCGAGCTCAACGACGACTGGGCCCACTACAACAACGCACTGGACTTGATCCGCGGCTTCGCAGCCACGGTCCGAAGCGAAGTCGACGCCTCGATCGTGAACCTGGAGAACGCGATCCGGACGATGGCGGGCCTGCCGGGGCGCAAGGCCATCCTCTACATCAGCAACGGTCTGCCCATGCGGCCGGCCGAGGACCTGTTCCGGGCGCTCGAGGAGCGGGTCAACGATACGCGCGGACGCTGGAGAGCCATCAACTCGCCCTTCAACGTAAGAAGCACCGACGCGGCGAACGCCTCCCTCGAGGCCTTCAACTACGACCTCTCGCGGCGATTCGACGAGCTTGCCTCCCTCGCCAACGCCAACGGCGTGACGTTCCACAGCGTCGCCGCCGCCGGCGCGCGCATCAGCGGCATGAACACCGCGGACCTCCGCTTCTCCACCAGCATCGAGTTCACCCGCGCCGCCAATCTCGAGGAGCCGCTGCTGCGCCTGGCCGATCGCACCGGCGGCAGGGCGATCGTCAACACCCGCAACTTCGCGGGCGGCCTCGACCGCATCGCGAGCGACCTCCAGAACCGCTACTCGCTGGGGTACTCGGCGACCCACCTCGAGCGAGGCAACACCCACCGGATCGAGGTCGAGCTGACCGACGAGGCGAAGCGGCGCTACCGGAGACGCCTGACGCTTCGCCACCGCGACAGCTATGTCGACAAGTCGATCTCAGCCGAGATGGCGGACCTGACCCTGGCGGCCCTTGCGATGGGAGAGGCCGCGAACCCGCTGCGAGTCCGGATCGCGCCGGTCCGCGGCACGGGCAGCCAGGTCGAGCTGGAGAACGGCGACATCCAGTCGAGGATGCTGGTCGCGATCCCGATCGGCCCGCTGACCCTGGCCCCGGCCGCCGACGGTCACGAGGCGAGGGTCCGCCTGTGGGTCCAGGTGATGGACGGGGAGGCGCGCCTTTCAGAAGTCACGGAGCATCCCGTGCCCGTCCTGGTGCAGGAGGGGGAGATCGAGGACGCCCGGGAACTCTCGTGGCCGTTCGCGGTAGACGTGGTCACCGCGCCCGGGCCGCATCGCGTCGCGGTCGGCGTGCGCGACGACCTCGCCGCGACGACTTCCGTCGTCACGTTCGACCTGGACGCCGGCAACGCACCGGCCGCACCGGAGGCGCCCGCCGTGGTCACCGAAGCGCCATCCCTGCCGGAGACGCCGGAGCAATGGCTCGCCGAGGCGGCTGCCCACTACCAGCGGTCCGAGCTCGAACAGATGGCCAATGCCGCGCGCCGGGCGCTGGAACTGACCAATCGCGGCTCCGGCGCGAGGTCCGGGAACGACATCCGCCTGCGAACGCGGGCCTACAACGCGCTCGGCGTCGCCCTCTTCGACAAGCCCGACCGCACGGAGCAGGACGTGATCGAGGCCGAGGATGCCTTCCGCCGCGTGATCGCGGTGATGGACGACGAGGCGTCCGCGGCGCCGCGCTACAGCCTCGCGCGGCTGCTGGTGGATTCCGGCCGCCCGGAGGAAGGCGTCGCCGAGGCGAGGAGCATCCTGGGCATCTCGCCGGAGGGTCCGGTCCCGGACCGGGCCCGGATCCTGGTCTGCCACTCGCGGGTCGCGGCAGACGGGGCCGCCGCTGTCGCCAACCCGGACCGCAGGCCGGGCGAGATGATCTACCGGGTGGCCCACGAGTACACCGACGAAGCGATAGAAGCCGGCGTCGAGGGCGTGGTGGGCCTCGGCGTCAACATCGACGGCGAAGGTTGCGTCGTCGGCGTCGAGGTGCTGGAGAGCTTGCCGCATGGACTGACCGAGAACGCCGTCGCGGCGATGTGGCGTGCCGTCTTCCGGCCGGCCGTGGAGGACGGTGAAGCGGTGGGGGCTACTTACCGGACGGCTGTGCGGTTTTCGCTGGACGGCAGGTAGGGCCGAACGGTTCGGCGGCGGCGGAGTTCCGGAGGCCGGCGCTTCGCGCCGGATGCCGGCGAGGGCGCCGGCGCACCCAGTGAGCCGGATGCCGGCGAGGGCGCCGGCGCACCCATTGGGCCGGATGCCGGCGAGGGCGCCGGCGCACCCAGTGGGCCGGATGCCGGCGGGGACGCCGGCGCACCCAGTGTCTTCAGAGGCCGAGGAGCGCCAGGAAGCGTCGCTTCTGCTCGTCCGTCATCGCCTCGAAGTCCGGGACGGCCATGTCGGTCGTGGGAAAGTCCGCGAACTCGGGCGAGGACGTCTGCAGGCTCGCCGCGATGTTGTGGAGGCCGCCGCCTTCTTCCATGCCCTTGCCCAGCGCCATGCCGACTTCGCGCGGCCAGACGTGCTTGGGGCCGCCGCCCAGCCCGAGGGGATTCGGCCGCCCGACGTACTCCTCGATCTGCTGGAACATGACCTTCTCCTGGGCCGACCGCCGCATCTGGCCCTCGCGGCCGTACTTCGTGCGCGACTGGTTGCAGATCGAGGCCCAGGGCATCGCGATGTGGAAGCCCGGCAGCGCGCGGCACTCTTCGGGGGCGCCGTCGCCGCCGGTGATCCGGCCGTCCTTGACCATGATGAAGTACGCCGACATCTCTCGGCCGCCCTCGAGCAACCGCTCCGGCGCGTGGGTGTAGATCTCGGTGAATCCCCACGCGGTGTCCGCCGGCAGATCTCCTTCTTCCAGGAGTTGCACGCCGTACTCGGCGCAAGCCTCGCACCAGGCCTTCGAGCCGAACTCCCCCACCGGTTCGAGGTCGGCCACGTTGATTTCGGTCACTTGTCGTTCTCCCTGGTCTGCCCGCCCTGCCGGTCGGCCGTAACTGGTAGAGGTCGCCGCTTTCGCTGCGCGCCTTCCCGGAAGCCGGCAATGGCACTGGCGCACCCGCTCAAACTTGAAACAATGTACCATCTTCGAGCGGGTTCCCTCCCGCGTATGATCCTTGCCGGTCCCCAGGTCATGATGAGTCGCGATGCCAACGGTCCCACAGCCACGCGGACTACAGGCCGGCGCGAAGCGAACGTAGCGGCGCGCCGGCAGCGCATCCTCGAGTCCGCTCGCACGCTGCTGAAGGAGTCCGGGCCCGACGGCCTTTCGATGCGGAAGCTGGCCCGCAACGCCGGTTTGAGCGTGACCACGCTGTACAACCTGCTCGGATCCCGCGAGGAGATCCTGCAGGCGTTGATCCGGGACTCGGTACAGCGCCTCGATGAGCCGGCCCCCGACGCCCGCACCACTCGCGATCCGCTGCGACGGGCGGCGAGAGCGATGGAGGGTCTGCTCAGCTACATGATCGACAACGGCGACCTGCTGCGGCCGCTCATCGTGGCCGACTTCAGCACCGGCCACTGGGCGCGGCTGGTCCAGCAGGACGAGGGCCGGCGCCTGCAATCGCTCAAGGGAGCGATTCACACGGCGGTCGGCGACGCCCTCGACCGCGGTCAACTGAGAACTTCGGTCGGCCAGCCGTTCCTCGAGACACAGCTCTACGTGGGCTGGGAACTCGCCCTCGACCAGTGGGCCTTCGGCATCCTCGACGATGAGGTCTACCGGCTGAAGAGCCTCTGCGGTTTCTACGTGGCACTGCTCGCTTTCGCCACTCCCGACGTCCGCAGCCGCATCGAGAAGGAACTCCGTCGTCTCGAACGCAAGTCCACCTCGGTCGAAGCGCGCCCGAAGCGGGCCGGCTAGCTCGCTTGGACGTCGTAGGCCTCGGCCTCGCCATCGTCGATGTCGTGCTGCGGGTCGACCGCATGCCGGCCTGGGAAGATCCGCGCGGCCTTCTCGACTTCACGCTCGCCGACGGCGGGCCCGCCGGCACGGCCTGTTTCGTCGCCTCGACGTTCGGGCTCCGTACCGGTTTCGTCGACACGGTGGGCGACGACGATCTCGGCGAGCACCGGCGGCGATCGCTCGAGAAAGCGGGCGTCGATACGAGCCGGCTCGTGCCGCGGGAGGGACCGGAGGACCATGTCGTCGTCGTCTACGTCGACGCCGCGACCGGCGAGCGGGTGTTCTCGTTCCGGCGCGGCTTCCTCTCGCGGCCCGTGGACCCCTCGGAACTCGACCGCGCCTACATCGAGTCCGCTCGAATCCTCCACCTCGACGGCAGTCACGGCTCGGCCGCGCTCGCGGCAGCGCGCTGGATGAAGGAGGCGGGCGGCACGGTCGTGCTGGACGCGGCCGCCACCAGCCACGAGGTCCTCGAACCGGCCCGGGCGCTCGTGGCGGAGACCGATGTCCTGATCTGCGGCTCGGGCTTCGCGCCCATGCTGACCGGCGAGGAAGACGTGTGGCGGGCGGGCCGCGCCACCCTCGGCCTCGGACCCCGGGTGGTGGTGCAGACAGAAGGCGCGAAGGGCTGCTACACAGTCTCACGAGGAACTGGCGCCCGTGGAACCGGGACGCGTGACAGCGAGTTCCACACACCCGCGTTCGAGGTCGACGTCGTCGACACGACGGGCGCCGGCGACACGTTTCACGGCGCCTACCTGGTGGGCCTGGCCAGGGGCTGGGGCCTCGAGCGCTGCGCGTCGTTCTCGTCGGCCGTGGCGGCCCTGCACTGCACCGTGCTGGGCAACCGCAAGGGAATCCCGTCGATGGCCGAGGTCGAAGCACTGATGGCGGCCCAGCCCGCCGGCACGGCGGCGGCC